>NZ_JBSFLQ010000040.1:0-78422 GCF_053599115.1 Streptomyces sp. NPDC001020 | reverse complement strand
AAACGCCCGGTTACATTCCGAACCCGGAAGCTAAGCCTTACAGCGCCGATGGTACTGCAGGGGGGACCCTGTGGGAGAGTAGGACGCCGCCGAACTCCTTTTGTAACTCCGGCTCTTGGGTATTTCGCCCAAGAGCCGGAGTTTTTTGTTTTTCTGGCCCGGAAATCCTGCGCAACCCCTCCGTACCATGGTGTGAACCCGGCGGGTAAGGTCAGGAGGCATTGTTGGCTCGTTTCCCACAGGAGGCCCCCGGGTGGAGGTCCAGGAGACCCGCGTCCAGACGGACCGAGTCCTCACCATCCCGAACATCCTCAGCATGGCGCGGCTCGTCGGCGTCCCCATCTTCCTGTGGCTGATCCTCAGGCCCGAGTTCGGCGGGCCCCAGAGCGACGGCTGGGCGCTCCTGGTGCTCGTGCTGAGCGGCGTCAGCGACTACCTGGACGGCAAGCTCGCCCGGCGCTGGAACCAGATCAGCAGCCTCGGCCGGCTCCTCGATCCGGCGGCCGACCGTCTGTACATCGCATCGACGCTCCTCGGTCTCACCTGGCGCGGGATTCTGCCCCTCTGGCTGACCGCGGTACTTGTGGCTCGAGAGCTGGTTCTGCTGGTGATGGTGGGCATTCTCAGGCGCCACGGCTATCCGCCGCCCCAGGTGAACTTCCTGGGGAAGGCAGCGACCTTCAACCTCATGTATGCCTTCCCGCTGCTGCTTCTCAGCGACGGAACCGGATGGATCGCGTCACTCGCCGCCATTTTCGGATGGGCGTTCGCCGGGTGGGGTACAACGCTGTACTGGTGGGCAGGAGTCCTCTACGTGGTGCAGGTCCGCCGCCTTGTCAGGGCGGACACCATGGCCGATTGAGCCCGTCGTAGCGGCTCGATGGCCCGCGCGGGGAAACTGCGGGACAATCTAGACGGGTGAAGTCGGCTGAACCGTCGTCTCTTCGAGGAGGACGCTTCCGACATGAAGGCCGTCGTAATGGCGGGAGGCGAAGGCACACGTCTTCGCCCCATGACCTCAAGCATGCCCAAGCCGCTCCTGCCGGTGGTCAACCGCCCGATCATGGAGCACGTGCTGCGGTTGCTGAAAAGGCATGGGCTCAACGAGACCGTCGTCACAGTCCAGTTCCTGGCCTCACTGGTCAAGAACTACTTCGGTGATGGCGAGGAGCTCGGGATGGAGCTCACCTATGCCAATGAGGAGAAGCCACTCGGTACCGCCGGGAGCGTCAAGAACGCCGAGGAGGCACTCAAGGACGACGCCTTCCTTGTGATCTCCGGTGACGCTCTGACCGACTTCGACCTCACCGAGCTGATCAGTTTTCACAAGGAAAAGGGCGCGCTGGTCACCGTCTGTCTGACGCGCGTACCCAATCCGCTGGAATTCGGCATCACCATCGTCGACGAAGAAGGAAAGGTCGAACGCTTCCTGGAGAAGCCGACCTGGGGCCAGGTGTTCTCCGACACCGTCAACACCGGCATCTACGTCATGGAGCCCGAGGTCTTCGACTACGTCGAGCCCGATGTGCCCGTGGACTGGTCCGGCGATGTCTTCCCCCAGCTGATGAAGGAGGGCAAGCCGGTCTACGGCTATGTAGCCGAGGGCTACTGGGAGGATGTCGGCACACACGAGAGCTATGTGAAGGCGCAGGCAGACGTCCTGGAAGGCAAAGTCGACGTCGAGATCGACGGCTTCGAGATCTCCCCGGGTGTATGGGTGGCAGAGGGCGCGGAGATGCACCCTGACGCAGTCCTGCGCGGTCCCCTCTACGTCGGCGACTACGCCAAGGTCGAAGCCGGGGCCGAGATCCGTGAGCACACTGTCGTCGGCTCGAACGTCGTCGTGAAGAGCGGGGCCTTCCTGCACAAGGCCGTCGTCCACGACAACGTGTACATCGGCCAGCAGAGCAACCTGCGCGGCTGCGTGGTCGGAAAGAACACCGACATCATGCGTGCGGCCCGGATCGAGGACGGCGCCGTCATCGGCGACGAGTGCCTCATCGGTGAGGAGTCGATCGTCCAGGGCAACGTCCGGGTCTATCCGTTCAAGACCATCGAGGCCGGCGCCTTCGTCAACACCTCGGTCATCTGGGAGTCCCGCAGCCAGGCGCACCTCTTCGGCACACGTGGTGTGTCCGGAATCCTGAACGTCGAGATCACACCCGAACTGGCCGTACGGCTGGCCGGTGCGTACGCCACCACGCTCAAGAAGGGGTCCACGGTAACCACCGCCCGCGACCACTCCCGGGGTGCGCGAGCGCTGAAGCGTGCGGTCATCTCGGCGCTGCAGGCCAGCGCCATCGACGTCCGTGACCTGGAGAACGTACCGCTGCCCGTCGCCCGTCAACAGACCGCGCGGGGCAGCGCCGGCGGGATCATGATCCGGACATCGCCGGGTGTACCGGACTCCGTCGACATCATGTTCTTCGACGGGCAGGGTGGCGATCTGTCGCAAGCCGGTCAGCGGAAACTGGACCGGATGTTCGCGCGGCAGGAGTACCGGCGGGCCTTCCCCGGTGAGATAGGAGACCTGTACTTCCCGTCCAGCGTCTTCGACTCGTACACCGGGTCCCTGCTACGCAGCGTAGACACCTCGGGGATCACCGAGTCGGGGCTCAAGGTCGTCGTGGACGCGTCGAACGGCAGCGCCGGGCTCGTCCTGCCCAGCCTGCTCGGCAAGCTCGGTGTGGACTCCCTGACGATCAATCCCGGTCTCGACGAGTCAAGACCCACGGAGACCGCTGACGCGCGGAGGTCGGGGCTCGTACGGCTCGGTGAGATCGTCGCCTCGTCACGGGCCGCGTTCGGCGTGCGATTCGACCCCGTCGGAGAGCGGCTTTCGCTCGTCGACGAGAAGGGGCGGATCGTCGAGGACGACCGGGCACTGCTGGTGATGCTCGACCTGGTGGCCGCGGAGCGGCGCAGCGGGAAGGTCGCGCTGCCGGTGACGACGACCCGGATCGCCGAGCAGGTGGCGGCGTACCACGGAACCCAGGTCGAGTGGACGACCACCTCGCCCGACGACCTCACGCGCGTGGGCCGGGAGGAGTCGACCATCTTCGGCGGCGACGGGCGCAGCGGGTTCATCGTGCCGGAGTTCAGCAGCGTCTTCGATGGTACGGCCGCGTTCGTACGGCTCATCGGGCTGGTGGCGCGGACGCAGCTCACCCTGAGCCAGATCGACGCGCGGATCCCGCGCGCGCACGTCCTCCAGCGCGATCTCGCGACTCCCTGGGCCGTCAAGGGACTTGTGATGCGCCGCGTTGTCGAGGCAGCCGGGGACCGCTTCGTCGACACGACGGACGGCGTGCGGGTCGTGGAGACCGACGGGCGGTGGGTGCTGGTGCTGCCGGACCCCGCCGAGGCCGTCACCCATCTGTGGGCCGAGGGGCCCGACGACGCATCCGCCAAGGCCCTGCTCGACGAGTGGTCCGCGGTCGTGGACAGCGCCGGTCGGTAAAACACGCAGTACGCGCGTATGCCGGACGGGCCTCCCCAAGGGGGCCTGTCCGGCACGCTGGTAGGGCCATTCGGAGGTATCGCACGCGACGTGCGACGATGTGCGGCATGCCGCAGCCGCCCCCCGATCGGAGCACACCCGCGCGCGTCTCGCGCCCGGACGCGTCCATGTCGTTGCTCACCAACGTCATGGATCACAGCCTCGACGACGGATACGCCGAGGCTGCCGCCCGGAAACAGTCGGAGGGAACCGGTGACAAGCCCAGGACGGTGCGGGCCAAACTCGGTCTCGCAGCCGGACTTGTCCTCGCCGCCGTCGTGGTGACCGTGGGTGCCGCGCAGGCGCGCGTAGCAGCCCCGACGGTCGCCAAGGAGCGCCAGGAACTCATCGACCGAATCCAGCGCGAGACCACGACCGCCGACAAGCTCGAAGGCACCGTCGACAAATTGCGCGGCGACGTGAACGCACGGCAGCGGGAAGCCCTGAAGAAGGCCGGGGGCGGCGGCCGAGCCGACCTCGTCGGCATTCTGTCGGGCGCCGTCGCGGTGCACGGCCCAGGCGTGAAGCTCGTCGTGAACGACTCCAAGGAAGCCACCACCGGAGGCAACGGCAATCCGCGGGGGACCTCCGGCTTCTCCGACACCGGACGCGTAAAGGACCGCGACATGCAGCGCGTGGTCAACGGGCTGTGGGAATCGGGCGCCGAGGCGGTCGCGATCAACGGACAACGGTTGACGGCGCTGTCGGCCATCAGGGCCGCGGGCGACGCGATACTGGTCGACAACAGGCCGCTGGTACCGCCGTACACGGTGCTCGCGGTGGGGGACGGGGAACGACTCAGCACCAGGTTCCAGGACAGCGCCGACGGGCTGTATCTGCATGCGCTGCAGGAGAACTACGGGATCCGGACCGGCATCTCCGCCCAGGACGACGTCCGGCTGCCCGCCGCACCTAGTGTGATCGTCCGCACAGCACATCCGAGCACAGAGAAGGGCACATCGTGATCGCCGTACTGGGCCTCGTCGTGGGAGTCGTGGTCGGCCTGTTGGTCCGGCCCGAGATTCCGGCGGTCGTCGAGCCTTACCTTCCGATCGCCGTGGTGGCGGCGCTCGACGCCGTGTTCGGCGGTCTGCGGGCCATGCTCGACGGCATCTTCGACGACAAGGTCTTCGTGGTGTCGTTCCTGTCGAACGTGGTGGTGGCCGCGCTGATCGTGTTCCTGGGAGACAAGTTGGGCGTCGGGGCGCAGCTGTCCACTGGCGTCGTGGTCGTCCTCGGTATCCGGATCTTCTCCAACGCCGCGGCGATCCGCCGACACGTGTTCCGGGCGTGAGGCCGATGAGCAACGCGGACGAGACGCCCGAGCAGCAACAAAGGACCCCTGAACACCGGCTGCGCAGGGAACTCCCGCAGGAGGTGCCGGTTGCAGCCCCGGGGACGGAGACCGGCAAGGACTCCGGAGTGACGTTGACGGGCCGTCAGCGCCTGGTGAACGGGTTGTGGCCGCCGCGCGTCACACGTGCCCAACTCATCGTCGCACTACTGCTGTTCGGTCTCGGCTTCGGCCTGGCCGTCCAGGTCGCCTCCAACAGTGACGACAGCAGCGCTCTGCGCGGCGCACGCCAGGAAGATCTGGTGCGCATCCTCGATGAACTGGATGACCGCACACAGCGTCTTCAGGACGAGAAGCAGGGTCTCGAAGATCAGCGGGCCGAGTTGGAGAACAGCTCGGACCGGGCCGAGGAAGCCCGCAAGCAGACCGCCGAGAAGGAGAGACAACTCGGCATCCTTGCGGGCACGGTGGCCGCACAGGGACCCGGCATCACGATGACCATCGAGGACACGAAGGGAACGGTCCAGGCGAACATGCTGCTCGACGCGATCCAGGAACTGCGCGCGGCTGGCGCCGAGGCGATCCAGGTGAATGGCGTACGCGTGGTCGCCGGCACCTATCTGTCGGGCTCCGGAAAGACTGTGAGCATCGACGGGAACAAGATCACCCAGCCCTATCGTTTCAAGGTCATCGGCAAGCCGCAGGACCTCGAGCCGGCGCTCAACATCCCCGGAGGCGTGGTGCAGACTCTTGAAAAGGAGCAGGCCACGGTCGCCGTGGAACGTTCAACGAAGATCGTCGTTGACGCCTTGCGAGCGGCGAAGCAGCCTGACTACTCTCGGTCGTCCTCCCAATGAACCGGGGGCGCATGGAGGCCGTCCGACGGGGGCATGAGGTTGCGGGGGGTCGGCGCACCAAATGGGTGGTGCGTGGTGGAAACTGTCTGGTGGATACGGACGTTGTGAGGATGTCCGGGTCGGCCGGTGTATGCAATCAGGGTTCGTCCTGCCCCACGGGCGGGTCTGTTTCGGTCAAGGGGAATCGCCCGTGAAGTTGTTTGCGAAGTTGTTCGGCAAAAGCGCCCGAGGGGGCAACGACACGACTGCCCGCCATCGCGCACAGCCGGGAGACGTGGAGGGCCAGCGCCCGTTGTTCCGGGACCAGGTCACTGGTCCGGGTGGTGACATTCCGGGAGGTCAGGGCGCGCCGTCTGTTGACCCTGCCGCGTCCGGCCGCATAGGTTTCGGGAACATGTCGGCCCTGGTGTGTTCGAGGTGTGGTCACCAAAGCGCGGAAAGCAGCCGCTTCTGCTCCAACTGCGGCGCGCCGCTTCGAGCGGGTGCGGTGCCGGAGCGCGCGTCGGAGACGACCTCCACGATCTCCATCTCCGGCCTGGAGGCCTACGACGCGGAGGCCACCGGACAGACGCCGATGCCGACGCTCTCCCCAGAGGCGCAGGCGGCCGTCGACGCGCTGCCGCTCGGTTCGGCACTGCTGGTGGTGCGACGTGGCCCCAACTCGGGCAGCCGCTTCCTGCTGGACAGCGATCTGACCACGGCGGGGCGCCACCCCCAGAGCGACATCTTCTTGGACGATGTGACCGTGTCGCGTCGGCATGTGGAGTTCCGTCGCGGTCCGGACGGCATGTTCACGGTCGCCGACGTCGGCAGCCTCAACGGCACGTACGTCAACCGTGAGCGCATCGACCAGGTCGCCCTCAACAACGGCGACGAGGTGCAGATCGGCAAGTACAGGCTGGTCTTCTACGCGAGCCAGCGGGGTATCTGACCCGCCAGGGAAGGGTCCATGCGTCACACACCGAGCGGCGGTGCCAATAGCGGCACCGCCGCCGCGGACAACCGGCTGATGAGCATCGGCACGGTGCTGAACGTGCTGCGCGAGGAGTTCCCCGAAGTCACCATCTCCAAGATCCGCTTCCTGGAGTCCGAGGGGCTCATCGAGCCGCAACGCACCCCCTCGGGATACCGCAAGTTCACTGCCCATGACGTCGAGCGCCTTGCTCGGGTGCTGAGGATGCAACGGGACCACTACCTGCCGTTGAAGGTCATCCGGGAGCACCTTGACGCCCTGGAGCGGGGCGAGGAGGTGTGGCTGCCGTCCCTGGGCCGCCAGCAGCGCGACGCGCCGGACACGGAGGTGCACGGCGGTCTTCTGAGCGACCCCGAAGCACCCACGGTCGCGCGGATCGGCCGCGAGGCACTGCTCGCGGCCGTCGAGATCAGCGGGGAGCAGCTCAAGGAGTGGGAGTCGTACGGTCTCCTCGTGCCGCTGCCGGACGGGACGTACGACGCCGAGGCCGTCACGGTGGCCACCCTCGTGGCCGAACTGGGCCGTCACGGGATCGAGCCGCGCCATCTGCGGGTCATGAAGGCCGCTGCGGACCGCGAGGCGGGCCTCGTGGACCAGGTCGTGGCCCCGCTGAGGCTGCACCGCAATCCGCAGACCAGAGCGCACGCCGAGGCCCGGACGAAGGAACTGGCGGGGCTCGCGGTGAAACTGCACGCGGCACTGGTGCGCTCCGCGTTGGGTGTGCGACACCCCTGAACCACGGGGCTTGCCGTCGGCGGATCGTCCAGCCGTTCCGTGCCCGACTACCCAAACATCCCGAGCACGGCCTAGGGTTGCTGTGTGAATGAGCTCGATGTCGTAGGTGTCCGGGTCGAGATGCCCTCCAACCAACCGATCGTGCTCCTGCGTGAAGTGGGAGGCGACCGTTACCTCCCCATCTGGATCGGCCCCGGGGAGGCGACGGCGATCGCCTTCGCCCAGCAGGGCATGGCCCCCGCGCGACCGCTGACCCACGACCTGTTCAAGGACGTGCTGGAGGCCGTCGGTCAGGAGCTCACGGAAGTGCGCATCACGGACCTGCGTGAAGGCGTCTTCTACGCGGAGCTGGTCTTCGCCAGCGGTGTCGAGGTGAGTGCCCGCCCGTCCGACGCCATAGCGCTGGCGCTGCGCACGGGAACGCCGATCTACGGCAGTGACGGCGTGCTCGACGACGCAGGTATCGCGATCCCCGACGAGCAGGAGGACGAGGTCGAGAAGTTCCGCGAGTTCCTCGACCAGATCTCGCCGGAGGACTTCGGTACGAGCAGCCAGTGACGCGGTGGTCTGCGAAGTGCCTGGCTGACAGGCACGGTGCACCTGAGGGCTTGGTCGGCCGAGTGGTACGGGACTCCGGGCTGAGCGGCGGGTCTCACCGGTGCCGGCTGGGCCTGAGGCCGTTTCGGGGCGAACGCAGCCGAAGAGCCGACTCGGGAGGGCTCGGAGCGGCGAACGCGCGATCGAGCAGCGGTTTCCTTCGGGCCGGATGCTCTCGACGGGGCGGACGGCTGCGGGTGAGGCGTTATACGCCAGTGACCGGGGCGACGTCCCCTCGGCCCACCGCCAGAACATTCGGCTAGCCTTTCCCCGCGGAAGGGCACGGGAAACCACTCCTAGGGTGATTATCACTCGGCGTGCCGAGTGTGGCGATCGTTGACGCACCCCTGGTGACTGCCTACCGTCGAGAGGGCAGTCGAGGACGGAGGTCGGCGTGAGTAGCAGCGGCGGCGGTGCGGCTGGGGGTGCCCCCGGACGCAGACTGGGGGAGAGCGGCCCGTCTTCTTCCCCGAGCTCTCGGCTTCGCTCAAGTGGGGGGTACCCCCACCACGGAGACCTGGCCGACTCCGACCCTCAGCAGCCGACGGCGGTGCCGGGTGAAGGAGAGGCGGCTTCCGAGCACATCGGCTACCGCGGTCCCACCGCGTGCGCCGCCGCGGGCATCACCTACCGGCAGTTGGACTACTGGGCAAGGACGGGTCTCGTCGAGCCGAGCGTACGCCCCGCCTACGGGTCGGGGACGCAACGGCTATACAGCTTCCGGGACGTCGTCGTACTGAAGATCGTCAAGCGGTTCCTCGACACCGGTGTGTCCCTGCAGAACATCCGTGCCGCCGTCCAGCACCTCCGGCAGCGCGGATTCCGTGATCTGGAGCGGATGACGCTGATGAGCGACGGCGCGACGGTCTACGAGTGCACGTCCCCGGGCGAGGTGCATGCGCTGCTCCAGGGCGGTCAGGGCATCTTCGGTATCGCCGTGGGTGTCGTGTGGCAGGACGTGGAAAGAGCACTGTCCCATCTGCACGGAGAGCGCGTCGACACGGGCGAGACCATTGTCGGCCACAACGCCACGGACGAGTTGGCTCGACGGCGCAACCGAGCTGTCTAGGGCCTGGGACGGGTGCCGTGCGGCGGGGCTTCCGGTCCAGTCGCGGGCAAGCCGCCGCGCGCCCGCCGCATTGTCAGTGGTGTAGGGCAGCATCGGACATGTGAGAACCGCGCCCACGATCCTGCATCTCGACATGGATGCCTTCTACGCCTCGGCGGAGCAGGCATCCAAGCCGAGCCTGCGCGGTAAAGCCGTCATCGTGGGCGGGCTCGGGCCGCGCGGAGTGGTGGCCACCGCCTCGTACGAGGCGCGGGTCTTCGGGGTGCACTCCGCGATGCCCATGGCCCAGGCGCGCCGGCTCGCGCCGAACGCCGCGTATCTGGTGCCGCGCTTCGGGTTCTACCGGGAGATCAGCGAGCAGGTGATGGCGCTGCTGGGGACCCTGTCGCCGCTGGTGGAGCCGCTGAGCCTGGATGAGGCGTTCGTGGACCTGGAGGCCGGGGGAGCGGCCTGGGACGAGGAGTCGGCGCGGCTCGCGGGGGTGCGGCTGCGCGCGGATATCCGGGCGGTCACCGGGTTGACGGGCTCGGTGGGGCTCGCCGCTTCCAAGATGCTCGCGAAGATCGCCTCGGAGCAGGCCAAGCCGGACGGCCTGGTGCTGATACGCCCGGGAACCGAGCGTGCGCTGCTCGGTCCGATGCCGGTGCGCACGCTGCCGGGCGTCGGCCCCGCGACGGGGGACCATCTGCGGCGGGCCGGTATCACCACGGTCGACGACATCGCAGAGGCGGGCGAGGACGAGCTGGTACGGCTGTTGGGCAAGGCCCACGGGCAAGCGCTGTACGCCATGGCGCTGGCACGCGACGAGCGGCCGGTGGTGGCCGAGCGGGAAGCGAAGTCCGTATCGGTCGAGGACACGTACGACGTGGACATCCATGACCGGCTCCGGATCGGTCTGGAGGTGCAGCGGCTCGCGGACCGGTGTGTGCGGCGATTGCGGGAGGCCGGGCTGTCGGGTCGGACCATCGTGCTGAAGGTGCGCCGGTACGACTTCTCGACGCTGACCCGCTCCGACACCCTGCGGGGGCCCACGGACGACCCCACGGTGGTGCGGGAGGCCACCGCGCGGCTGCTGGAGTCAGTGGACACCACCGGCGGGGTGCGACTGCTCGGGGTGGGCGTCAGCGGGCTCGCCGACTACACGCAGGAGGATCTGTTCGCCCAAGCGCATCTGGCTACGGGCGAGGTCTCCACGGAGGAGCACCTGGAGCCCGAGAACGCGGAGGAACCCGCTGAGGAGGGGGCGCGGACCCCGTCCGAGCGGGTCTGGCGTGCGGGTCACGACGTCCGGCACTCGGAGTACGGGCACGGTTGGGTGCAGGGCAGCGGGCTGGGCAGGGTGACCGTACGGTTCGAGACCCCCGACTCGAAGCCGGGGCGTGTTCGCACGTTCCGCGCCGACGATCCGCGGTTGGAACCGGCGGATCCGCTGCCCCTGGTCACGCGGGTGCCCGAGTCCGCGGAGCCGCCGGCCGCCCCGAGGGACTAAGGGGCCTGACGGCGGCTTTCGACGGCCTTGCAACAGCGCTTGTCGACCGTCCCACGGGGCGTCACACGGGCCGGAGGCAGGACACGGGGCGAATGGCGCCGGAGGTGCGGGCGGGTGGGCCTCAACCCCCGTCGGACCCCGCCAGACGCCCGAAGTCGCGGTCCGGCGGCGGAGGAGGTGCGGCCACATCGAGGCCGTAGTGGTGGTAGAGCTGCAGCTCCTGTTCGGGGGAGAGGTGACGTCCGACGCCGAAGTCGGGGGCCTCCTTGATCAGGGCGCGGTCGAAGGGGATTCGCAGCGTGCCCTCCACCAGCTCGCTGGGCTCCAGGGGGACGAACGCGTCCCTGCTGAACAGTCCCGTGCGTATGGCCGCCCATTCCGGTATGCCGGTCGCGTCGTCGAGGTAGATCTCGTCGATCGTGCCGATCTTGACGCCATGGCGGTCGAACGCCTTGCGGCCGATCAGATTCCGCGGATCGATGTCGGTCTGCACGGTCCCTCCAACTGGTCGCAACTCATCCGTAGCCACTACAAAAGAGCACATTCAGGGAGGCGGCCACTCGAAGGCCCACTCGAGGGCTCCTGCATCGTCCTCGCTGGTAGTCTGGCAAGCGGCTGTTGACCCCGCGCGGGAGAGTTCTCCGGAATGATCCGGAGACGCCGAAGGAGCAAATCCTCCCCGGAATCTCTCAGGCACACGTACCGCACGGACGAGGTCACTCTGGAAAGCAGGGCGGGTGTCGACGGCTTCCGCTCTCACCGACGGTGAAAGCCGGAGCGCCTTGGTGCGGACCGGCGAAGCTCTCAGGTTGAGATGACAGAGGGGGAGGCCGTCGGGGTGCCAGTGCCGTGGTGCCCCTCGAAGGTCGCGTCAGACCCAGGAGGCCTCCGCAATGACCGCCCATCGCATTCCGCTCTCCGAGCTCGAACAGGGCATTCCCTTCGAGCAGCGTCACATCGGGCCTGACCAGGAGGCGCGGGCCAAGATGCTCGCGCAGGTCGGCTATGGCTCGCTCGACGAGCTCACGGCCACCGCGGTCCCGGATGTGATCAAGAATGCCGACGCCCTGGACCTGCCGGGCGCGCGCACCGAGGCCGAGGTACTGGCTGAGTTGCGCTCCCTGGCCGACCGCAACCAGGTCCTCGGCTCCATGATCGGTCTCGGCTACTACGGGACCTTCACGCCGCCGGTGATCCTCCGGAACGTGATGGAGAACCCAGCCTGGTACACGGCCTACACGCCCTACCAGCCGGAGATCTCGCAGGGCCGGCTCGAGGCTCTGCTCAACTTCCAGACCATGGTCGCCGACCTCACCGGTCTGCCGACCTCCGGTGCCTCCCTGCTCGACGAGGGCACGGCGGCGGCCGAGGCGATGGCACTGTCCCGGCGCATGGGCAGGAACAAGAAGGGCCTGTTCCTGGTCGACGCGGACGCGCTGCCGCAGACCATCGCGGTGATCCAGACCCGTGCGGAGCCGACCGGTGTCGAGGTCGTCGTCGCCGACCTGCGCGACGGCATTCCGGCCGAGGTCGCCGAGCGCGAGATCAACGGCGTGCTGGTCCAGTACCCGGGCGCCTCCGGAGCCGTGCGCGACATCAAGCCCGTCATCCACGAGGCCCACGAACGCGGCGCGCTGGTCACCGTTGCCGCCGACCTGCTCGCCCTGACGCTGCTGACCTCGCCGGGTGAGCTGGGCGCGGACATCGCCATCGGCACGACGCAGCGCTTCGGTGTGCCGATGGGCTTCGGCGGGCCGCACGCCGGATACATGGCGGTGCATGAGAAGTTCGCACGCAGCCTGCCCGGTCGGCTCGTAGGCGTCTCCGTGGACGCGGACGGGCACAAGGCCTACCGGCTCGCCCTGCAGACGCGGGAGCAGCACATCCGCCGTGAGAAGGCGACGAGCAACATCTGCACCGCCCAGGTGCTGCTCGCCGTGATGGCCGGGATGTACGCCGTCCACCACGGGCCCGAGGGACTGCGGACCATCGCGCGGCGTACCCACCGGTATGCCACCGTCCTCGCCGCGGGCCTCACGGCGGGCGGGGTCGAGGTCGTCCACGGCGTCTACTTCGACACGCTCACCGTGCGGGTGCCGGGCCGGGCCGAGGCGGTCGTCACCGCCGCCTGTGAACGGGGGGTCAACCTGCGCCTCGTCGACGCCGACCATGTGTCGATCGCCTGCGACGAGACGACCACGCGGGACCGACTGGTTGCCGTGTGGACCGCGTTCGGTGTCGACGGTGACATCGAAGCGCTGGACGCGAGCACCCAGGACGCGCTGCCCGAGGAACTGCTGCGCGGTGACGACTACCTCACGCACCCGGTCTTCCACGAGTACCGCTCCGAGACCGCGATGCTGCGCTACCTGCGCAGGCTCGCCGACCGTGACTACGCGCTCGACCGCGGCATGATCCCGCTGGGCTCCTGCACCATGAAGCTCAACGCGACCACGGAGATGGAACCGGTCACCTGGCCCGAGTTCGGGCAGCTGCACCCCTTCGTGCCCGCCGAGCAGGCGCAGGGCTACCTCACGCTCATCCGTGAGCTGGAGGAACGGCTCGCCGAGGTCACCGGCTATGACAAGGTATCCCTCCAGCCCAACGCCGGTTCGCAGGGCGAGCTGGCCGGTCTTCTCGCCGTACGCGGCTACCACCGGGCCAACGGCGACGACCAGCGCACTGTCTGCCTCATTCCGTCCTCCGCGCACGGCACAAACGCCGCCAGCGCCGTGATGGCCGGCATGAAGGTCGTCGTCGTGAAGACCTCGGAGGACGGCGAGATCGACGTCGAGGACCTGCGGGCCAAGATCGAGCAGTACCGCGAGCAGCTCGCGGTGCTGATGATCACCTACCCGTCGACGCACGGTGTGTTCGAGGAGCACGTCGCCGACATCTGCGCGGCCGTGCACGAGGCGGGCGGCCAGGTGTACGTCGACGGCGCCAATCTCAACGCGCTGGTCGGCCTCGCCAAGCCGGGCCATTTCGGTGGTGACGTCTCGCACCTCAATCTGCACAAGACGTTCTGCATCCCGCACGGCGGCGGCGGTCCGGGCGTCGGCCCGGTCGGCGTGCGCGCGCACCTGGCGCCGTACCTGCCGAACCACCCGCTGCAGCCCGCGGCCGGTCCGGAGACGGGCGTCGGCCCGATCTCTGCTGCTCCGTGGGGCTCCGCGGGCATCCTGCCGATCTCGTGGGCGTACGTCAGGCTGATGGGCGGGGAGGGCCTCAAGCGCGCCACACAGGTGGCCGTGCTGTCCGCCAACTACATCGCCAAGCGGCTGGAGCCGCACTACCCGGTGCTCTACACCGGTCCGGGCGGCCTGGTCGCGCACGAGTGCATCATCGATCTGCGCCCGCTCACCAAGGCGACCGGTGTGTCCGTCGACGACGTCGCCAAGCGGCTGATCGACTACGGGTTCCACGCGCCGACGATGTCCTTCCCGGTAGCCGGCACGCTGATGATCGAACCGACCGAGTCAGAGGACCTGACCGAACTCGACCGGTTCTGTGAGGCGATGATCGCCATCCGCGCGGAGATCGAGAAGGTCGGCTCCGGCGAGTGGCCCGCCGAGGACAACCCGCTGCGTAACGCCCCGCACACTGCTGCGGCGCTCGGCGGTGATTGGCAGCATGCCTACACGCGTGAAGAGGCCGTCTTCCCGGCCGGCGTCTCGGCCGCCGACAAGTACTGGCCGCCGGTGCGCCGGATCGATCAGGCCTTCGGTGACCGGAACCTGGTCTGCTCCTGCCCGCCGCTGGACGCGTACCAGGAGTAACGCCTGCGGACGTGCGTCGGGGCCGGTTCGGAGCGTATGTCTCCGGTCCGGCCCCTCGTATGTCCGGCCCCTCCGTGGTCGGGGCGCGACCGGCGCCCCTGTGCGCGCGGCTCAGGCGGCGGTCATCACCTGGTCGGTGCCGAGCGGGCGGTGCGGGGCGATGATCTGGCCGTCGGGCAGAAGCTCACCGGTGTCCTCGAAGAGCAGAACTCCGTTGCACAGCAGGCTCCATCCCTGCTCCGGGTGGTGCGCCATGAGGCGGGCGGACTCCCGGTCCGCGGATTCGGCTGTCGGGCACGGTGGCTGGTGCTGGCACATGGTGGATGGGATCTTTCGCTCTGTCGTGGTGTGTGAGATCGCTGTGGTGTCTGTCCTGCGGCTCGGCATGTCGGTCATGGCCGCCCCCCGTTGGCGATAAGTCGTTCTGCACCCAGTGTTGCTCTGCGGGCATCAATTCGCAGCTATTTCGCGGCACCGCTCCTCACAGGTTCATGACGCGTCACCCGTGCGGATGGTTCATCCCAGCTGCACTGTCCCTTCGGGTGGTTCGCGATGGTCACAAGGGGCTAGTCCGCACGGTCGACTCGCACGCCTGTCCTACGAGCACCGTGGAACACGGACGGGTGGTACATCGCCGAGATGGTCGCCGGCCGGACGTGCGCCGTGCCCCGCGGCCGTTGGCGGCGGGGCACGGTGGGACGGGGCCTACGCGGGCGAGCCGAGCAACGGGGTCGGGGTGATCCGGAGGGTGAGGACCGGAAGGAGCTCGGCGACGCGGTGTGGACGGTGTGCCGCGATACCCGGTGGTGCGGGCGCGAGTGGCACCAGGAGATCGGTCGCGACGGGATGGCCGGCCGCGCCGTCGGCGGCGCAGTCGCCATGCAGCCACAGGGTGAGCATGTACAGCTCGGGCACGGACAACAGTCGTGGTTGGTAGGGCTGTTGCAAGGTCTCGGCCTGACGCAGAGCACGCTCGGTTGCGGCGACGTAGGGACCCTCGAAGAAGTGCGAGAACGCCCAGCCGTCAGGGGTCAGCATGGTCTCGGCGGCGGCCACCGCGCGGTCGCCGCTGCGGATGAGGAAACGCCATCCGGCGAGCCGGGTGACCGACGGGCCCTCCGGGGTGATCCGGTCCAGCACGTGCACCGGCAGCGGGAGCTCGGGTGTGACGGGGCCCTGGGCGGTGCGCAGGGACGGGGTGGGGGCCTCGCGGACCGCGGTGGGAGAACCGAGTGCCGTGAGGACGGAGCGGAGAGTGGGCGCGGGAGCCTGAGGGACATGCAGCGGCATGGTGGGTCGCCTCTCATTCGACAGGCTTGGTGACGCGAGGGCGTGGCGGGGCGGGCGGACGACGCTGTCAGCTCTGGGGGTCAGAGGGGTGGGGACTGTGCCCGGGCGAACGGCGCCTGTGACGACAGGGCTCAGGACCGCGAGCGCCAACTCTCTGCCCCATGGCCGGAGTTTATACGACAAGTGTTCAGGTGGCGTTTCGTCTAGTTGTCCCGCGGATCGTATTCAAGGGGATATCCGGTCGATGGCAAGAGGTATTCGTCCGGCGTCACACCGGGTGCCGGGGCGATGACCTCGGAATACTTACCCGTAACGGTCGGCCGAATCTCATCGGCGTTTTTCACGACACTTCGAGCGCTGAAACTGCGTGCTGCCTCATGCCTCGCGAATGTGCCCGGTCGGATTGCTGTCAGCGTAACGGGCGGCGGTCCCGCGCGGGACGTTATCGATCGTCTCGTCTGGGCATCATCCCCGTGACCCAGGACAGCAGTGGCCGGATCTTCGGTCTGCCGAGAAGGGACGCTTCGATGGGGGAGAAGGTCGTGGCAGGAGGGTTCGACCTGTCCGATCGGCAGCGCTACCGCGACAAGCTCAGGCAGTGTCTGGCGGGGCTGGCGCGGCTGCTGGAGGAGAAGCGGTTCGATCGCCCGAAGGACCTCATGGGTCTGGAGATCGAATTGAACCTTCTGGGGCCCGACAGCATGCCGAGAATGATGAATGCACAAGTACTGGAGAAAATAGCAAGCCGAGATTTCCAAACAGAACTCGCCATGTTCAACCTGGAAGTGAACATAGCTCCACACAGGTTGGGTGGCCGGGTATTCGACCGGCTTTCCGAGGAGCTGCGCACCTCGCTCGCCTACGCCCATCGGAAGGCGAAGGAGGTCGACGCCGGAATCATGATGATCGGCATTCTGCCGACCCTCGACCGCGATGACCTGGTCTCCTCCAACCTCTCCGCCGTCGACCGCTACACCCTGCTCAACGACCAGATCGTGGCCGCCCGTGGTGAGGATTTCACCCTCGACATCGGCGGTGTGGAGCGGCTGGTGTGCACCTCGCGGTCGATCGCTCCGGAAGCGGCCTGCACATCCGTCCAGTTGCACCTGCAGGTCACACCGGCGCGTTTCGCCGACGTGTGGAACGCGGCGCAGGCGGTCACGGCCGCACAGGTCGCCGTCGGCGCCAACTCGCCGTTCCTGTTCGGCCGCGAGCTGTGGCGAGAGTCCAGGCCCCCGTTGTTCCAGCAGTCCACCGACACCCGCCCGCCCGAGCTGCAGGCGCAGGGCGTGCGGCCGCGCACCTGGTTCGGGGAGCGCTGGACCACGTCGGCGTACGACCTGTTCGAGGAGAACCTGCGCTACTTCCCCGCCCTGCTGCCGATCTGCGACGACGAGGACCCCCTGCGGGTCCTCGACGAGGGCGGCATACCCAGGCTCGCCGAGCTCGTCCTGCACAACGGCACGGTCTACCGCTGGAACCGGCCCGTGTACGGCATCGCCGACGGCGTTCCGCATCTGCGGGTGGAGAACCGGGTGCTGCCCGCCGGGCCCACCGTCACCGATGTGATCGCCAATGCCGCCTTCTACTACGGCGTCGTCCGCGCCCTGGCCGAGGAGGCGCGGCCGGTGTGGACGAGGCTTCCGTTCGAGGTCGCCGCGGCCAACTTCGACGCGGCCTGCCAGTACGGCATCGAGGCGCGCCTGAGGTGGCCGCGGCGCGGGCGCCACGGCGGCACCACCGAGGTGGAGGCCGTGGACCTCGTACGCGACGAACTGCTTCCGCTCGCCGAGGCGGGGCTCAACGCGTGGGGCGTCGAGCCCGCCGACCGGGACTTCTACCTCGGAGTGATCGACGAGCGGTGCCGGCTGAGGGTCAACGGCGCGAGCTGGCAGTCCACCACCTTTCACCGAGCCCTGGAGCAGGGGCTCGACCGGCAGACCGCACTGGCCAGGATGACACGGCGGTACTACGAGCTGATGCATATCGGTGAGCCGGTACACACCTGGCCGGTCGGGGCACCGGGGCCGGCATCGCTCGGGTGATCGGCCGGTACGACCGCCCCTGACCGCCGGCCCGCCCGCACGATCGCTCTGGGGGAGCGTGCTCCCGCAGGGTGGCCTCCAACGGCCCGTCGCCCACGATCTTCGTAACTTCTTTCGAGACCCTGATGGGGCGAAGATGGGGATGCGACGGGATTGCCCAATGGGAGGCGGGAGTGCAGGTGGAGTCAGGGTCGGTGGCCGAATCTTTTGTGGCGGAGCGGCCGACGCGGCGGATCTTCAGGAACGAGACGCTGCTCGTCCTGGGCCTTTCGCTCGGTGCGAGCGGGGTTTCCGCGCTGATCAGCTTTGTCGGGTCGGTCACCAAACCGGGCGGTCTCAAGGAACAGGCAGCCACCCTCAACGCCTCGGCCGCGCCCGGACGGCCCTGGCTCGATCTTGCCTGGCAGCTCTTCGGGATCGCGTCGGCGCTGGTACCGGTCGCGCTCGTGGCCCACTTCCTGCTGCGGGAGGGCGCCTCGCTGCGCACGCTCGGCTTCGACCGGACGCGGCCCTGGCCGGACCTCGGGCGCGGTGCGGCGATCGCCGCGGCGATCGGCTCGACGGGCATCGCCTTCTACCTTGCCGCTCGCGGAGTTGGCGCCAATCTCACGGTGGTGCCGGAGGCACTGCCCGACGTGTGGTGGAAGTACCCGGTGCTGGTTCTGTCGGCGCTGCAGAACGCCGTCCTGGAGGAAGTCATCGTTGTCGGGTATCTGCTGCGCAGGCTCGGCCGGTTGGGCTGGACACCCGGTACGGCCCTGGTGGCCAGTTCGGTACTGCGCGGCTCGTACCACCTGTACCAGGGCATCGGCGGATTCCTGGGCAACATGGTGATGGGCGTGGTCTTCGTCTGGCTGTACCGGCGCTGGGGCCGGGTCGGCCCGCTGGTGGTGGCCCACTCGCTGCTCGACATAGGGGCGTTCGTGGGGTACGCGCTGCTGGCGGGAAAGGTGGGGTGGCTGCCGACGGCGTGAAGGCTCCGGGCACCGGGCGCGGGTCGGGATGGAGGTCAGGGGCGTACGCGCGTGTCGTACGCCCCTGTCGTGGCGTCAGGCGAGCAAGTCGCCGTCGATGACGGTGACCGCGCGGCCGGTGAGCAGGGTGCGGTCGCCGCGAAGTTCCGTACGGACGCGGCCGGAGCGCGGGGATGCCTGCAGGCCGGTGAGGTCGGCACGGCCGAGGCGTTCGGACCAGAAGGGGGCCAGGGCGGTGTGGGCGCTGCCGGTGACCGGGTCCTCGTCGATCCCGACGTTCGGGAAGAAGCAGCGTGAGACGAAGTCGTAGCCCCGGGAGGGATCTTCCGCGCGTGCGGTGGCGATGATGCCGCGCCGCGAGTGACGGGTGAGCGCCTTGTGATCGGGGGAGAGGGCAAGGACCGTTTGCTCGTCAGCGAGTTCAAGAAGCAGGTCGCCGACGTTCGGGCCGCTGTCGAAGGCGGTGAGGGGCATGGCGCCGAGGGCAGCGGCCACGCCCTCCGGGACGTCGACCGAGGTGAGCGGCGCGGTGGGGAAGTCCAGGGTGATGGAGCCGTCCTCGCACGGTGTGGCGCTCAGGACGCCGCTGTGGGTGGCGAACCGTACAGGGCCTTCGTGGGCACCGGTGGTGTGCAGCACATGGGCGGTGGCGAGGGTGGCGTGGCCGCACATGGCGACCTCGGTGGCAGGAGTGAACCAGCGCAGCGCCCAGTCGGCCGCACCGCCCTCGGGCAGTCGGTGGGCGAAGGCGGTCTCGGCATGGTTGACCTCGCGGGCCACGTCCTGGAGTCGGCTGTCGTCCGGGAAGGCGTCGAGGAGGAGGACCCCGGCCGGGTTGCCGGAGAAGGGACGGTCGGTGAAGGCGTCGACGATTCGAATCCGCATGTATCGACGCTAGACGCTTACGGAGGCGACGGGCCAAGGCCAATCGGGAGCGGCTGGACCGGTGCGTTCATGCTGCCCGGGCGGGGCGGCCCACCAGGGCCCCTGCTTTCGCGCCGACTTCGGCCATGTGATGGTTCCTTCGCTTCGGCTGCTGCAGGTGTAACGGCACGTAGCTGCTGAGCCTGGAACATTCGATACTGAGGAACCATCAGGAATCCGGTTCTCCGAATCCCCGCGCAACGCGCCCCGAGAGTCGGCGGAGGCGCGAGAGAGGAAGTGCGCGCCCTACGGGGAAAACAGTGCGATCTCCTCCGTAAGGAGGAGATCCCGGTCAGCGATACCCAACCTGTGTCGGACGTGAAAATGCTGCCCGCCGGGGATGACCTCGGCCGACGGGGCTGATGGGGTAGGGAACGTGCCACCCTGTCATTTCCAGCAACCAGCCGCCGAGCGCGGCGTGCGCCACGCGGACCTCGATGCCAGACTCACCGCCGCACTGACGGCGGTGGTCGCGGGTGCCCGCAGGAGAGCGCTGCGGGCCGGGGACCGGCACATCGACACGGCACATCTGCTGCACACGCTGCTCGAGTCCGACCCCGAGGTCCGTGCGGTCTTCGACGGTCCGCAGGTCGCACGGCTGCTCGGCTACCTCGTCCAGCGCGCCATCGGCTACGGCCTGCGCTGGCAGAGCAGTGTCGAGGACTCCGGCGCCCTGCCGGTGCTGAGCGAGCCGGAGGGCTGGTCGCCGACGGCGGCGAGCGCCCTGGGTGAGGCCTGTGCGCGTGCCGAGCGGCGTGGTCACGCACGCGCATGCGGGCTCGACCTGCTCGCCGCGATCGTCGTGGATCCCGAGTCGCGGGCCGTCGAGGTCCTCGAACGCGCGGGCGTCGACGTCCGGGGGCTGCCCGCGCGGATCGGGGCGGCGGCAGGGGTCGAGGAGTACCCGTGGCGGGAGGACGCCGACCGCTGAACCGGAGCTGGGAACCCGGCCGGATGGGTGGGCAGGTCCATCCTCTGAGACAGGAGCTATCAGGGGTGACGCTCATGTCGTTGCCTGTCATCATGTGCCGGTGCATACGTCAAACGGCAGTCAGGGCAAGCACGGCAGAGGCGTCGGGCTGGGGCTCGCCCTCGCGTCGGCGCTGGCCTTCGGTGGATCGGGTGTCGCGGCCAAGCCGCTGATCCAGGCGGGGCTCGACCCCCTCCATGTGGTGTGGCTACGGGTCGCGGGCGCCGCGCTCGTGATGCTGCCGCTCGCCGTGCGCCATCGGGCGTTGCTGCGCCGCCGTCCCGCACTGCTCGCCGGGTTCGGCCTGCTCGCCGTGGCCGGTGTCCAGGCGTTCTACTTCGCCGCGATCTCCCGCATACCCGTCGGCGTCGCCCTGCTGATCGAGTACCTTTCGCCCGCGCTTGTGCTCGGCTGGGTGCGGTTCGTGCAGCGACGTCCCGTGACACGTGCCGCGGCGGTCGGCGTGGTCCTCGCGGTGGGCGGACTGGCCTGTGTCGTCGAGGTGTGGTCGGGCCTGAGCTTCGACGCCCTGGGGCTGCTGCTCGCGCTCGGCGCCGCCGGCTGCCAGGTCGGCTACTTCGTCCTGTCCGACCAGGGCGGCGACGCGGGCGATGAGGCACCGGACCCGCTCGGCGTGATCGCGTACGGCCTGCTCATCGGCGCCGCCGTGCTCACCGTCGTCGCCCGTCCCTGGAACATGGACTGGAAGGTGGTCACGGGCGACGCGGTCATGAACGGGACCAGCGTGCCCGCCGTCGTGCTGCTGCTCTGGGTCGTCCTGATCGCCACGGTGCTCGCGTACGTCACCGGAGTGCTCTCCGTGCGTCGGCTCTCGCCCCAGGTCGCCGTCGTCGTGGCCTGCCTCGAAGCGGTCATCGCGACCGTCCTGGCCTGGGTGCTGCTCGGCGAGCACCTCTCGGTGCCGCAGATCATCGGAGGTGCGGTCGTCCTGGTGGGCGCGTTCATCGCGCAGTCGTCGGCGCCCGCCAAGGCCCCCGCGGAGCCGGTGGCGAGCGGGGGCGCGGAAAGGGAGTTGTCAGCCCGTGAGACGGCCGCATAGAGTGCGGATCATGCATGCGAACGCACTCGTTCTTCCGCCTCCGGCCGCCTGAGGCGGGCCCTCCGGATTCCACGCCCGGCACAGCGCCGGGCGGAACGGTGCTGCCCGCAGAAGAAGTCAGCAGACCTCGCTGATCCGGGGTCGCCTCCCGTACTTCTGCACATCTGCGGAGACAATTCGTGTCGAATGCTGTTGTGGGCCTGCCCGTCGGGCGAGGCCTCCTCTACCTGATCGTCGCCGGTGCCGCCTGGGGCACCGCGGGCGCGGCCGCCTCACTGGTCTACCGGACCAGTGACATGGGGCCCTTCGCCCTCTCCTTCTGGCGCTGCGCGTGCGGGCTGGTCCTGCTGCTCGCCGTCCGGCTCCTGCGCCGGCCCGCCCCGAGGGCCGTACCGGAACCCCTGGGCCGCAAGGCAGTGCGGGCCGGTGTCACCGGCCTCGGGCTCGCCGTCTTCCAGACCGCCTACTTCGCGGCCGTCGAGGCCACCGGACTCGCCGTGGCGACCGTCGTGACGCTCGGCGCCGGACCCGTGCTCATGGCGCTCGGCGCCCGGCTCACGATGGGGGAGCGGCTCGGCCTCGGCGGGGTGGCCGCCGTCGTCGGGGCGCTCGCCGGGCTGGGGGTGCTCGTGCTCGGCAGCGGTGACGCCACCGTGCGCCCGTGGGGCGTGCTGCTTGCGGTCGTGTCGGGGGCGGCCTACAGCGTCATGACGCTGTGCACCCGGTGGTCGGGCCGCGATGGCGGAACCGACGCGGCCGGTACGACACTGTCGGCGTTCGCGATCACCAGCCTGTGCCTGCTGCCGTTCGCCCTGGCGGAGGGACTGGTGCCGCACACCGCCGAACCCGGCCGGGTCGTATGGCTGCTGGCGTACATCGCGGCCGTGCCCACTGCTCTGGCCTACGCCCTCTATTTCGCGGGCGCCGCCGTCGTACGGTCGGCCACCGTATCCGTGATCATGCTGCTCGAACCGGTCAGCGCCGCGGTGCTCGCCGTCGTGCTGCTCGGCGAGCGGCTGACGGCGGCGACTCTCGGCGGCACCGCGCTGATGCTCGGCTCGGTCGCGGGGCTCGCGGTGACGGAGGCGCGCGGGGCACGGAAGCCGGAGCAGGAGCCGGTTCCCGTGTGACGGAACGGCTCGGGCCCGGGTCGTCCAGGCGGTCCGGGTGCGGATCCCGCACCCGGACTCACGCCTCACGCCTCACGCCTCGTGCTCGCGCCGCAGCAGATGCGCGCGTGCCTGCGCGTCGAGCGGGCCGCCCCGTGTCGCCAGCCGGGCCGCGATGCGGTCCCGGACCTCCTTGGGCCTCTTGCCGGCGTACTTGAACTTCGCCTGTACGTCCGTCACTTCGAGCCTCAGGCCGCGGATACCGGGCAGCATGCGGCCATACGGATCCTCGCCCGCCGAGGCCCGCGCGGAGCCGCCCTCCGGCTGGAAGTGGGCGATCAGCCGGTTCAGCAACTCCGCCATCTGCGCCGGATCGTCCACGATGTGGGCAGTGCACCGTAGTTGGACGGCAGCGTAGAAACTCGTCGGCACCCCGTGCTCGGGCGGGGTGTCCGGCAGGGCCTGCCAGGGGCCGGGGACGTAGACATAGTCGTCGACCACGCTCAGCAGTACGTCCGGGTTCGCCTCCAGGGCGGGCCACAGTGGGTTGGGGCGCGCCAGATGGCCGAGCGCCTCGCCGCGCTCGGCGTCATAGGTGAAGTGGAGCGGCTGGACGTGGGGCGGCTCGCCCGGCCGTCCGTTCACGGCGAGTTGCCCGAAGTCGTGGGCTTTGAGCCAGTGTTGCCACTCGGTGTCGTCGCGAGGGGCGTCCCAGGGGCGGATCAGCATCACAGGGCCGCCAGGTAGCCCGGTACTTCGATGCCGGGCGCCAGGTCGGTGTCGGCTATCGGGGCGCCGTACTCCTTGCGGACCGGGACCACGCCGGCCCAGTGAGGGAGGGGCAGGTCCTCGGGCTCGTCGTTCACGCCGCCGGTGCGCACCTTGGCGGAGACCTCGTCCAGGTCGAGGCGGATCACCGCGGTGGCGGCCAGTTCCTTCTTGTTGGCGGGGCGGGAGTCACGCGAGCGGCCCGGCACGACATGGTCGACGAGCACGTCCAGGGCCGTCCGCTTCTCCTCGGGGTCGGTGACCTGGCGGGCGATGCCGTGCACCACCACGGAACGGTAGTTGATCGAGTGATGGAAGGCCGAGCGGGCCAGGACCAGACCGTCGACATGCGTCACTGTCAGGCACACCGGAAGCCCCGGGTCGGCTTCGTCCGTCATCCGCAGCGGCCGCGAGCCCGTCGAGCCGTGTACGTAGAGCCGCTCTCCGACCCGGCCGTAGAGCGTGGGCAGTACGACCGGCGCGCCGTCGCGGACGAAACCGAGGTGGCAGACGTACCCCTCGTCGAGGACCGAGTGCACCAACTCCCTGTCGTACGACGCCCGGTCCGCGGAGCGTGTGGGGACGGTGCGGTCGGTCGGCGTGTAGGCGGCGGTCGGCGACGTCGGCTGCTGGGTCCCCATGGGCGATCTCCATTGCACTAGTGCATAATATGTTTTGTGCTAGGAGGATATCGGATCACAGGGCGGCGCGCAGCGGAGATTGCGGCGAGTATCGAGAGCGCGGTGGGAGACGGGGAGTTGCAACCGGGTCAACTGCTCCCGCCTATGCGTGAGTTGGCGGCCGATCTGGGTGTGAATCCCAATACCGTCGCGGCCGCGTACCGCATCCTGCGCGAGCGCGGGGTGATCGAGACCGCCGGACGCCGGGGCAGCCGGGTGCGGCCCGCGCCCGCCACGACGGGGCGGGACTACATGCGCATGGACGTCCCCGAGGGGGTGCGTGACGTGTCGAGCGGCAATCCGGACCCGGCGCTGCTGCCCCCCTTGGCCACCGCGTTCACGGCGGCGGGAGCGCAGGGCGACCGCGAGCCGGTTCTGTACGGCGACGTCGCCGTGGAACCGGAACTGGCGCGTCTCGCACGGGCCGCTCTGGACGCCGACGGGGTGCCGAAGGGGCCGCTCGCCGTGGTCTCCGGATCGCTGGATGCCATCGAGCGTGTCCTCACCACCCACCTCAAGCCAGGGGACACGGTCGCTGTCGAGGACCCCGGGTGGGGCAGCACCCTCGACCTCGTGCCGGCGCTCGGGCTGCGCATGGTCCCCGTCGGCGTAGACGACGAAGGGCCCCTTCCGGTCGACGTGAGCGGTGCTCTGGAGGCCGGGGCGCGCGCGCTGATCGTCACGGGCCGGGCGCAGAACCCGACCGGTGCCGTGGTGAGCGCCTCGCGCGCCCGCGCCCTGCGATCCGTGCTCCGCGAGCACCCGGGGACTCTGCTGATCGAGGACGACCACGGCCACGGGATCGTCGACGCGCCCCTCAACCCCCTCGCCGGGGCCACCCGGCACTGGGCCTTCGTGCGCTCGGTCGCCAAGGCGTACGGGCCCGATCTGCGGCTCGCCGTGCTCACCGGGGACACCGTCACGGTCGACCGGGTCCGGGGGAGGCAGCGGCTGGGGCCCGGGTGGGTGAGCCGGATCCTGCAGCGGGCCGTGGTGCGGCTGTGGACCGACGACGCGGTGGACTCCGGAGCGGTCGCGGCGACATACGACTCACGCCGTGCCGCGCTGATCGACGCGCTCGCACGGCATGGTGTCACGGCCCACGGGCGCAGCGGACTGAACGTATGGGTCCCCGTGCCCGACGAGACTCCGGTGGTCGCGCGATTGCTGCACGCGGGCTGGGCCGTCGCGCCCGGCGCCCGCTTCCGGATGAGCGCACGGCCCGGTATCCGGATCACCGTCTCGACGCTCACCGCGGACGAGGCGGGGTCGCTGGCGGACGCGGTCGCCGCCGCCCTCGGTCCGGCTCCGGTCAGGAGTTACGTCTAGCGCCCGGACAGGCAACTGATCGGCAACGCCCTGGCGCTGCTCGTCACCGCCGCGACCGCGGACGAGGAGCCAACCCGGCTCAGGTCGCTGCGCCGGGCGGCACGGGCCTGAAAGGACGCAGGGATCAGAGGAGCTTGATCGAGTCCCCGTCCACCGCGATGTTCTCGGCGGGCAGCGGCTGGGACGCGGGCCCCGTCTTCACGCTGCCGTCGGTCACCGAGAACTCGCTGTGGTGACAGGGGCAGACGATCGAACCGTCCGCGATGTCCGTCACCGCGCAGCCCTGATGGGTGCACTTGGACGAGAACGCCTTGAACTGTCCCTTGGTCGGCTGGGTCACCACCACGCCCTGGTCGGCGAAGATCTTGCCGCCGCCCTCGGGGATCTCGGAGGTCTTCGTGAGGACCGTGCCACCGGAGCCGGCCGCCCCGCTGCCGGGCTCGCTCGGGCCGGCACTGCTCTTGCTCTTGTCCGGCAAGCCGGACGGCTTGGTCGACGAGTTGCTTTCCGAGCCCCCGCACGCGGTCAGCGCGGTGGCGAGTCCCGTCACGCCGACCGCCGCCACGACCGTGCGGCGGGACGGTGCAGAGACGGACTGGAGCGGTTCGCTGGTCATGCTGACGTTCCCTTCCACGGAAGTTTCGTAGGGCTGTATGCAGGTACGGCCTACGAGTGGTGGTCGTTCAGACGACGTCGACATCTTGACCCGCTCGGGATCGGCCGCCGGCAAGGCGCGCACGCGCTGTTGGCGAAGGGACCCGAACGCCCCAGTGGCCTGGGCGGAAGTGATTCCTGAATGCCGGACACCGCGTCGGCCGGATCAAAGGGAAATGAGACCTGCGGCGGAAATACGAAACCGCGGACGCTGCGGAGAAAAACATTGGTCATCTCCTCGCGCCGGTTGACGTGCTGCATCGCGCAACCTGCACAGTCGGAGCTGCTGTTTGTTGACCGAGCTGGTTTCCGGGAGGCAAAGAACACCTGATGACTGGGGTGGCGGACGAAACAGGTGAGGTCGTATTTCAGCAGGCGGCGGAACTGGCGCGGGCAAACCGGAGTTTCCTGCATCGGGGCCCTCGCACGCCGGCGAAGACGGGTGGGCGACAGTTCCTCGATGCTCACCGGCAGCTCTCTCGTGCTTTCCCGCGCAACGGAACCCTTTGACCCGGACACGTGGCATGCGGGCGTGGACGTGTATCGCACCAATGACACCGCCACGGACCGGTATACGGCGGCTGCCTGTCGGCAGGGGCATCCCGCAGGTATGACACTTCCTGCGGATGTGTCATACGTTCCGCTGGGGCACCGTGCCCGTGGACGCGGCCGTAGAACAACGAGTGGACCGGGGCCCGCCGCTACATGACCACGAGGGTGACCGTGGTCGCTCCCCGGGACGTGCGTATCCAGGACCGGGCGTGGATTGTAAGGCCCAGGCATCGCATAGCCTGGCGAAATGCTTACACACGTCACGGCGACCCGCTACATCGCGCCGCTGCGCGAGGGCGGTTCGCTGCCGGGGCTCGTTGAGGCCGACGATCTCGGGACCTACGTCATGAAGTTCCGCGGAGCCGGGCAGGGCCGCAAGACGCTCGTCGCCGAAGTCGTCTGCGGCGAACTCGCCCGTCGGCTCGGCCTGCGTGTGCCCTCACTCGTGACGGTCGGTCTCGACCCGGTGCTGGGCCTGGGCGAGCCGGACCCCGAGGTGCAGGAACTGCTGAAGGCGAGCGGGGGACTGAACCTCGGCATGGACTTCCTCAGCCGGGCGATCGGCTTCGACCCGCTCGCGTTCGAGATCGGCCCCGAGGAAGCCGGGCGGATCGTCTGGTTCGACGCGCTCGTGGGCAACGTCGACCGCTCCTGGCGCAACCCCAACCTGCTGATGTGGCACGGTGACCTGTGGCTCATCGACCATGGAGCCACCATGATCTGGCACCACAACTGGCCCGGCGCCGAGGCCTCCGCCGCCCGGCCCTACGACGCCTGTGACCACGCCCTCGCCCCCTTCGCGCCGGACGTCGCGGGCGCCGCCGCCGAGTTGGCGCCGCTCGTCACCGAGGAACTGCTGGCCGAGGTGACCGCCGGGATCCCGGACGAGTGGCTGGCCGGCGAGCCCGGCTTCGACGCACCGGACGCGCTGCGACGGGCGTACGCCCGGCCGCTGCTCGCCCGCGCCGCCGTCATCCACGAACGCATCAAGGGCATCGAGACCCTTCAGGGGGGCAAGTGAGCGAGCGGGACGTCTTCGAGTACGCGCTGCTGCGGGTCGTGCCGCGCGTCGAACGCGGCGAGTGCATCAACGCGGGCGTACTGGTGTACTGCCGTGCCAAGTCGTTCGTCGCCGCCCGGACGCACCTGGATGTGACGAAGCTGCTCGCGCTGGACCCGGACGCGGACGTGGCCGGCGTGCGCGCCGCGCTCCGCGCCGTCGAGGGCGTGTGCGCGGGTGGTGTGGAGGCGGGGCAGGCGGCAGGCGACGACGCCGGGCGACGCTTTCGCTGGCTGATCGCCCCCCGCTCGACGGTCGTCCAGCCCGGGCCCGTGCACACCGGGCTGACCACCGACCCCGCGGCCGAGGCGGAGCGGTTGCTGGACCTCCTGGTGAGGTAATGGATCACACGCACCCGGTGTGCCGTTGACACCGGGTGCCAGTGCTTCTAGCGTCACGTCTACTGAAGGTACTAAGCGGTCGCTCACCCGTTGGGTGTACCGCGGGGCCCGCAGATTTCCCGAAGGTGTTCCAGGCTTTCCAAGGGCGAGGAGAACCAGAAATGTCCACCACTGAGCAGCGCGTCGCCGTCGTCACCGGCGCAGCGCGCGGCATCGGCGCCGCCACCGCCGTACGACTGGCCGCCGAGGGCCGGGTCGTCGCGGTGATCGACCTCGACGAGGCCGCGTGCAAGGACACCGTGGAGAAGATCACCGCCGCCGGGGGCAAGGCCATCGCCGTCGGCTGCGACGTCTCGGACGAGGCGCAGGTCGAGGCGGCCGTGGCGCGGATCGCCGAGGAGCTGGGCGCGCCGACGATCCTCGTCAACAACGCGGGCGTGCTCCGCGACAACCTGCTGTTCAAGATGAGTGTCTCCGACTGGGACATGGTCATGAACGTGCACCTGCGCGGCGCCTTCCTGATGTCGCGCGCGGTGCAGAAGCACATGGTGGACGCGGGCTTCGGCCGCATCGTCAACCTCTCCTCGTCCTCCGCGCTCGGCAACCGCGGCCAGGTGAACTACTCCGCCGCCAAGGCCGGTCTGCAGGGCTTCACCAAGACCCTGGCCAAGGAACTCGGCAAGTTCGGTGTCACCGCCAACGCCGTCGCCCCCGGCTTCATCGCCACCGAGATGACCAAGGCCACCGCCGAGCGGGTCGGCATGGGCTTCGAGGACTTCAAGGCCGCCGCCGCCACCCAGATCCCCGTGCAGCGCGTCGGTGAGCCCGACGACATCGCCAACGCGATCGCCTTCTTCACGGGCGACGCCGCCGGATTCGTCTCCGGCCAGGTGCTGTACGTCGCCGGTGGACCGCTCGACTAAGGGCCAGGGGAACACGGAACATGACTGCACTGCCTGAACCCTCCGGCAAGGTCGCCCTCGTCACCGGCGCCAGCCGTGGTATCGGATACGGGGTCGCCGAGGCCCTCGTCGCCCGCGGCGACCGCGTCTGCATCACCGGACGCAACGAGGAAGCTCTCAAGAAGGCCGTCGAGAGCCTCGGCTCGGACCGCGTCATCGGCGTCGCGGGCAAGGCCCACGACGAGTCCCACCAGGCCGTCGCCGTGGAGCGCACCATGGAGGCGTTCGGCCGGGTGGACTACCTGGTCAACAATGCCGGTACGAACCCGGTGTTCGGGCCGATCGCCGACCTCGACCTGGGTGTCGCACGCAAGGTGTTCGAGACCAACGTGATCTCGGCGCTCGGCTTCGCGCAGCGGACCTGGCACGCCTGGCAGAAGGACAACGGCGGCGCGATCGTCAACATCGCCTCCGTCGCGGGCCTGTCGGCCTCGCCCTTCGTCGGCGCCTACGGCGTCAGCAAGGCCGCGATGATCAACCTGACCCAGCAGTTGGCGCACGAGTTCGCGCCCGGGGTACGGGTCAACGCGATCGCACCGGCCGTGGTGAAGACCCAGTTCGCCAAGGCCCTGTACGAGGGCCGCGAGGAGGAGGTCACCGCGGCCTACCCGCTGGGCCGGCTCGGCGTGCCCTCCGACATCGGCGGCGCCGCCGCTTTCCTCACGTCGGACCAGTCCGACTGGGTCACCGGCCAGACGCTCGTCGTCGACGGCGGCATCTTCCTGAACGCCGGGGTCGGATAGGTGAACCTCCGGCACGGGCGCCCCGTGGGTGGAGAGGAGCCCGTGCCGAGGTACGCCGGAAAGACAGCGGATGACAACGTCGTCATCACGTGCTGATCAAGAACCTACGCGAACCCGGTTCAGCCGGTGGGGCGCTGCGGTAGGGTCTGCCGCCAACCCTGGTACGGCAGAACGAGGAGAGCGCGCGTGTTCAACCGGATTCGTTGTCTGCGTCGGCTGGCGGCGATCACGTCCCTCACCCTGGTGACCGGCTGCGGTTTCCTCTCCTCGTCGTCCTCCACCGAAGAGAAGCCGATCGTCGTGGGCACCACCAGTGCTCCGAGCACACTGGACCCGGCCGCCTCCTGGGACGGCTCCTGGGAACTGTTCCGCAACGTCTACCAGACCCTGTTGAGCTACCCGACGGGCACGACGGTGCCCCAGCCCGACGCCGCCGAAAGCTGCTCCTTCACCAGCGGCGAGAACCGTGCCTACCGTTGTGTGCTGCGCAAGGGCATGACGTTCTCCAACGGGCACGCGCTGGACGCGAGGGCCGTGAAGTACTCCATCGACCGTATTCGCGCGATCAACGTTCCCGGCGGTCCGGCGGGCCTGCTCGGCAGCCTCGACCGCGTCACCACGAGCGGTGACCGCGAGGTCGTCTTCCACCTCAACAAGTCCGACACGACGTTCCCGTTCGTGCTGGCCACGCCCGCGATGTCGATCGTCGACCCCGGCGAATACCCGGCCCGCTCGCTGCGCAAGGACGGCAAGGTCGTGGGCTCCGGCCCCTACCGCCTCGGGTCGTACGAGGAGGGAAGTCAGGCCGAACTCCTCCGCAACGACCACTACGAGGGCGCCAACAAGCTCCGGAACGACGCGGTCACCATCCGGTACTTCCAGGACTCGGGCGAGATGGTCACCGCCCTGCGCGAGAAGCGGATCGACGTCACTTACCGAGGGCTCGCCTCCTCCGACATCGTCTCCCTCCAGGGCGATGCCTCCAAGGATGGCCTCCAGCTCGTCGAGGGCGTGGGCATCACGATCAACTATCTGGTCTTCAACCCGAAGGACACGTGGGCCGGGAAGCTCGCCGTCCGCCGCGCCGTCGCGCAGATAGTCGACCGCCCGGCGATCGCGCACAAGGTCTACAAGGACACCGTGGACCCGCTGTACTCGATGGTCCCCACCGGGCTCACCGGGCACACCGCGGGCTTCTTCGACCGCTATGGCGACCCGAGTCCCTCCGAGGCGCGCAAGATCCTCCAGGAAGCGGGCATCACGGACCGCGTGCCGCTCACCCTCTGGTACACGACCGACCGCTACGGCTCCGAGACCGCCCCGGAGTTCCGTGAGCTGAAGAGCCAGCTCGAAGCGTCGGGCCTGTTCACCGTCACCCTCAAGAGCCGCCCCTGGAAAACGTACGAGCAGGGGGCCAACAAGGGCGAGTACCCGGTGTCCGGGCGGGGCTGGTTCCCCGACTTCCCGGACGCCGACAACTTCATCGCGCCGTTCGTGGGCGAGCAGAACGCGCTCGGCACGCCCTACCCGGCGAAGCAGATCACCGGAGTACTGCTGCCCAAGTCCCGGCGCCAGAGCGACCGCGCCAACGTGGTCGAGGAGTTCCAGCAGGCCCAGCAGATCCTCGTCGACGACGCGCGGCTGCTGCCGCTGTGGCAGGGCAAGCAGTTCGTGGCGGCGAGCGAGGACATCTCCGGCGGGGAGCAGGCCCTGGACCCGTCGACGATCATGAAGATGTGGGAGCTGCACCGCAAGACCAGTTGGTAGCCGGGCCGCGCGGAGGCTCGGAAGCGGGTTGTCAGTGGGCGCCTGTAGGTTCTGAGACCTGGAAGCGACCGCACATCGGAGGAAGTTGACGTGACCGACATCGCCATGCTGCCGGAGTCCTGGCGGGGCGTGCTGGGTGACGAACCGCAGCAGCCCTACTTCAAGGAGCTCACGGAGTTCGTCGAGCAGGAGCGTGCCAAGGGTCCCGTCTACCCTCCGCGTGAGGAGGTCTTCGCCGCGCTCGACGCCACACCGTACGAGCAGGTGAAGGTGCTGATCCTCGGCCAGGACCCGTACCACGGCGAGGGCCAGGGACACGGCCTGTGCTTCTCCGTGCGGCCCGGTGTGAAGACACCGCCCTCGTTGCGGAACATCTACAAGGAGATGCGGGAGGAGCTGGGCACGCCGATCCCGGACAACGGCTATCTGATGCCGTGGGCCCAGCAGGGCGTACTGCTGCTCAACGCGGTGCTGACGGTGCGCGCGGGCGAGGCGAACTCGCACAAGGGCAGGGGCTGGGAGAAGTTCACGGACTCGGTGATCCGTGCCGTCGCGAGCCGGCCCGACCCGGCCGTGTTCGTGCTCTGGGGCAACTACGCGCAGAAGAAGCTGCCATTGATCGACGAGACGCGGCATGTTGTCGTCAAGGGTGCGCACCCTTCCCCGCTGTCCGCGAAGAAGTTCTTCGGCTCGCGGCCGTTCACGCAGATCAACGAGGCGGTGGCCCGACAGGGACACGAGCCGATCGACTGGACGATCCCGAATCTGGGGTGAAGCCCCGGGGCGGGGACTGCTGCGTCCCCGCCCCGCCAGTCGTGGCCCCAGCCGTCACCGGCTTGGCCCAGTGCTCGTACGGAGCCGCCTGAGCGCGATTGCCAGGGGCGGGGGCTAGCGTCATGGGGGACGGGCGACAAGCGTGGAGGACGCGGTGGCGAAGCGACAGGAGCAGGCGGCGTCGGACGCCGTGATGACCCGGATCGGACAGGTCGTCATGCTGCACCACGGCGGCGACCGCGAGGAGGCCCGTAACCGCTTCCTGCAGCTGTGGGCGGAGATCGGCGAGGACGGTGACCCGCTGCACCGCTGCACGCTCGCTCACTACCTGGCGGACACACAGGACGACCCGGACGACGAACTGGCCTGGGATCTCAGGGCGTTGTCGGCGGCTGAGGAACTCACCGAGGAGCGCATCGCCGAGCACGACGGCGCACTTGTCGTACGTGCGTTCTATCCCTCGCTGCATCTGAACCTGGCCGCCGACTATGTGAAGCTCGGCCGCTCCGGGGCTGCCCGGGTGCATCTGGGCCGGGCCCGCGGCGCGGCCGGCGCCCTCGGCGACGACGGCTACGGCGACGGCGTCAGGGCGGCGATCGGACGCCTGGAGCAGCGGCTCGCGGAGGAGGAGCCGGAGGGCGGCGCACCCGAGCCAGGCCCCCTGGACGGTCCGGGCGGGGAGACCCTGTGGCCGCCGAGGCGGCGGCCATAGGGGGCCGTGGGGGCACGGGCCGACGGCTTTGGGAGGGCTTTCGTACGAGGTTCGGCGGAGGTTCGGGCCGGATTCGTGTTCCGTTCTCAACGCCCGTAGGTGCGTTGGCAGATGGCTGCCTCGGTGCTGTTCGGCTGCCAGCCGCCGTACCTGCGGCCGAGCGCGCACACGTCCATGTCTCGGGGGATCCCCGCGGTGGGCGGTGCCCCGACGTGTGGTCCGGGGCGGGCGTGCTTCGGGTGCCGTTCGGCAGACGGACCGGGCGGAGGTGCCGCCGGTACGGCGGTGGGCCTCGGCGTGGTCGTGCGGTGCGGACCGGCGGACGGTGACGAGGTGGGGGAGGGCCGGACCAGTTCCAGTGCTTCCCGTGCCGGGGCCTGGACGGCGCGGGGCCCCGCGCTGCCGTCCGGCCGCGGTGTCGAGGGGGACGAGTGTGCCGGAGGCGGGCCGGGAGCGGTCGGTCGCTGGACGGTCACACAGCCGCTGAGGGCGGAGATGGTCACGGTGACCAGGAGCGCGGTCGTCGTCGTTCGATGCACCCGGGCAACTCTGCTGTGTCCGGCTCGCTTTGGGGAGCGGACAGGCGGAGTATGCCCCCTACGGGTGACCCTGGCTCGCGCGGAGGGCCCGGCCCGGTGCGGCGGACGTCAGTCCCCGATCACCCCGTCGATCCGCTCGCGGATCGGATCGGCGTGGCGGAGTTTCCGCGGGAACGGTCAGTGGCCGAGCATCCCGTCGAGCAGTTCCCGCATGCTTGCCCGCAGCGCGTCCAGGCTCGGCGCCTCCGCGCTGAAGGAACCGGCCACGCACGAGAACATCAACCCGTCCACCCAGGCCACCAGTGACAGCGCGTGCCGGGCCGGGTCGGTCGAGCCCATGGCCGTCACCAGGGCGCTCGCCTGGTCCCGGAAGCGGGCGCCGGCCGCGTCGAAGTACTGCCGCAACTCCGGTCGGCGCGTGGCCTCCAGAGCCAACTCGTAGCGAGCGAGCGTGAGTTCGCGATTACGGGTCAGGGAACGGTGGGTCGCCAGGGCCAGGCTGTCCACGAGCGCGCCGAGCCCGTCCTCGGGGGCCGGCATCTCGTGCAGCGCGAGGACCCGCGCCTCACGGTCGGCGAGGCGTCGCACCGCGATCTCCAGGAGTGCCAGGCGTGTCCGCGCGAGATTCGAGGTCGAACCCTGGGGCAGCCCGGCGGCCTCGTCCACCGCCCGATGGGTGAGCCCGCGCATGCCGCGTTCGGCGAGGAGGGTGAGGGCGGTGTCGGCGATGAGATCGGTGCGGGAAGCGCCTGTGGTGCGTACGGACATGGGGCTCAAGCTACCCCCTTCACTACGCCCGTAGTAAGGTCGATGCATCACCCCACTACGTTTGTAGTGAGCCGGGTGGTCGCCGATGTACCCAGGAGGAGTCATGGCACAGTCGTCGCATGCCGTCGTCATCGGTGGCGGCATCGGAGGCCTCACCGCCGCCGCAGCTCTGCATCTGCGCGGTCTGCGGGTCACCGTTCTGGAGCGGGCGCACTCCCTGGAGCCGGTCGGCGCGGCCATCTCGCTCGCTCCGAACGCCCTACGCGCCCTGGACGTCCTCGGCATCGGTGACGAGATCCGTGACCTCGCCGCCTGGGAGGGTGACGGTGGGCTGCGCACGCCGCGCGGGCGCTGGCTCTCCCGTATCGACGCCACCGCTTCGGCCGAGCGTTTCGGCGACCCGCTGGTCCTGCTGCACCGGGCCGCACTCATCAGCAGCCTCGCCGCCCTGATCCCGCCGGACGCCATTCGTACGGCCGCTGCCGCGACGCTCGCCGACCCGGGCGACGCCAAGCGCCCGGCCCGCGTCACCACGCCGGACGGTGACCTGGAGGCCGACCTGGTGGTGGCCGCCGACGGCGTCCGCTCCGGGGTGCGCCGAGCGTTGTTCCCGGAACACCCGGGGCCTGTCTACTCCGGTTTCACCGCCTGGCGCGTGGTGATCCCCGTGCCCGGCGCCACGTTCGCCTCCCATGAGACCTGGGGTCGAGGCGGCCTCTGGGGCACGCACCCGCTCAAGGACGGCCGGGTCTACGCATACGCCACAGCCGTCACCCCCGCCGGGCGGCACGCCCCGGACGACGAGAGGGCCGAACTCCTGCGGCGCTTCGGTGACTGGCACGACCCGATCCCCGCCGTCCTCGCCGCCGCGCGCCCCGAGGACGTCCTGCGCCATGACGTCCACCACATCGCCGCGCCACTGCCCGCGTACCACCGCGGACGGGTCGCCCTGCTCGGGGACGCGGCGCACGCCATGCCGCCGACCCTGGGCCAGGGCGGCAACCAGGCCATCGAGGACGCGGTCGTGCTGGCCCACCACGGCGACGATCTCGCCGCCTACTCGGCGGCCCGGCTGCCCCGTACGACCGCCATCGCACGCCAAGCCGTGCGGACCGCCCGGCTCGGCATGATGAGGAGCCCCGCCGGGATCGCGGTACGCAACGCCTCCATGGCCGCGATCGCCAAGGCGGGGCCTGCGCTGCTCCTGCGCAGCTTCGCGGACATCTTCGACTGGCGGCCTCCGCAAGGACCGTATGCTTCCGCCGAGACACCCATCGGCAACCGCTAGGAGACGTCCCGTGAAGGTCGGCTGCATCGGACTCGGCGACATCGCGCAGAAGGCCTATCTGCCGGTGCTCGGGGTGCAGCCGGGGATCGAACTGCATCTCCAGACGCGTACCCCACAAACCCTCCACCGTGTCGCCGACGGCCTGCACCTCCCGGACGGCCGGCGGCACGCCGACCTGGACGCGCTGCTCGCCCAGAACCTCGACGCGGCGTTCGTCCATGCGCCCACCACCGCACACCCCGAGATCGTCACCCGGCTGTTGGAAGCGGGTGTCCCGACGTACGTCGACAAGCCCCTCGCCTACGAACTCGCCGACTCCGAACGTCTGGTGCGGCTCGCGGAGGAGCGGAACGTCGGCCTGGCGGTGGGCTTCAACCGGCGCTACGCACCCGGGTACGTACAGTGCGCCGAGCATCCGCGCGAGCTGATCCTGATGCAGAAGCACCGAGTCGGACTGCCCGAGGCACCGCGCGCGATGATCCTCGACGACTTCATCCACGTCGTCGACACCCTGCGGTTCCTGGTGCCGGGGCCGGTCGACGACGTGACGGTACGGGCCCGGGTCGAGGACGGGCTGCTGCACCACGTGGTGCTCCAGCTGGCTGGCGACGGTTTCACCGCGCTCGGCGTGATGAACCGGCTGAGCGGTTCGGTGGAGGAGACCCTGGAGGTCTCCGGGCAGGACACCAAACGGCAGGTGCTCAATCTCGCCGAGACAGTCGACCACAAGGGTCAGCCGACCGTGCGGCGGCGCGGGGACTGGGTGCCGGTGGCCCGGCAGCGCGGCATCGAGCAGGCTGCGCTGGCCTTCCTCGACGCCGTCCGTGCGGGCACAGTGCTCAGCGCTCGGGACGCGCTGGCGACCCATGAGTTGTGCGAGCGGGTGGTGGCTGCGGTGCAGGAGCGCCCCGTCGCGCTCTGACCGCCCGGACGCTCTCGGCCGCGCACAGCCCGGCAAGGATCAGCAGGGCCCCGTGCACCGGCCAGTCGCCGTAGCGGACGTACGGGGTGATGCCGTGGCTGAGCGGGACGTCGTACACCACCGACGCGCTCCGGTCGGTCCCGAACCAGGAGCCGATGCGCTCGCCGCTCGGACCGTAGGCGGCGGAGACGCCGGTCAGCGTGGCGTGCACCATCGGGCGTCCGCTCTCCGCGGCACGCAGCGCGGCCAGCGAGGCGTGCTGCTCCGGTGCCCAGCTTTGCTGGAACGTGGAGGTCGACGACTGGGCGATCAAGACCTGGGCGCCGTCCTTCGCGAGGTGGCGGCTCATGTCGGGGAACGCGGACTCGAAGCAGACCATGGGACCGACACGCAGCCCGTCCCCGACGTTCATCACCACCTGTTCGGTGCCCCGCCTGCGGTCCACGCCGGCAGCCTTGCCGACCGAGGTGGCCCAGCCGAGCAACGAACGCATCGGTATGTACTCGCCGAACGGGACGAGCCGCATCTTGTCGTAGCGGTCGCCGGTCGGCCCGTGCGGGCCGATCAGCACGGAACTCTTGTAGATGCCGGGGAGGTCGGACCGGCGGGCGTCGACGTTGACGAGGATGTCCGCCTTCACCTGCCGGGACAGGGCGGCGATCCGGGCCGCGAGACCGGGCCTGCGGGCGAGGTCGAAACCGACGCTGCTCTCGCCCCAGACGACCAGGCTCACGTTCTGTCCGGCGAGTTCACGGGTCAGCTGCTCCTCGTGGTCGAACCGCTTGGCGCCGCTGTCGGGGCCACCGATGACTCCGGGCTGGACGACCGCGATCCGCACCCGCCCGTCGATCTCGGGGCGTGGTGACCAGACCCAGGCCGCCGAGGTCGCGGTGGCCGTCGCGACGAGCCCGGCCACCGCGGGGACGCGCGACTTGCGCACCGACACGAGCACGGCGAGTGCCACGTTGACGGCCACGATCAGGAAGCTCAGCAACCACACCCCGCCGATCGAGGCCAACCGCAGTGCGGGCGCCACCTGCCACTGGCTCGACCCGAGCAGCCCCCAGGGACCGCCGAGCCCCTGCCAGGAGCGGACCAGCTCGACCACCAGCCAGCCCGAGGGCAGTACGAGCAGGGCGGAACCGGTCCGTTTCGGCGGAGGCACACCGGCCAGCAAGCGCCGCACCAGCCAGCCCCAGGGCGCCCACAACGCGCCGAGCAGTGCCGCGATGACGAACGTGAACACGTTCAGGCTCGGGAGCAGCCAGTGGTGCACCGCCACCATGAAGCCGAACCCGCCGAGCCAGCCGTCGTAGGCGGCCCGTCTGCCGGTCGGGGCGGAGCGGGCGAGCAGGATCCACGGAACCAGGGCGACGTACGCGAACCACCACCAGGAGGGCGCCGGGAAGGTGAGCATCGGCAGCGCGCCGGCGATCACGGCGGCGGCACCACGCCACCAGCGGGAGGAGAGCCAGTCGCTGGGCATCCTCAAGTCGGCGCCTCCCTCCCGGGTACGTGCCCTTTTAGTGTGCGCGACGGGAGAGATCTCCGACAGCGGGAGCGGTCTCACGCCTGCGGCCCGGCTTCGGCCCAACCCGGTTTCACCGGCGGCGCGTTCAGGCCGCCTTGATGACCTCGCCGCGTATCGCCGCAGCCCACTCCACGACCAACAGTTCGTACTCGGCGCGCTCCTGGGTCGACAGGGAGCCACCCGCGCGCAGCCAGAGCGCGCGAATTCGCTCGTTCAGGTCATCGGCGGAGCGTGCGGAACCAAGGCTCAAGGAATCGGGGGACATGCGGGCAAGCCTAGGGGCAGGGACTGACACTGCGCTACCAGGCGGCTACGCACACCGTATGCGGTTGGTCACGAACAGTTCCGTGACCGCAGGTTGAGGGCTTGGTATCGGCCAGTCCGGCGCGCTGTCCTCCCATCGGCCCTCCGGCGTCTGGTCGAGCCGCGAGACCGGGCATCAGCGGAAGTGGGCGTTGTAAACGAATCGTTCACAATGAATAGTTGACATCAATTCGTGCGCCGGCTCATCCTGATCTCATGTCGACGACTCCTGGGCAGCACACCGATCCCTTCACGCCTCCGCAGCCGGACCAGGCGCGAGCGCAGCGGGTGTACGCCTCCCTGTTCCGCATCGCCGAGCGGCACGCGGCTACCGAGGAGCAGCGCCGCCGACAGGTTCACCCTTCGGTCATCGCGCCGCACGAGGCGGTCAGGCTGGTGTCGTTCCTGCTCAGCGGTGCCGCGCAGCCGGATGACGGCGAACCTGAGGTGGACCAGGCCGACGTCACGGCGGCGTTGAGCCTCGTCCCGCTGGTGCGCGGGGAGATGGACGAACTGGAGGCCGGCCTCCTTCGGATGGCGCGCGGTCGTGGCATGACCTGGCCGGAGATCGCCTTCGGTCTCGGGCTCGGCACTCCGCAGGCCGCCAGGCAGCGATACGAGCGGCTGGCGACTCGTGTCAGGACTGACGGAGAACCTCTGGAGCAGAAGGGCTCGTGATCTACCCAGCGCCCCGGTCGGCGACCTATCTTGGTCCGGATACGTCACGCCAACCAAGGGGGGACCTTGGCAGCTACCGCGAAGGACCTGGTCGACAAGGCGATCAAGAAACGGGAAGACCAGATACGCAAGAGGCAACAGCCGCACCCGGACGAGGTCGCCCTGTTCCAGGTGGAGGCCAGCCTGGCCCTTGCTCAGAGCAACGTGGAACTCGCCGACGCCATCAAGGCCCTGACCGCGGCGGCCGGCAAGAGCGGCGGCACAGTCAAGGACGCCCTGGCCGGCCTGACCGCCAAGCTGACGGACCTCGCCAAGCGATGACGAGTCCGGCCGCCTTCCGGGCGGGGCCGGGCTCGGCGAGCGGGATCAGGCGATATATCGGACATACGTTCGATGCCGGGAAGGAAAGCTTCCCCGCTTACCGGACGACCGAGGGGGCTGTCAGGGCCAACTAGGGCGCTCGAACCACTCCTCGGGGCCGCCTCCGTACCACTCGATCAAGGGCGATTCGATCACGTCCAGCTCATCCCAGCCCCCCAGCCCGGCACGCTGGAGCAGTACCGCGACATCATGCAGGCGGTACGCCGTCCCCAAGGTCACGTCGTCGGCCTGGATGCGTCGGCCACCGGTCCCGGTGGGCGCGGACACGATCAGGTGGTGCTCGGCCATGGGACCAGCTTCGCCCATTGAGGCGTGGCCCGCATGTTGGGCTGTTCGGGTGTATACGGTTCGTTTCGTGTGGTGACCGAGCGTGGTGCAAAGAGGCACTCGGGGTGCGGGTGGCTCACGCCGCCTCGATAACTACGCTCTCCGGCTCGGGCTGTGGCGCGACCACTGACCCGGCACGGACACGACGGGCGGCGTTCCCCTCGTGTCTCACCAGGCCGCGTCTCACGCGATCTTCCGCCAGTAGGTGTACGTGAAATTGCCCCGAACGGTCTTGGGCGCACTGGTCCCCGGCGTACTCGACCCCGGGGCAGCGACACGGATCCTGTCCGTGGTCCGATCCCGGGAGGCCCCCGCGGCCGGAGGCCGCTGATGGACAGCGCCCTGACGACCTGGCCAGACGGGTACGGCCAGAGGCGACGGGGAGGCCCCGAACCATCACTCCGGTGGAGCGGGGGCCCGCACTCCCCCAGAGGGGGCACCCCCAGACGCCCTACCCGACGTCCCAGATCGCACGATCACGCTAATACTCCACTAACCCGAACAGCCCAGCGCACTGCAAGCCCGAGAGCCGACCAACACACGATCGAGTTAAAGCGACCTTGTGCACACTCCCCGGCGAACAGATGCCGACCCCGGCCCCGGCCGCCGAAGAGTAAGACACCCCCCCGTCGGAACGCCAGGCATAGACCCCCGAGCGCTGCTCATCCACTGGCTCGACCGCCTCACCCCGAGACCGTTCCAGCATCCACCTCGACGAGCTGCACCACAGGCTCACCCGGCACCCCGACCTTGCAGGCAAGAAGCACCCCGAGATGAGGGCATGGCTGGACCGGCACCACATCACCGTCGACAGGACCCTGCGGGTGGGCGGTGTAGCCGGCTGCTCAGGCATCTCGCGGGCCACCATCGAGGGCCTCCTCAAGACCCTCTCCCCGCTCCCGGAGACGGGGGCTGCAGCCCGCTCACTCCACGCTGCTGACCTGCACGGTTCTCCAATGGAGAGTGACGTGGAGAGCGTTGGAGAGCCCGGTGTGGAGCGCCACTTCGACGACGTTGCACGCCTCTTCTCGACGACTGACCACCTGCCACACCGAACCCGAGCCCCGCTGCGAAATCCCCCGTCGCGGCGGGGCCCGCCGCCACATCATGGAGCCATGGAAACCGCCATCAGGGCCCTCGTCGGGTCAAAGACCGTGTTCGGTCCAGGCAGCCGGCACCACCCGGGGCCGACTGCCTGGCCCCGGGCCATACCAACGCATCTGCTGACTACCTGTCAGTGCATCCTTTTGCCGCACGTTTGAGAGCGCAGCAATCGCCCTATGCCCGAACGCAACCTCGACGCTCCATGACATGTCTGCAACCTTTTGCGAATCTGGAACCCGCCCCGTGACGGGCCGGAGTGCAGGTCAGCTCGGCGTCTGCACGCTTGGCGACGCTCTGATGATCCGATCGACCTGCACCACGGAGGGACAGAGCAGACCCATGCTCGATCACAGGGCGCGCGTACGTCTCCACACCAGGACCGTGCCGACGCCGGAGAGCACAAGCACGATAGAGGAGATCACAATCATGCTGGACCGCATACTGCGTGTGTCTTCGGCCTTCTTGGCCATGACGTCATAGGAGGCGCCGTGCCCCGGAAGAGGGTCTCCCCGAAAGGTGCAACTGTCTCCCGGGTGCATGAGTTGGTCACCACAGCGGACGTCATCAGAAGTGTGAGAAGCCACGTAAATCCCGATTCCAAGGAACACGGAAGAAGCGAGTAAGAGGACACCGAGAGCGCGAAGAAGGAAGGACATGCGGCGATTACAGCATGCCCTGAGACCGCCCTCACCCGACGAGGAAGCGAATTCGGCCGCAAGGCACCAGTGGCCGCCCACGCCCCTCCCGCACCGGCAGCCGCATACTGTCAGCGCGTGATCAGATGGCCGACACCATGCACAGCGCGACGCCCCGGTCCGCCTTGCGGCATTGAACTCACCGCCGACGAACTCGCCAGCACCTGCGGCACGTTCACGGCTCCACCACCGCTATCCCGTCAGCCCGCCGACTCGCCCGCGTGCGGGCTCAGCACACCCGCGCCGACCAGGGCGATGATGGCCACCCCGAGAGCCACCCGGTACCAGACGAACGGCATGAAGGACTTCGACGAGATGAACTTCATGAACCACGCGATGACCGCGTAACCCGACACGAACGCGATGACCGTCGCCAGCAGTGTCGGCCCCCAGCTCACGTGCCCGGTCGCCGCGGCGTCCTTGACCTCGAACACGCCCGACGCCAGCACGGCGGGGATGGCGAGCAGGAAGGAGTAGCGGGCCGCGGCCTCACGCCGGTAACCCAGGAACAGGCCGCCGCTGATCGTGGCACCGGACCGGGAGACACCGGGAATCAGGGCCATCGCCTGGCAGAAGCCGTAGATCAGACCGTCCTTGATGTTCAGGTCCTGGAGTGTCTTGCGCTGTTTCGGGACCCGGTGGCGGCCGCCCGCCTCGTCGCGCGCCGCGAGCCGGTCCGCGACGCCCAGGATCACACCCATGACGATCAGCATCGTCGCCGTGATCCGCAGATCGCGGAAGGGGCCCTCGATCTGGTCCTTCAGGGTCACGCCGAGCAGCCCGATGGGTATGGAACCGACGATCACCAGCCAGCCCGTCCGGGCATCGTGGTCGTGCCGCATGTTCTTGTCGAACAGCGAGCGGAACCAGGCCGAGAGGATGTTCGCGATGTCCTTGCGGAAGTAGATCAGCACCGCGGCCTCCGTGCCGATCTGGGTGATCGCGGTGAACGCGGCACCCGGATCCGTCCAGCCGGCGAAGGCCGCGGTCAGTCGAAGGTGCGCGCTGGAGGAGACGGGGAGGAATTCGGTCAGCCCCTGGACGAGTCCGAGGACGAGGGATTCAAACCAAGACATGAAGTGATGTGTCCAAGCGCTGATCGTGGCGGCGACGGGCACGCCGAGCCGCGGCGCGCCGGAGCGCAGCCGATGCTCGGGTGTGTTGGGCGCAGAGTAGCCCCCCAAGGTGACGGCACCGTTACGGGGGGCTTTACTGGCCGTTGACGTCGTGGACTGCCCGCGGTGCTCAGTCCTTGGGAACGGCGTGGCCCTTGAAGTGGTGTCGCTTCCGCCAAGCCACCACCGCGCCGGCCAGCGCGGGGATCGCGATGAAGCCCATCGCGATCAGGAAGGCGGGAGAGGTCGGCCGCCCGGCGCGGGCGCCGGCGACGACGTATGCGGCGGTGTTCGGGATCGACCCGAGCGCCGTCGCGATCAGGAACGCCGCCCAGCGCATCCGAGAGACGGCAGCGCAGTAGTTGGCCGCCCAGAACGGCACCCCCGGGAACAGCCGGGCCGCCATCATCGAGCGGAACCCGTGCCTGCTCAGCTGCCCGTCCGCCGCCCTCAGCCAGCGTCCGCGCAGGAGCGAGCGCAGCGCGTCCTGTCCCAGCAGGCGGCCGAGCCCGAAGGCGACGCCCGCCCCCAGTACCGTGCCCGCGAGAGCCGTGCCCGTGCCCAGCTGGGAGCCGAACAGGGCACCCGCCGCGAGGTTCAGCAGCGGGCGCGGCACGAACGCGACCGTGCACAGTCCGTACGCCACCGCGAAGACGAGGGCCGCCGCGAGGCCCCCGAGCTGTGGCGGCCAGCCGTGGGTCAGCAGCCGCTGTGGCTCGAACAGCAGCATGCAGGAGGCGGCTCCGGCGAGCAGCGTCACCAGCAGGGACAGCCGGGACCAGGGCGAGAGCAGCACTCTGGTGCAGCGGGCGGTGAAACCGAGCGATGCGGCGACGGCAGCGGCCGGCGTGGTGGTGAACTCCGTGGCGGCGGCCCGGGGAGAGGTCGTGGCGGTGCCCCCAGAGCGGGTGGTGGCATCGAGCATTTGGTGACAGTAACCGACCGGCGCGGGTGATCGCCCTATGGCGGGTGTTCCGGGCGTCTTGGCTTCGGATGTCACGGACGCACCGCCTGCGATGCCGAACAGCCGCTCCGTGTCTTTCCGTTGTCGCCTGTCGCCTGTCGCCTGTCGCCACGGACCGTCCTCGCGTTCGGCACACGCGAAAAATCGTTCGACTTGGATGCGTTCGTCGACGAGTATCTACGACATGTTCCGGTTTGCCTTCCTCCTCACAGCATCCGCCGCTGCGGATGCGCCGAAGGCTGCCGTTCCGCTTCTCGTGGCAGCCGTCGACGGCGCCCGAAGCTGACCCTTCCCGGATCGTCCGGCGGACCCCGAAGGGGGAGGGTCGGCACTTCCTTGGGGTCCCCGTCCCGGCCGGACTTCCCCGTGCCGGGGCCGACACTCGTCACCACCGAAGAGGCTTCGAGGTACAGCCATGCCCAAGACGGCATACGTGCGCACCAAACCGCACCTGAACATCGGCACGATGGGTCACGTCGACCACGGGAAGACCACCCTGACCGCCGCCATCACCAAGGTCCTCGCCGAGCGCGGAGCTTCCGCCTTCGTGCCCTTCGACCGGATCGACCGGGCCCCGGAGGAGGCGGCGCGCGGTATCACCATCAACATCGCGCATGTCGAGTACGAGACCGACACCCGGCACTACGCACACGTGGACATGCCGGGCCACGCCGACTACGTCAAGAACATGGTCACCGGGGCCGCGCAGCTCGACGGTGCGATCCTCGTCGTCTCCGCACTCGACGGGATCATGCCGCAGACCGCCGAACACGTGCTGCTCGCCCGGCAGGTGGGTGTCGACCATATCGTCGTCGCCCTGAACAAGGCCGACGTGGGCGACGAGGAGCTCACCGACCTTGTCGAGCTCGAGATCCGTGAGCTGCTGACCGCGCAGGGCTACCCGGGCGAGTCCGTACCGGTCGTCCGTGTCTCGGGGCTCAAGGCCCTTGAGGGAGACCCTCGTTGGACCGCGGCCATCGACGCGCTGCTCGACGCGGTGGACACCTATGTGCCCATGCCCGAGCGGTATGTGGACGCGCCGTTCCTGCTGCCGGTGGAGAACGTGCTCACCATCACCGGCCGCGGAACGGTCGTCACGGGCGCCGTGGAGCGCGGCACCGTCCGCGTGGGCGACCGCGTCGAGGTACCCGGCGCCGGCCTGGAGAGCGTGGTCACCGGCCTGGAGACCTTCGGCAAGCCCATGGCGGAGGCGCAGGCCGGGGACAACGTGGCGCTGCTGTTGCGCGGGGTGCCGCGTGACGCGGTGCGTCGCGGACACATCGTCGCGGCGCCCGGCAGTGTCGTACCGAGCCGTCGCTTCTCGGCACAGGTCTATGTGTTGTCGGCGCGCGAGGGTGGCCGTACGACACCGGTGTCGACCGGCTACCGGCCGCAGTTCTACATCCGCACCGCGGACGTGGTCGGCGACATCGACCTCGGCGAGACGGCGGTCGCACGGCCTGGCGACACGGTCACCATGACGGTGGAGCTGGGCCGCGAGGTCCCGCTGGAGCCCGGCCTCGGCTTCGCGATCCGCGAGGGCGGCCGGACGGTCGGCGCGGGCACGGTGACGGCCGTGGGCTGAGCCGGGCCCGACGGTGACGGCCGGGCGGCCCGGCACAGGGGTGCCCACCCGGGAAGGGTGGGCACCCCCTCACCGCGTCGGCCGACGTGACGGCCCGTCCGGGCTGCCGTACTCGGCGTACGGCTCGGGCCTGCGGGCCCGGCACAATGGACTGGTGACCGAGCCCATACCCGTGACACGCGCCGTGGACCACGGGACCGCCAAGCTGATGCCCGACGTGGACCGTGAGAGCGCCTGGCTGCTGACCGTCGACGGGTCGCCGCAGTCGTACGTCGATCTCGACGCGCCGACGCATCTGGAGTTCGAGTACGCGCGACGGCTCGGCCATGTGCTGGACATGGTGGCGGAGCCGGGGCAGGCTCTGGACGTGCTGCACCTCGGCGGGGGTGCGCTCACCCTGCCTCGCTATCTCGCCGTGACCCGGCCGGGCTCACGGCAGGACGTCGTGGAGGCCGACCGGGGCCTGCTCGACCTCGTCGTCGAGCACCTGCCCCTGCCCGTAGGCGCCGGTATCACCCTGCACCCCGCCGACGCCCGTGCCTGGTTGGAGAACGCCCCGCCGGACTCCGCCGACGTCGTGATCGCGGACGTCTTCGGAGGCTCGCGTGTCCCCGCCCATCTGACGACCGTGGCGTACGCCCGCGCCGCCGAGCGGGTACTGCGCGAGGACGGCGTCTATCTGGCGAACCTCGCCGACGCCGCGCCCTTCGCCTTCCTCCGATCTCAACTCGCCACGTTCGCCGCGGTCTTCGAGGAACTGGCGCTGATCGCCGAGCCGGCGGTGCTGCGCGGACGCCGCTTCGGCAACGCCGTCCTCATCGCCGGCCACCGGCCGCTGGACACAGCCCTCCTGACCCGTCGCACCGCCGCGGACGCCTTCCCCGCACGCGTCGAACACGGCGCCGCACTAAGGGACTTCATGGGAAGCGCCGAGCCGGTGGACGACGACAACGCCGTACCGTCGCCCGAACCGCCGGGCGGGGCCTTCACCATCGGCTGACCCGGACCCCCGGGTGCGTCAGCGGCATGTGGGTCCCCACGACCGGCCATGGGCACGGCCGTGGGAACCCGGTGTGCGGTTCAGGACTCCGTCGGCTCGCCGTGGAGTCGTACCGTGTTGAGGATCTTCATGATCGTCGCGGTCGGGACCTCGTCGCGCACGCCCTTGGCGCCGTAGAAATCCCAGGAGACGAAGTCACCCTTGGAGTTCTTGAAGGCGAACGTGACGGCCTTGCCGTCGCTCGCGCACTTCCCCTTCTGCGGCGTGTTCGTGGAGCGGGCCCAGGCGATCATGCCCTCGATGCCGGACGCGGTCTTGTACGGCTTCGCCTTGTGGTCGTAGGACACGCTCTTCTTGTCGGGCTGCGTGTAGCCGCCGTACACCCACCAGGGAACTTCCCTGATGGCGACGTCTCCGGGGTTCTTGGCGCCGCTCGCGCCCTTGGTGCCCACCGCGGCAAGGGCGGTGCTCTCCAGCCGCCCGTCCTTGTCGTCGTCGGTCGTGCACCACTTTTCCTTGAGGTACGCGGGCGCCGACATCATGATGAGGGGCTTGTCACCGGCCTGAGCGTTGTGCTTCTCGAAACCGATCAGCGTGTCGGGCGACTGGACGTCCCACTCCGGGGGCACGTCGAAGGCGGTGCCCCACTTGGGGTTGATGACTGTCTTCCAGCCCGCGATGGTCGGCTTCTCCGTCTCGGCACTGCGCGGGTTGCCGGACTCGGACTCGGAGGCCGAAGGCGTCGCGCTCTGCGAGGCACTGGTCGACGCTTCGACGTTCTTGCCGTCGGCCTTGTCGTCCTTGTCGCCGCCCAACACCATGAATCCGGTGACGCCGGCGGCCACGATCACGGCTGTCGCCGCACCGATGGCGACGAGCTTCGTCCGGTTTCCGCCGCCCCCGCCGCTCGGCGGCTTCGGCGACCCCACCGCCGTGGGCGCGCTCCACTGCGACTGCCCGGGCTGCTGGTACGGGTTCGGCTGCTGATAACCCGGCTGCTCGTACGGGTTCGGCTGCTGGTACCCCGGCTGTTGGTAGGGGTTCTGGTTCTGCGGATTCTGCTCGCCCCCGGGCGGCTGCTGTCCTGGCCACATGGTCAACAACCCTAGTGCCGCCCGGGACACGTTTGGGTCACCACTGTTCGTCAGGCCCGTACCGGAAACGGAAGGAGGAGCCCAGTGGGCCCTTGCGGGGCCCTAATACGCTGACATTCCTCCGTAAGGGCTGCCTCGTGATCCCTGGCTTGGAAGCGTGGTCGCGCCCCCTGGTCCCTCCCCTGGGGTGGCCAGCTTTACTACTCGCCGGTAACATCTCGTTCATGACAGTTGAAAGCGCCTCGATGGGCGAGAAGCTGGCCACCGCGGTCCCGATGGTGCGCACCCTGAACCTCGAGTTCGTCGAGGTCACCGCGGAGCGCGCGGTGCTCCGGCTTCCGGACCAGCCGGACTACCACAATCACCTCGGCGGCCCCCACGCGGGCGCCATGTTCACGTTGGCCGAGTCCGCCAGCGGTGCCATCGTCCTGACGGCCTTCGGTGACCAGCTCTCGCGCGCGGTGCCGCTCGCGGTGCGGGCCGAGATCGACTACAAGAAGCTGGCCATGGGAGCCGTGACGGCCACGGCGACCCTGGGCCGCCCGGTGGCCGAGGTCATCGCGGACCTCGACGCGGGCAAGCGGCCGGAGTTTCCGGTCGCCATCGCCCTGCAGCGCGAGGACGGGGCTGTCACGGGCGAGATGACGGTGGTGTGGACCCTGCGGCCCAACGGCTGAGACCTGTCCGGCGCTCCCCGCGCACATCTGCACGGCCGCACCGCCTCAGCACTCGAGGGTCGTGCGGCCGTGGTCATCGTCGGCACGGGGCAACCCGTACACGCGGCAGGCGTTGTCCCGGCCCATCCACGCCGCGATCCTCCGAGCGTCGGGCAGGCTCAGTTCGTCGGCGTCCACCCGGTCCTGGAGCAGCCCTGCCAGACCGCGCCGGAAGGCCAGCGCGCCGAGTTGGTAGAACTCCGCGATCCCGTAGGCGTCGGAGCTGTAGAGAAGCTTGCGGAACGGAGTGATCTCGAGTGCCTCCTCCAGGACCGCCCGCGCACGCACGGGACCGACGTAGTGGAGGGTGAGCCCGACGTCGAGGTACACCCGCTCGAAGACCGTGGCCAGGTAGGCGGCCTGACGCTGGTAGGGCCAGCAGTGCAGCAGCAGGACCGGGATGGTGCCGGAGGTGAGGCGGAGCCAGTCCGTCAGATGGGTGGGGTCCACCCGGTGCATCCGGATGTCGTTGTCCCCGAATCCGGTGTGCAGTTGAAGGGGGAGCCCGAGGTCCACCGCGGTCCAGAGCAGATGCCGTACGAGGACGGGGTCGTCCAGGCGTGGCCGGGTGTACGTTTCCTCCCCGGCTCCGCGCGCCGTGCTGCCGGTGCCTGTCCCGGCAAGCCAGCGCCGGGCCGCGCCGGTGACGTCCGGGTCCGAAGGCCGGCTGGGGTCCAGATCGAATCCGGTGCGGTACGCGGCGACGGACTTCACCGCCACCGCGCCCCGCTCGCCGATGGCTTCCCCCAAGGCGGCGAGGAGCGCGCGGGCGTACTCGTCCGGCTCCACTCCCTCGGCTGCCACGGACTCGGCGACGGCCTCCAGACGCACGACGTCGTACGCGGCCACCGCCGGACCACCCGCCGCGCAGGCGAGTTCCGCGGGTGACGTGAGACGGTCCGGGGTGTAGCCGGTGTCGACGCAGAACCCGTCCGTCCCCGCGGCCGCGAGGAACCGCCGGGTCACCTCGCGCCAGCCCAACTCGGCCCGCCGCTCCAGGTATTCCATGGCGGGAGCGTGCCGCGGCAGGTCCAGCAGGGGAGCGCAGTGACGGCGGATGGCCACACCGACAGGGCTGTCGAAGGGTGTGATGCCGCTCTCGGGCCACAGGTCGCCTTCGGTGATCAGCGACAGGAACGTCCCCGGACTCAGATCAGCGGTGACAACACCATGACAGTGGTGATCCAGGAGGGAGAGACCGGCGACGGCCTCGTGGACCGGCCCGGCGACGGATGGTAACGGGCTGCTCACGGTCGGACCGCCTCCTGGGATGGTCGTGGGAATCCGCTGTCCCCGTCTGATCAGTACTTCCGTATCAGTACTTCCACCGGTACGCCGCTGCCACGAGCTCGTCGTCGAGCCCGGCCACGGCGGCGATCTCCCCGAGGCGCACCGCGATCACCGCGTCCGCCAGGACCGGCCCCAGCGCGGCACGGAGCCGTTCGTCCTTGCTGAACTTCCCGACGGACTCCTCCAGCGACGTCGGCAGGCGGCACGCGCCCCGGGCCACGGCCTCCTCGGCGGTGAGCCGTGCGGGATCTCCGGTGACCTCCTCGGGCAGCGGCAAGGCCGACTCCCGACCGTCGAGCCCGGCGGCGATCAGGCAACCGAGCGCGAGATAAGGGTTGGCGGCCAGGTCGACCGGCTTCACCTCCAGGTTCGCCGCCCGGCCGCACAGCCCCGTCGTGCCGGTGATGACGCGCACCGCGGATTCGCGGGTCTCATGACCCCAGACGGTGAACACCCCGGCCCACTGCGAGGGTTTGAGCCGCAGGTAGCTGGCCGGGCTCGGGGCGGTCACCGCCGTGAGACCGGGCAGGTGGGCGAGCAGTCCGGCGGTGAACGACTCGGCCTCAGCCGTCATGCCGTACCGGCGCTCGCCACCTGTGTGCAGATTGACCCCGCCGCGCCAGGCGGAGAGATGGACATGCCCACCGTTGCCCACCCCTTCCGCGGTGACGGCCGGGCTGAAGGCGGCCCTGAGCCCATGGCGCCCGGACACCGCCCGGATGGTCTGCCGTACCAGCACGCTCCGGTCCGCGGCGGCAACGGGGTCCAGCGCGCCCACCGAGATCTCGAACTGCCCGGCCGCGTACTCCGGGTGGACCTGGTCGACATCCACGCCCTGGGCCGCGAACGCCGTCAGCAACTCGTCGAGGTAGTCGCTCAGTTCGATCTGCCGGGTAGCGCCGTAGGCCGGACCCGAGGTCGCGGGGACGAACTCGTCCCCCGGTGCGGACCCCTGCCCGACGGTCCATTCGACCTCGATGGCCGCCTTGAAGGTGATGCCGTGATGCTGGGCGGCGTCCGTGACGACACGGCGCAGGAAGGAGCGGCTGCACGCCGGGTGCCGCGCGCCCTCCTGAGTGATCCGGTCCACCGGGGCCCACGCCCAGCCGGGCTGTCCGGACAGAACCACGAGGTGGTCGAGGTCGGGATACAGGCGAAGGTCGCCGTCAGGTGAGCCGAGCACGTCGGTGGACACGATGGAGTCGTTCGCCAGGAAGGTGTCGAACACCGGCGACATCCCCACCCCCCAGGCGGCAGCCGAGGCGAGCCGGGCCGTCGGGATGGTCTTGACCCGGCCGATGCCCGCGGTGTCGACGTATGCCAGGACGATGCCGTGCACGCCCCGCGCCGACAGTTCCGCGCCCAGCGCGGCGGCCCGCTCGACGTCACCCGGGCGTCCGCCCGGTTCGGGGTCTGCAAGCGTGGTCATGCGTCCATACCTTTCTCCTCGGCGAGCCGCGCCCCCGGGCCGATGGCCAGGCGCCACCGCTGTCCAGGCCGTTCACCGGGTCAACGAGCGACGCCGCCGATGAGTTGCGTCACAGGACGAGCGAGCACGGTGACGGTCGGGGCGGGCACGGACGGCGAGGGCTGGGCCAGCCATGGGGCCGACCGAGCAGGTAGGCTTCCTGGAGTGCGCCCCGGCGGGCGTACTCCAAGACAGGGATGCCAATCGGGGAGGAACCGGCGGTGCACGTCCAGGAGTGGCTCGACACGGTACCCGCGGCCCTCGTCTACGCCGTGGTGGCCCTGGTGATCGGCCTGGAGAGCCTGGGCATCCCCCTGCCGGGCGAGATCGTCCTGGTGTCCGCCGCGCTGATGTCCTCCCAGCACGCAGGCATCAATCCCGTGATCCTGGGCGCCTGCGCGACCGTCGGCGCCGTCGTCGGCGACTCCATCGGCTACGCCATCGGACGCAAGGGTGGACGGCCCCTGCTGGCCTGGCTCGGGAAGAAGTTCCCCAGGCACTTCAGTGAGGGCCATGTCGCGACCGCCGAACGGTCCTTCACCAAGTGGGGCATGTGGGCGGTCTTCTTCGGCCGCTTCGTCGCCCTGCTGCGCATCTTCGCGGGCCCGCTCGCCGGTGTGCTGCACATGCCGTACTGGAAGTTCCTGATCGCCAACGTCCTGGGCGGCGTCATCTGGGCGGGCGGCACCACCGCGGTCATCTACTACGTCGGCGTGGTCGCCGAGTCCTGGCTGAAGAAGTTCTCGTATCTGGGACTGGTGGCGGCCGTGCTCATCGGTCTCGCCTCGATGCTGATCGTCAAGCGGAAGGCGAAGAAGGCGTCGGCCGAACGCGAGGCGGCCGAGCCCGAGACCGTCCCGGCCGCCGACTGAGGCTCAGGACCGCTCGTGCGCCTCTCGGTGTGCGCGCGCCAGTTCCGCGTACATCGTTCCGTTCAGGGTGATGCCCTCGCGCTCCTCAGCGGTCAGTTCCCGTTTGATCTTGGCGGGTACGCCGGCCACCAGTGAGCCCGGCGGCACCCGCATGCCCTGCGGCACCAGGGCCTGGGCGGCGACGAGGGAACCCGCGCCTATCACCGCGCCGTTGAGGACCGTGGCGCCCATGCCGATCAGACAGTCGTCCTCGATGGTCGCTCCGTGGACGACGGCGTTGTGCCCGATGGAGACCCGTTCACCGACGGTGACCGGGAAGCCCGGGTCGGCATGGAGCGTGCAGTTGTCCTGGACATTACTGCTCGCGCCGACGGTGATCCGCTCGACGTCGCCGCGCAGCACCGCGCCGTACCAGACGCCGGCGCCCGCGTGCAGCGTCACATCCCCGATCACCACGGACGTGGGTGCCGTGAACGCCTCCTGATCCACCTCGGGATCCCTGCCGCCGATGCCCGCGATCAGCGCCTTGTGCGTCATTGCCGTCTCCTCCTGGTCGCTAGGTACCGGCACCGTACGCCATGGGTGGGGCGAAGATCACAGCCGTACGGCGCCATGGGCGTACCCCGCGCTGAGTACGGTGAGCGGGTGCCCAGAAGCAGGAACACGTTCTCATCATGGCGACGCGGTCTCGCCCAGCGCGCCGTACACGCGGCCTGGGCCTGGGCGCAGCGCACGGGTTCCGTGACCGCGGAGCACCCCGGGAGCTTCCGCTTCGGCGCGATGGGAACAGGCACCAGACTCGCCTTCCCGCTCGGTACGGTCTTCGGTGAGCCCTGGATCAACATCGGCGCGCACTGCATCATCGGAGAACAGGTCACCCTGACCGCCGGTCTGATGCCCGACCTGGATCTGGGGCCCGACCCGATCCTGCGTATCGGCGACGGTGTCGTGCTCGGCCGTGGCAGCCATGTCATCGCCGACACCGCGGTCACGATCGGCAGTGACTGCTACTTCGGGCCGTACGTCTATGTGACCTCAACGAACCACTCCTACGACGATCCCCACCAGCCCATCGGCAAGCAGTGGCCGCGGATGGAGCCGGTGGAGGTCGGCCCGGGGTGCTGGATAGGGACGGGCGCGGTGATCCTGCCGGGCGCCCGGATCGGGCGGAACGTGGTGGTGGCGGCCGGTGCGGTCGTACGGGGGGAGGTGCCGGACCACGCGGTGGTGGCCGGGGCGCCGGCCCGGGTCGTACGGCGCTGGACGTCGGCAGAGGGGTGGCAGCCGCCGCTGAGGACGCCGGCCCCGGTGCCGATTCCCGTCGGGGTCACGCCGGAGCAGTTGCTGGCGCTGTCGGACCTGGACGAGGAGGCCACCACCCGGCTCGCGGAACTGGACGCCGAGTCCTGAGCCGGCCTCGGCCGGTGTCCGCTGTCATGGGCCGCCTCGCAGCACGGTTCGGTGAACGATTCCCACGGCGACGACGGTGACGCACCGATGGGGATGGTCACGGCGGTCTCGGTACCGCCACCCGTGCGCCGAGACGCCGGTCAAAGGGGCGGTCCACGGCTGTTAGCGTGCCGTCATGCGCGCACCCATCGGAGACTTCGACAACGCCACGCCCGCCCCGGACTGCGTCGAGGAGCTGGTCCGCCCGGTCGCGGACGCCGTACGCCAGTGGAGCGGCAGCGTGCCCGCCGATCGGATCGTCCACGTCGACACCGAACCCGAGTGGGCCGACACCGCGGTCTTCCTCGAGCACTACGGCAAGGATCTGCTCGACCGGTCCGCCAACTGCGTCGTGGTCGCGGGGAAGCGGGGTAGCGAGACGACGCTGGCCGCCTGTGTGGTCCTCTCCGGTACGCGGGTCGACGTGAACGGTGTGGTCCGCCGGCAACTGGGAGCCCGCAAGGCCTCGTTCGCGCCGATGGAGGTGGCGACGGGGGAGACCGGCATGGAGTACGGCGGCATCACGCCGATCGGACTGCCCGGCACCTGGCCGGTGTTGGTGGACTCGGCCGTGGTCGACCTGCCTTATGTGCTGGTCGGCAGCGGTCGGCGCCGGGGGAAGCTGCTGGTGCCGGGCAAGGCGTTCGCGGAACTGGCGAACGTGGTGGTGCTGGAGGGGCTGGGCGTCTGACGGCCGTGCCCCGGCCGTATCAGGACGTACAGGCCTGTGGGCCAGGACCGGACGGTCCTGGCCCACAGGCCTGTCGTGCTCCGGACCGGCGACGGGCCCGGATCCCGGGAGGTCAGGCGGCGGCGGGCGCGGCCTGCGCGAGCAGTGCGATGACCTTGGTCAGGTCCTCGACGACCTCGGTGTCGTCGGCCGGGTGGGTCTCGGCGAAGCGGGTCACGGAGCCGGGGATGGACAGCTTGGCCTGCTCGACGACAGCGGCACCGGCGATGCCCACGGCCTTGCGGGCCTCGTCCTGCGCCCACACGCCGCCGTACTGGCCGAACGCGGTGCCGACGACGGCGACCGGCTTGCCGGAGAGGGCGCCGGCGCCGAACGGACGGGACAGCCAGTCGATCGCGTTCTTCAGGACGGCCGGCATGGTGCCGTTGTACTCGGGCGAGAAGAGCAGCAGGGCGTCTGCCTGGCCGGCGGCGGTGCGCAGCTTGGCGGCGGCCTCCGGGAGGCTGCCCTCGACGTCGATGTCCTCGTTGTAGAAGGGGACGTCGGCCAGCTGCTCGAAGAGCTCCACCTCGACGCCCTCGGGGGCGTGCTGAACGGCGGCCTCGGCGAGCTGACGGTTGTGGGACCCGGCGCGAAGGCTGCCTACGAGCGCGAGGATGCGTACGGACATGGGGAAACTCCCAGGGAGGTGCGTTGAGAAGCCAAGCGGACTGACTGAGTCCGTTGAATGTTGTACCACCTTAACCGGACTACGGTCCACTTCCCTGGGAAGGTCGTGATGCTCGCGCTTAGCGGACCGTGGTCCGGTTGTCTGCGTGGACGGTACGCTGACTTCGTGATCGAGCTGCCTCCGCCCTCTCCGGCGCCACGGGACGACCGCGGTAGCCGTGCGGACCTCGCTCTCATGCCGACCGGCCGGACGCCTCGACTGCGCGCCGATGCCGCGCGCAACCGCACCCGGCTGCTGGAGGTCGCCGCCCGCCTGGCCGCTGAGCGCGGCATCGTGAACGTGACCATGGAGGACATCGCCTGCGGTGCGGGGGTCGGCAAGGGCACCGTCTTCCGGCGGTTCGGTGACCGCATGGGCCTGCTGGTGGAGCTGCTCAGCCATCACGAGCAGCAGCTCCAGTCCTCCTTCCTCTCCGGGCCGCCGCCACTCGGCCCGGGTGCGCCCCCGGCGCAGCGGCTGCGCGCCTTCGGCTCCGCCGTGATCCGTCACGAGCACGCGCACCGGGACTTCTACCTGGCCGCGCACATGGAGCCGGGCCGCCGCCGCAGCCACCCGGCGTACGAGTTCCGGTCGGCCCACGTCCGAATGCTGCTGCGCGAGGCGCGGGTGGACGGCGATATCGAACTCGTCGCGCACACGCTGCTCGGCTACCTGGAGACGGTGCTCGTCGACGACCTGCTCACCCACCGAGGGATGTCCGTGGAACGCGTGGCGGCCGGCTGGTGCGACTTGGTCGACCGCTTTACGGGTCGATGCCGCGGCTGACTTCCCGCCCCAGATGCCGTCCCCGTACCGGCTCCTTGTCTCTCCCCGCCCGGGCGCTGGTTTCCGGCCTCCGTTACGCGGTGCGGGTTTGGATGAGCCTCATCCCAACGGGACGCACAGGTCCATGGAGCGCAGAGCCGCTGCCAGGGCCGGTTCGTCGCCGACGTCCAGGGCGGTGTCCGTCAGCTTGATGACGTGTTCGTCGCCGTGCGCCAAGGCCCGTTCAAAAACCTCTTCGGGGGTGAAGGTGCCGGGCGGGCTGTATGCGCCCGACGCGGCCGGTGCGTACATCGCGGTCACTGCCGCGGAAGCCGTCCAGGCTGCCCGCAGACTCGACACCCACACGGACTGCGGGAGCGCGGGCAGGGTGCGCAGGACGGCGTTGGGGGCCGTGGCCGCGTGCACCAGCATTATTTCTTCGCCGTGGCCGTGGGTGGCATACCGGTGTGTAGCCGCCCGCACCAGTTCGGTGAGATGGCGGTACGCGTCGCTCGGTTCGGCTACCGCGGCCGCCCACACCGGCAGGGACTTGACGCGGTCGAGCCGGGCGGGGAAGCCACCGTCCTGTACGGCGATGGGCGGTACCGCGTCGAGAGCGTCGGCCGCGCCGACGGCGCCGCTCTGTGGGGCAAGAACCGCGATGGGCCGGTAGCGCGCGGCCCAGTAGCCGAGGCCGTGGGCAAGTTCAGCCAGACGAGGTTCGGTGATCTCGCCGGACAGTAACGTGCGCACGGCATGGCCCACCCGGATCACCGGATGCGTCGCGCCGCCGTACATGCCGGGTAGAAGACGGGGCCACCAGTGGGCGAGTACCTCGCGCCAGGGGTGCTCGGCGACCTCGCGCTCGAAGTAGCCGATCCAGTCGGCTGCGCGGCGCGGATCGCCGAGCGCTGAACGCCAGTTGGCGGCCGTGACCGGTTCGACGCGGGACGGGAACTCCTCGAGCTTGCGTGCGTACAGGTCGAGCCAGCGGTGCACCGAACGTGCCTGTCCGTGAGCGGCGAGGGCCTCAACGGCCATCGGTGCGTGATTGGTGAGCCGTCCGAGCCGCTCGGGCCCCGCGTTGTGCAGTCGTTCGAGCGCTTCGTCCAGGGATCCTGTCGTATCCATGGCAAGGACGGTAGGCGGGATGCCAAGGGGGTGTAACAGGCGGAAGACTTAGGCCCCGACCTAGGACCATGGGTCGGGCCCTCCCCAAACACCCTGGCCGCACCCGCGGCGTGGGTGTCAGGGCTGAAGGGCCACTTCCGGGCCGGAGTGTTTCTCCGCCGCCAGGTCCCGGGAGCGGACCGCTTCCGCGAAGAAGGTGAGAGCGCGCAGATGGTAAGTCCGGGCGGCCCAGCCCAGGCTGATGTTGTGGCCCGCGTCCGGAAGTCGTTCCGCGACCACACGGGGTGCGGCGGTCAGCAATCCCACGAGGTCGGCCACGTCCTCGTCGGAATGGCGCCACCATGCCTCGTGCTCCGCGAAGGTCAGCCGTACCGGTACCCGGACGCGGGGCAGCAGGGTCCCGCAGACCCCGGGCCAGTTCGCCGCGTCCTCGGCCTCACGGCGCGGCATCGTCGCCACCACGCTCGAACCCGCCCAGAAGACGCCGGGCGGGTAGAGCCTCAACGGCCCCCAGTTGAGGTGCCGTTGACGGATTCCTTCGGCCTTTCCCAGGGCGGACCGGTCGGCGGCGAACCGGTGCCCGCATCCGGAGACGTCCAGACCGAGCAGGGACAGGGGCAGGGCGTCGGCAGCCAGCCGTAGGGCGAGTTTGCCGCCGTAGGAGTGCCCGAGCAGCAGGACGCCCGCCCCGGTCGCGAACCTCTTGGCGAAGTCCGCGATCGCCGCGTTCACCATCGCCGCCTGCTCGGTGAGCGTCTGTCCCTCGGGGAGGAACGCGGCCGAGGACCCGTAGCCGGGACGGTCCAGGGCGAGAACCGTGAATCCCTGCCGCGCACCCAGGGTGAGCAAGGACAGGTCGGGATGCGCCTGGCCGTCGAAGTACCCGGCGGTCATGCCCCCACCGTGCAGCGCGACCACGGTGGCGCGGGGCGGCACACGCACCGGCTCGGCGAGCAGCCCGGACAGTGGGACACCTGCACCGTCCAGAGTGATCGCCCGCACGCCGGGGGACATCGGCCGGGTCGCCTCCAACTGGTCCCGGGCATCGGCCGTCGATGCCTTGCGCATCACGAACTCCCTCTCCGTATCCGAAGAGCCTTTATCGGGTACAGCTTCCGAGGCGGTTCCGAACCGCGCAAGGCGGGCCGGCGCACCGGTGCGCCGAACGGCCCCGTCGACGGCCGGGAGGTGGAGCCTGTCGAGCCTCGTGAGCAAGGCGGCCGTTTCCCCGGGCCACCGCACGCTGGCACGCCGGATGGCGCCGTTCCTAGACTTGGAGCGGTAGCCCGGCTTCCTTCGATGTGTCCCTTGCGGGAAGGCGGTGGTCTCCATGCCGTATGTCGCTGTGAGCGCGCTGAGCCATCCGGGGCTGCTGCGCGAGCGGAACGAGGACAGCCTGGTCATCGGACCGTGGACCCTGTGCGCCACCGTGACCGAGAGCCCGCAGACCCTGGTCTTCCCGCTTCGGACGCCCCTCGTCGTCGCCGTCGCCGACGGGCTCGGTGGACAGCCCGGCGGCGATGTGGCCAGTGCCCTGGTCGTTCGCCGGATCGCCTCGATCGGCCCCGCCCTGAGCAGCGAGGACGCCGTCCGTGACGCACTGGAGGCCTGCAACCGCGCCGTGTACGAGGCCGCCGGGGGTGACGAGGGAAGCGAGCTCGTCGCCATGGGGACGACGGTCGCCGGCACCGTCGTACAGCCCGGTTCGCTGCTGGCGTTCAATGTGGGGGACAGCCGGGTCTTCGCGGCCTCCCGCGACGGGCTGCGCCAGGTGAGTGTCGACGACAGCCCGCCGCTCGCACCCGGGCAGCGCACCACGTCCGTGGTCACCCAGTGTCTGGGCGGCGCTCCCACCTACCGAGCCGTCCAGCCCCACGTGACCGCCTCGTCCCTCTCGCCCGGCGACCGCTACCTCGTCTGCACCGACGGTGTGACCGACCCTCTGACGACGGACGTGCTCGCCGAGGTGATGCGGGAGCACGACGACGGCAGGGCGGCCTTCGAGCTGTGGAAGGCCGCCATCGAGGCGGGCGGCCCCGACAACATCACACTGGCGGTCGTACGCGTCGGGGACGAGTGGGGACTGGCGGAGTGACGAGAGGACGCGAGCAGGGGCGTGTAAGGCAGGCCCTCGCGGCATGCGCGCGGCCAGGCCCGACGCGTCCGGGTGCCGTGCCGTCCCTCAGGGGAGATCCGCTTCGTCCTGGGTGAAGCCGTAGCGTCCCCATAGCCGCACGAAACGGGCAGCGGTCAGGACCCGCCACTGTTCCAGCCCCGACGCGGTGCGCACGAAGCACACCACCTGCTCGTGCCCGCCCGGCCCGATCGGCTGCACCAGGCGCCCGGCCGGCCGCACCTGTGTGACCAGGGGCGCGGGCACCTCCGGGAAGGCAGCCGACACCACGACCGCGTCGTAGGGAGCGCGGTCCGGCACACCGCCGCTGCCGTCGCCGACCCGCAGCTCCACGTTTCGCACGCCCCGGCCCGCCAGATTGCTGCGCGCCTGCGCGGCGATGTCCGGCCGCATCTCGATGCTGACCACGTCGGCCGCCAGCCGGGCGAGCAGCGCGGTCTGGAAGCCCAGACCGGTACCCACCTCGAGGACGTGCTCGTTCCCGCCCAGTTCAAGGCTCTCGATCATCATGGCGGACAGCGACGGCTGCGTCGTGACCTGCCCCTGCCCGATGGGAACGGGTGCGTCCCGGTAGGCGGCGGCCACCTGGCCGGCCGGCACGAAGTCTGCCCTGGGTGTCGTCCGTACGGCCTCGAGCAGCCGTTCATCCCTGATCCCGGCGGCTCTGAGGGCTCGCACGAGATCCTCGGGTCTGCTGGGCACGGCGTTCACGGGTGGCTCACAGCACTAGCGTAGGCGCCCGTCAGGCGTCAGCCGAGTCGCGGGATCTCGATGGCGGGGTAGCCGTGGACGACCACGATGCGCTGGAGGTAGCGGAAGCCTGCGGTGCGGGCGGAATCGATCAGGTTGCCCAGTGGGTCGGTGAGGCCTCCGGTCCCACGGCGCTGGCGGGTGGCCAGCAGCAGAAGGCTGGCCGGCCCCCAGTCCTTCCGCCTCGCCAGCACCATCGCCAAGCGCAAGGCGGCAGCGGCCTAATCACGAGAGCGGACCAATCACCAGGCCGACCGGCTCAAGAACCGGCTCTTCGCCCCGCCCTCTACTCGGCTCCGCGCAGTGCGGCGGACGGGCGCTGGCGCAGGGCGATGCGTGTGGTGGAGACGCCGGTGGCAAGGGCGAGGATGCCCGCGCCGCCCAGGATGAGGGCGAGCGTGGCGCCTTCGAGGCGCGGGCGCGACGAGCCGGTCAGGGCCTGGCTGAACACCGACAGAACGGCCCCCGCGACCAGCGATCCGACCAGGAGCGCGGCCAGGACGATCACCGCGTTCTCCAGGCCCATCATGCGGGCGACCTGTCTGCGGGTGGCGCCCACGAGACGCAGCAGGGCGAACTCGCCGGAGCGTTCCATCGTGGTCATCACCAGGGTGTTCACTACGGAGATCGAGGTGAAGACGGTCACCACCGCGAGGAGGAGATAGGTGGCAGTCATGGAGGCGTCCTGACGGCGCAGGGCCTCGGCCCGGTAGGCATCACGGTCGAGCACCTGCCAGGACGGCTCGGCCCGGTGCAACGTCGCGAGGCTGCTGGCCAACTGCCCCTCCCGGCCGGGCTGGGCGCGTACATACACGGCGTCCAGGAGCAGCGACCGGCCGACCAGGTGCCCGGATGCAAGACGCTGGGGCAGCACGGCGTCGCCGAAGCCGCGGGCGCGGCTGTACACGGCGGCGACCCTGACCTTCACCACCCGCTCGTCCTCCAGGGCGAGGCGCACCTCGTCGCCCGCCCGGACGTGGGCGCGCCGGGCCAGGCCCTCGCTCAACGCGACGTCCCGCGCCCCCAGTCGACCGATCCGGCCCTGGACGACGCCCAGATCGAGCACTTCGTCCAGCGGTCCGTCCGAGACGGCCTGCGCGATGCCGTCAGGGCCCAGCTGCCCGGACTCGGGGTCGTCGACGACCGTCACGTAGGTGCCCGTGGTGGCGATCGCGGCGCCGACCCCGGCCGCACGGCGGATCGTTGACGCGGCCGAGGCCGGAAGTCCGTCGCCGGCGCTCTGCACGATCCGGTCGGCCACCATGCGCTGCCGGTCCTGCTGCGACAGCTCGTGCCACTTCATCTGCGGTACGAACAGAGCCGCGGCGGCGAACGCGACGGTGAGGGCGAGCGGAGTGGCGGCGGCGCCGAGCCGCCGGTAGCCCGTAGTGAGGTTGGTCTTCACCAGCAGTCCCACCACCGGGAACAGGACCTGGCAGAGCAGGCCGAGCACGGCTCCGGCCAGCTTGCCGATCCAGGGGGCGAGCAGCGCGACGGCGGTCATCAGCACCATGACCATGGCCCCGGCCGTGCTCGCCGCGTCGGAGCCTCCCGAACCTTTGATCGCCGCGAGCTCCCAGACGCCCCCGGTCAGGACCGCGAGCCCGAGGCAGGTGCGGGCCACGCCCACCCGACGACGCGGCAACGAGGCCTCGCCCAGCGCCTGGACGGCGCGCACCCGAGAGGCCCGCCGGCCGCTGCTCCACACCGCGGCCTCGGCGGTCACCCAGCAGATCAGCACGGCGATCGAGATGCTCACCGGCCCGAAGTCGAGACGGAAGGCGCCGGGGATCACGCCCTGGGCCACCAGCCAGGCCCGCAGTCCCACGGCGAGCAGCAGGCCGAGCCCGCAGCCGGGGACGGCGGCGAGGACGGTCACGACGAGCGCCTCGTACGCGACCATCCGACGGACCTGGCCGGGGGTCGCGGCGACGGCCCGCAGCAGGGCCACCTCCCTGGTCCGCTGCTGGACGGACAGGGCGAAGGCACCCGAAACCGCGAAGGCCATCACGAACAGGCAGATGAAGCCGAAGGGCATAACGAAAGACACGACGTCCGCGCCGCCCTGCCCCCGCGCGGCCCGGTGGCCGGCGTCGAGCAGCGCCGCACAGGCAGTGACCAGTGTCTGCGCGCAGAGCATGGCCACGAAGGATCCGGCGAACGAGACCTTGCGGGCGCGGATGGACCACCACGCCAGGAGGAACAGCATGGATCAGGCCCCCAGTCCCGCCATGCGCTCGGCGATGGTGCCGGCGGACGCCCGGTGTAGGACCTCGGTGACCTTGCCGTCCGCCAGGATCAGTACGGAATCGGCGTACGAGGCGGCCACCGGGTCGTGGGTGACCATCAGGACCGTCTGGCCGACGTCGTCCACGAGATCGCGGAGCAGTTCGAGGATCTTGCGGGCCGAGGTGGTGTCCAGGGCGCCGGTGGGCTCGTCGGCGAAGACCACCTCGGGGCGGGTGATCAGCGCGCGGGCGATGGCCACCCGCTGCTGCTGGCCGCCGGAGAGTTCGGCCGGCCGGTGTCCGCGCCGCTCGGTGAGCCCGGTGTAGTCGAGCAGCTCCTCCAGCCAGGGCCGGTCGAGCCGGATGCGCCGGCCGGCCATCCGCACCGGAAGCGTGATGTTCTGCTCGGCGGTCAGCGCGGGCAGAAGATTGAACCCCTGGAAGACGAAGCCGATCCGCTCGCGCCGCAGCACCGTCAACTCCCGCTCGCCCAGCGGCCCCAGGTCCCGGCCGCCGATCTCGACGGTGCCGTGGTCGGGGCGGTCCAGGCCCGACGCGCAGTGCAGGAAGGTGCTCTTGCCGGAGCCGGAGGGGCCCATCACGGCGGTGAACGTCCCGTACGGCAGTTGCATGGTGACCCCGTCGAGTGCCGTCACGGCGGACCTGCCGCGTCCGTGCACCTTGCGCACGCCGTCGAGGCACACCGCCCAGGGGCGCCCAGCGGGTGGCGGTTCGGCGCCGCCCCGTGGCCGGTGCTGCACGGTCCGGCCTAAGTGATGGCCGGTTCCGGCGCCTGCGTGTTCGCTCACGTGCGCTCTCTCTCGCTTCAGTACGTACTGCCCGGTGGCCGGCGGCCGCCAGCGCAAGACTCGGCTCGTCTTAACACGGCCACCATCACGCTGTCATGCCGAGCGGGGGCGCGGGGCGGTCCACCAGCCGGTTCACGCCACGGCTCGGGCCAGGGCCTGGACGAACCGGAGCACGTCGACCGTTCCCCCAGCCGCTGTCCGTGTCGAAACCCGGGCTTGTGGCGAACCCGGGAACCTCGGCGTAGGTGTTGGAGCCCTCGGTGACGTCGACGATCCCAGAGGCGGGTTCGGTCGCGCCCAGCCGGTGAAGGGCGGGGTTGATGTCGCCGAACGGCCTGCCGGCGAGTCGGAATCACATCGTCTCGCAGACGCCCTTCGGTCTCCAACTGCGGCGGGCTCGCCTGCCCTTGACTGTGACGATGTGGTTCCGACTCGTGGACGCCTTCGAGATGGCAGCGTTCCAGTTGTGCACGGCGTCTCGGTATGCCGTGCAGTCGAGCACAGCTCTGCGGGCGGATCTGGATGTCCCCTGCAGACTGCGCCTTGCGACCGTCGAGCACAGTGATCGGCAAGCTGTCGTTTCGCGCTACCGCTTCCCGGTCGTGGAGATCGCGGATGAAGACGGATTGGAAGTGCTCGCCGAGCCGGAGCTAACGTAGTGCATTGAGTTCAATCGCCGGGCAGCGGTCCATGAGTACGACGAGGCCCGCGGCACGGGTGCGCTCGTAGGCGGCTTTGTCGACGACGCCGAGCTGGAACCAGACGGCCAGGTCGGTGGGTCGGATACTCCCAGCGAGGGAACCAGTGCCAGTCGCGTGGAATTCTCGGCAGGGCACCCGGCGACAGATGCGTACGGGTACGACCAGCGATTATTGCGGTGGGGCGACGCCTCAGCGGCCGCTGTGGGCCGGCAGACCCCCCAGGCCTGTCCCCGCCTGATCAAAATGGTGAGCCTCATGGCCGGAGCACAAGTTCCGCCGTGCGCCCATCGGTATCCCGCGGCACCTACGTGCCGTGGTGCAGCGGCCTATGTCTCAGCGTGCGGGGGAATCGAGTCGGGCGGCAGGGTCACGGTGACCACCAGGCCGCCGCCTTCGCGGGGTCGGGCTGTGGCGTCGCCGCCATGGGCGCGGGCGATCGAGCGGACGATGGACAGGCCGAGGCCTGCTCCCTTGGCGGTGACCAAGCGATCGGCGCCCAGGCGGCGGAAGGGTTCGAACAGGGCCGGGATCTCGTACGCCGCCACCTCGGGGCCGGTGTTCGCGACCTCGATCTCGGCCCTGCCGTCGTCGAGTGCGCGGCAGTCGACCCGGACCCAGCCGCCGCGGTCGCAATTGTGCCGGATGCCGTTCTCCACCAGGTTCTGGACCAGCCGTTCGAGCAGCAGCGCATCGCCGGCGGTGAGCGCCTCGTGCGACTCCTCGTGCAGGGTGACCCCGTTCTGCTGCGCCTCCGGGGCCGTCTGTGTCACCACATGACCGGCGACATCGGCCAGATCGACCGGACGCCGCTCGATTACCTCGTTCTCCGAAGTGGCCAGCAGCAGAAGGCCGTTGATCAGCCGCTCGTGCCGGGCGTTGATCTGCAGCAGGTCCTCGCCGAGCCGTATGACGTCCTCCGAGGCGGCCTTTCGGTGCACGGCCATCTCGACCAGGGCACGGCCCAGGGTGAGGGGTGTGCGCAGTTCATGGGAGGCGTTGGCCACGAAGCGCCGCTGGCCGTCGAAGGAACGATCGAGGCGTTCGACCATGGTGTCGAAGGCGTCGGCGAGATCCTTGACCTCGTCGTCGGGGCCGCGCAGGGAGATGCGTTCGTGCAGCCCGCGATCGGCGGCCGGAGCGGCGGCGATACGCCGGGCGGTGTCGGTGACCCGGTGCAGCGGGGCCAGGACACGGCCGGCGATGAGCCAGCCGAATCCGGCAGCGGCACTGCCGACGACGGCGAGTGCGATACTGCCCTGGGTGATCAGGGAGTTGGTTGCGGCGTCGCGCAACGTGTCCTGTTGGACCTTCATCCACTTTGTCGGGTCTTCGCCGGTGCGTACGGCGCCGCCGGGAGGCGGCAATACGGTGGGGGGCGAGGTGCTCGCGCTGCCACGGCCGCTGAAGATCTTGGGGCCTTGCGCGCCCAGCTGCTGAGTGAACAGGGCATAGGTGACGCCGAGCAGGACGACGCCCGCGGTAAGGAACATGCCGCTGTAGATCAGCGTGAGCCGGCTCTGCAGGGTGATGCGGCGCGGCGACAGCTTCCGAGGCTTCATGCGATGCGATACCCCACCCCGGTCACGGTCTCGACGACGGGCGGATCTCCCAGTTTGCGGCGCAGCTTGAGGACGGTGAGGCGGACCGCGCCGGTGAACGGGTCGGCGTGCTCGTCCCACACCTTCTCCAGCAGATGCTCGGCGGAGACCACGGACCCGTCGGCGCGCAGCAGTTCGGCCAGTACGGCGAACTCCTTCCGCGCGAGCGGAACGTACCGCCTGTCCCGGAAGACCTCATGGCGGGCCGGATCCAAGGTGATTCCCGAGCGGCTCAGGACCGGTGGTGCCGCGGGGCGGCTGCGACGCCCCAGCGCCAGGACGCGGGCCGCGAGTTCGGGGAAGGCGAAGGGCTTGGTGAGGTAGTCGTCGGCGCCGAGACCGAGCCCGACGACCCGGTCGGTGACGTCCGAGGCGGCGGTCAGCATCAGTACCCGCGAGGACGCCCCGTTCGCGACGAGCCGGCGGCAGACCTCGTCGCCGTGGACCAGGGGCAGGTCCCGGTCCAGTATGACCACGTCGTAGGCGTTGACGTCCGTGCGTTCCAGGGCGGCGGCGCCGTCGTGGGCCACGTCGACGGCGTGGGCCTCCTGGCGCAGCCATTCCGCGATCGTGTTGGCGAGGACCGGCTCGTCCTCCACCACCAGCACCCGCATTCGTCTCCTGCCCTTCCTCGGTGTACGTGACCGTCCGACGTTCACAACAGCCCATGATGCTGGTCGGGTTGTTTCCTTTTCGTCAGGAGGAAACAACGAGGAAACGCGCGGTCGTCTTCCATTCCCTCCCAGACCGGCATTGCAGCCGGTCGTGACGAGGAGGAGACGACGACGTGCGCATATTCAACCGTGGCGCACTTGCGGCACCGGCGCTCGCCCTGGCCCTGGTGCTGACCGGATGCGGTTCCGATGACGGCGGCGCCAAGGTGGCCTCGGCCGATGGAGACAAGAAGAAGAGCAGGAGCGAGGGCAGCCTGTCCGACAAGGACAAGCAGGAGGCGGGTGTGAAGTTCGCCCGGTGCATGCGGGAGAACGGGGTCGACATGGAGGACCCGCAGCCCGGCAAGCCTATGCGTGTCATGGGAGACGGCAGCACCGACCTGAACAAGGCCATGCAGGCGTGCCGCAAGTACATGCCCCAGGGAGGTCCCGGCTCGCCCGGCTCGGATCCCAAGGCCCAGGAGCAGATGCGGAAGTACGCGAAGTGCATGCGCAAGAACGGCGTGGAGAACTTCCCCGACCCGGGGGACGGCGGCATGCGGCTCGACAAGTCGGTCACCGGGGACGCGGACTTCAAGAAGGCCGACACAGCGTGCCAGGACCTCATCAAGGCCTTCCGTAACGGCGACAGGCAGAAGAAGGAGCAGGGATGAGTGAGCCCGCAGCAGCCACTCCGGCGGACCGGCCGTCGCCCGGAACGGAAGGGTCACCCCGCCGGAAGCGGCTGCGCGGGAGGATCGCCGCCACCACCGCCCTCTTCGTGGTCGCCACAGGTGGGGCAGCGGCCGCGGGCCTCGGCCTGGGGGGCGGCTCGTCCGCGGATGAGTCGCACGACGCGCTGCCGCCCAAGACGGCCGAGGTGACCCGGCAGACGCTCACCGACTCCCGGAGCGAGGAAGGAGAGCTCGGCTACGGGTCCACGATCACCGCGACCAGCAGGCTGTCCGGCACTCTCACCGAACTGCCGCACGCCGGCCGGAAGATCACCCGCGGACAGGCGCTGTACGAGGTGGACGAGCGCCCGGTGACGTTGATGTACGGCTCGGTGCCCGCGTATCGCGCACTCAGGACGGGCACCAAAGGATCCGACGTCAAGCAACTGGAGAAGAACCTGAAAGCGCTCGGTTACACCGGCTTCGCCGTCGACGACGAGTACACCGACAGCACGGCTGCCGCGGTCGAGGAGTGGCAGAAGGACAGGGGCCTGGAGGAAACAGGGACCGTGGAGCCCGGGCAGGTGGTGTTCACGTCGGGCTCCGTTCGCGTGGACACCCTCGCGGCCGCGAAGGGCGACCAGATCGCCCCGGGCCAGAAGGTGCTGTCGTACACCGGCACCACCAAGGTCGTCACCGTGGAACTCGACACCGCCGACCAGCGGCTGGCCGAGGAAGGCAAGAAGGTCACGGTGAGGCTCCCGGACGACACGGAAGTCGAGGGCCGTATCGACCAGGTCTCCACGGTCATGGAGGCGGCCGGCAGCGAGCAGGAGGAGGCGAAGACCAAGGTGGAAGTGGTCGTCGCGCTCGACGGGGCGAAGGCGCAGAAGACAGCGGACAAGTACGCCCTGGCCGCGGTGCACGTCGACTTCACCGCGGGCAGGCGCGAGAACGTCCTGACCGTCCCGGTCGCCGCACTGCTGGCGCTCGAGGAGGGCGGTTTCGGAGTGGAGGTCGTCAAGGGCTCAATCACCTCGTACGTCCCCGTCACCACCGGCCTCTTCGCGGGCGGCCGGGTCGAGGTCAGCGGCGACGGCATCAGCGAGGGCACGAAGGTGGGGATGCCGGAGTGATCATCCTGACGGACGTGACAAAGGTCTACAGCGGTGGCGTCACCGCCCTCGCCGGAGTGACGCTGACGATCACCGACGGTGAGCTGGTCTCCATCGTCGGCCCGTCCGGCTCCGGCAAGTCCACGATGCTCAACATGCTGGGCACCCTGGACCGCCCCACATCGGGCAGCGTGCACGTCAACGGTTATGACGCGGGCACCCTGTCGGAGAAAAAGCTCTCCGCACTGCGCGCCCGCCATATCGGCTTCGTCTTCCAGCAGTTCCACCTCGCCGCGGGAACTTCGGCGCTCAAGAACGTGGCCGACGGCCTGTTGTATTCGGGACTGCGACCCGACGAGCGGAGCCGTCGGGCCGCGGCGGCGCTGACCCGGGTAGGCCTCGGGCACCGCCTGGAGCACCGGCCGCACGAACTGTCCGGAGGCGAACGCCAGCGGGTCGCGGTGGCCCGAGCAGTCGCCGGTGACCCGTCCCTGCTGCTCGCCGACGAGCCGACCGGTGCCCTGGACTCCGCCTCCGGGGCGGGGGTGATGGAGCTGCTGCGCGAACTGCATGCGGGAGGCACCACGGTGGTCATCATCACCCACGACCAGGAGATCGCCGCGTCCCTGCCCCGTCAGGTGCGGATGCGCGACGGTCAGGTGATCGCCGACACCGCGCAGCGCGGGTTCGCCCTCTCGGAGGCGGGCCGATGATCACGGAAGCACTGCGGCCGGCCCGACTGCGGCCACTCGACGTGGCCAAGGTCGGCGCGGTCGGCCTGCGCACCCGCCCGCTGCGGGCGTTCCTCTCCTCGCTGGGCATCGCCATCGGGATTGCGGCCATGGTCGCCGTGGTCGGGATCTCGTCCTCCTCCCGCGCCGAACTCGACCGTACGCTGGCCTCGCTGGGCACCAATCTGCTCACCGTCTCACCGGGCAACACCCTGATGGGAGGGGAGGCCCAACTGCCACTGGCAGCCGAGTCGATGGTCGGCAGGATCGGCCCGGTGGAATCGGTCTCGGCCATCGGACGGCTGACCGATGCCAAGGTCTACCGGACGGAGAGGATCCCGAAGGCGGAGACGAACGGAATCGCGGTGTACGCGGCCCGCACCGGTCTGCGCTCCACGACCGGCGCCAAGCTGGCCGGCGGCACCTGGCTCAACGCGGCGACGAGCCGCTATCCGGCCACGGTCCTCGGCGCCAGCGCGGCCGAACGTCTCGGGATCAGCCATGCCGGACCCGGCATCCGGGTGCTGGTGGGCGGCCGGTGGTTCACCGTCGTCGGCATCCTGGGGCGGGTTCCGCTCGCCCCCGAGCTGGACACCGGGGCTCTGATCGGCTGGCAGGCGGCCAGGACCGAGCTGGGCTTCGACGGCCACGCGACCATGATCTATACGCGTGCCGCGGACGCGCATGTGACATCGGTCCAGTCGGTCTTGGGCGCCACCGCCAACCCCGAGGCACCCAACGAGGTACAGGTCTCCCGCCCCTCGGACGCGCTGGCCGCCAAGCAGGCGGCGGGCAAGGCGTTCACCGGACTGCTGCTCGGCCTCGGCGCGGTGGCGCTGCTGGTCGGCGGCGTCGGAGTGGCCAACACCATGGTCATCTCAGTTCTGGAACGCCGGGCCGAGATCGGCCTGCGCCGCTCGCTGGGCGCTACCCGAGGCCAGATCCGCACCCAGTTCCTGGCCGAGTCACTGCTGCTCTCCGGTCTGGGTGGGGTCGCCGGGGCGCTGCTGGGAACCGCGGTCACCGCCGGATACGCGCTGTACCAGGGCTGGCCGATCGTCGTCCCGCCCTGGGCGGTGGCCGGCGGCTTCGCCGCCACCTTCGCCATCGGCGGACTGGCCGGCGTCTACCCGGCCGTCCGTGCCTCCCGCCTCTCCCCGACGGAAGCACTTGCGGCGCCGTAGTCGACCGGGGCAGTCGTCTGCGGCTGCTCCTTGCGTTTTCTGCCCGTGGCTCCTGGTCAGCGGGGAACCGCCTCCATACCCCTCCCCGCTCTCCGACCAGGCCGCAGTGAGCGCGGTGACCGGGTCACTGTCGGCTGGTGCCGCGGGCCACCATTCGCCGTCGTCGCCCTGGAGGTAGGGGTACCAGCGGGTGTCGGGGCCCAGACGCAGCTGGATGCCGTGGTGGATGAGGGTGACGCGGTTGCGCCAGGTTCTGAGGTGTGTGGGGGAGTCAGTCATCTCGGCGAGGGCCGCGTCCAGGGCGGCGCGGGTGGCCTTCATCACCCCCGGGTCGGGGGTGTAGGGCTGTTCGGCGACGGTGATGCCCGTGGGGCCGCCGTGACGCCAGGCGCGGGTGAGGCGTGCGAAGGCAGTGGGGTTGGTGCCGGTGTTCTGGATCAGGTGGTGGAACCACCCGGGCCCGGGGTTGCTTGCGGCGATGCGCACGCCGTCCTGGTGCTGGGTCAGGTGCAGGTCGGCGGTGTCGCCCGCGAGGAGCCGGGCCGCGCGCGCGGTGACGTCGGCCATGAGACGTTCCAGGTCTGCGGCGGCCAAGCCGGTGCCGGGTGGCGGAGCGACGGGCAGTGCTGTGGTGTGGGCGGCGGGTTCCGGGAGTTCGGGCAGTTCGGGAGCCTCTTCGGCCCAATGGGCGTATGCGGCGGCGGCCGGGATGCCGGCCGGTGTTGGCGGGGCGGCGGTCTCCTGTGCTGCCGTACGGAGTGCGCGCAGCTGGGCGAAGACCTCCTCGCGACCGCGTCCGCGCAGCGCGAAGAGGACGAACGGGTCGGTGTCGATGGTGGCGGCGATGGCGTAGCAGAGCGCGGCGGCGTGCTTGCAGGGGTATCCCCAGTCGGGGCAGGAGCACTCCGGATCGAGTTCGGTGGGCAGTGGGAGCAGTGGGACGCCTGCGTGCCGGGCGTCGTCGACGAGTTCGGCGGGCATCTCGCCGTCGAGAAGTGCTGCGAGATGCCCGGCGCGGGCCGCGATCGTGTCGAGCAGGGTGTCCCACTGAGGGCGGGTGAGGACGGGCAGGTGGACTGCGGAGCGGTACGGGCGCGGGCGGCTGCCCTGAACAGCGGCCTTGACCTGGCCCGGAGCGATGGTGACCAGGCCGACCATGCCTTTGCGGGCGTAGGTGCGCCCGCGCGAGAGCCGTCCGGCGTCCAGGGTGGAGTCCTCCAGGGCAGCCACCCATGCCTGGCCCCACCAGGTCGCGGCGAAAGCTCGCTTGCCGCGGGTGGGCGCACGGCGCGGACCGGGGACAGCGGGGCTCATGACTGCCTTCCCAGGGCGACGAGTTCGGCGAGGTCGGCGTCGGACAGTTCGGTCAGGGCTGCCTCGCCGGAGCCGACGACTGCGTCGGCGAGGGCGCGCTTGGCTTCGAGCAGCTTCGCTACCTTGTCCTCCACGGTTCCCTCCGCGAGGAGCTTGTGTACTTGGACGGGTTTGTCCTGGCCGATGCGGTAGGCGCGGTCGGTGGCCTGCTCCTCGACGGCCGGGTTCCACCAGCGGTCGTAGTGCACGACGTGGCTGGCGCGGGTGAGGTTGAGTCCGGTGCCCGCCGCCTTCAACGACAGCAGGAACACCGGCACTTCACCGCGCTGGAAGCGGTCCACCATCTCCTCGCGCCGCGCGACGGGGGTGGCACCGTGCAGGAAGAGCGCGGGGACGCCGCGCTCGGCGAGATGCTTCTCCAGCAGAGCCGCCATCTGTTTGTACTGCGTGAAGACCAGCACGGATTCGCCTTCGGCGGTGATGGTGTCGAGAAGTTCGTCGAGCAGATCGAGCTTGCCGGAGCGACCCCGCAGGGGAGTGGACTGGCGCAGGCTGTGCTCTTTCAAATACTGGGCGGGGTGGTTACAGATCTGCTTCAGCGCGGTGAGCAGCTTGAGTACCAGACCGCGTCGGGCGATGCCCTCTGACTCCGCGATCTTCGCCATGGTCTCGCGGACCTGTGCCTCGTACAGGCTGGTTTGCTCGGCCGTCAGCGGGACGACGTGGTCGGTCTCGGTCTTGGGCGGCAGTTCGGGTGCGATGCCGGGGTCGGACTTCTTGCGGCGCAACAGGAAGGGACGTACCAGACGGGACAGGCGCTCGGCTGCCTCGGGATCCTCACCCGCCTCGATGGCACGGGCATGCCGGTCGCGGAAGGCGGCTAGTGTGCCGAGGAGCCCGGGGGTGGTCCAGTCGAGCAGTGCCCACAGCTCGGAGAGGTTGTTCTCCACCGGGGTTCCGGTGAGAGCGACGCGGGCGCGGGCGGGCAGGGCGCGCAGTTCGCGGGCGGTGACGGCGTAGGGGTTCTTGACGTGCTGGGCCTCGTCGGCGGCCACCAGCGACCAGGCTGTCTCGGCGAGCACTTCGCGGTCGCGGCGCAGCACCCCATAGGTGACCAGGACGATCTCGTCGCCGGCCAGGTCCTTGAGGTGGCGGTCGCCGCCGTGGTAACGGCGTACGGGGGTGAGCGGTGCGAATCTGGCGGCCTCGCGCTGCCAGTTGCCGAGCAGCGAGGCTGGGCAGACGACAAGGGTGGGGCCCGCGGTGGTGGGGTCGCTCTGGCGGTGCAGGTGCAGAGCGAGCAAGGTGATGGTCTTGCCCAGGCCCATGTCGTCGGCGAGACAGCCGCCGAGGCCGAGTGCGCACATCTCGGCCAGCCAGGCCAGGCCCCGCTTCTGGTACTCGCGCAACGTGGCCCGGAGGGCGGCGGGCTGGCGCACGGGGGTACGGGACTCGGGGTCGCGGATACGAGCGACCAAGTCGCCGAGCGCACCGACCGCCGCACAGGGGACCCGGTCACCGTCTCGTTCGGCCTCGCCGGTCAGCGCGGCGCTCAACGCCTCCATGGGGGTGAGCGGTTCCATCCGGCGGCGCTTGGCGCGGGCCACCAGCTTCGGGTCGGCGACCACCCACTGGTCGCGAAGCCGGACGAGGGGACGGCGTGACTCCGCGAGGGCATCCATCTCGGCCTCGGTGAGCGGCTCGCCGCCGAGGGAGACCTGCCAGCGGAAGTCGAGGAGGGCCTCGGTGTCCAGCAGGCCGCCCGCGGTGGAGCCGGGGGCGGTGCGCTGCCCGATCTCCGCGGTCGCGGTGAGTGCCTTGACCAGTTCGCGCGGCCAGTGCACGTCGACACCTGCCGCGCGCAGCGCGTCCGTGGCGTCCCCGAGGAGCTCGAAGGCTTCGGCGTCGGTCAACCGGAGCTGATCGGGAGCGGCATCGTCGAGCAGCCTTTGCAGCGGGGGCCAGGCGCGGGAGCCGCGGCGCAGGGCGAGCAGGGTCTCGGTCTCGGCGCGCGGGCCGAGCAGCCGCTCCACTTCGGTCGGCTCGCTCCACAGCCGTGCGGCCTCGATGACGAGCGCCGGATCCGCCGCGGTGTGCAGTTGCAGGACGGCCCGGAACTGCCGTCGGCGTCCTTCGGGTACGTCGACGCGCAGGGAGACACTGACCTCGGCGGTGAGCGCCGCCTGGGTTTCCTCGGCCCACTCACGCAAGGTGGGCACGGCACGGGCCTCGCGCCAGGCGTACGGCAGCGCTCCCATGGCGAGCGGCGCGGCCGGGGTACGCACCAGATCATCGGCGACCGCGTCGCAGAACTGGCGTACCAGCGCGGCCGGTTCGGCGATCCGTACCGGCGCAGGGCCCGGTTCGGGCAGGCAGTGGGCGTGCGGCGGGAAGGCGGCGGCCAAGGCGTCCAGCGTCTGGCGCTGGGCGGCGGTGCAGGGACCCATCTGCCAGGTGTCGTAACCGGCAGGGGTGAGGGCCGGGTGGAGGCGGCCGTCGGCGAGCAGCCGCAGCGCGAAGCGAGTGGCAGCCTGCCAGGCGACGCCGGATGGATGCGTCGGCTCCGCATCGGCCAGGGCGGAGACAGCGACGGCGACAGGCAGCGCGTAACCCTCAACCCTGCGCCGCCTGACCGAGCGGCCGTGCGGTAGGACCAGCTCCACCGCCTCGGTCTCGAGGCCGGTGGGCGCCACACTGTCTCCGGCTGCTGCCCCGGTCGGCTTCCACAGCAGCAGCCGCCCAAGGCGGGCGGGCTCACCGGGCAGGAACACCGCCGCCCAGCCGGCGCCGAGCAACTCCCTCACGAATGCGGATGTTTCCTGCCGAGCCAGCGGCGGTGCGCTCCTCGCGCCCGCACTCGGCTCTCGTACGACGACTCGTGCCACTCTCTTCCGCCCTGTCGCTTGCCGGACCTTCCCTTGGGCCGCTCACTACCGAACCCCACCAGGCAAGGTCACACGCTGGCAACCACGGGCCTTGGCTTGACTGCCGGCGACGGCGCCACGGCGGATACGCCGCTGCTGAACACACCGGTCCTCAACCGTACGGTGCAGCGCTACGGCGAGGCCATGAGCACCTGGGATCCAGCCGCGCCGGAGGCGTTGATCGAGGAGGCCACCGTCGACGCCTACGGCGAGGACGAGCAGCTCACCGGCTTCTTCACGATGATCGAGGAGAGCCTTGCCGTGCCGTTCACCACGACAGTTCTCGGCGTCGAGGTGAACGTGGTCGGTGTCACCTGGCCGAGGACGGGCGCGTGATCGCACGCTGCGCCCGAGGGTCGGTCCGACAGGACATCGGAATTCTGGACCTGCCGCTGCCGGAACCCGCCCCAGAGGGCTCGCAATGGATCGAGGCATACCGCTGCTGGGCCCGCTGAACTGGCGCGTCGCACAACTGCCCAGCTGAGCCCCTGCTCGAACGGGCAGTCGCCCCGACTGCCGCCGGCTCGGACTGACCTTGGGGAACAGACAGCACGTAGCACGCATACCGCAGTATGCTTGCGGCTATGGCTGACACCACACGCATCACGGTGACGCTCCCCACCGAACAGGTGATGGAGCTGAAGAAGATCACGGACAACATCTCCAGCTACGTGGCCGAAGCGGTCGCCAGACAGATCCGGCACCAGCTCCTGGGGGCCGACCTGCGCAGCCACACAGACGAGCACGGGGCCTTCAGTGAGGAAGAGCTGGCTGAGGCGCGGGCGCGGATCTTCGGTACGACGTCGGCCGCCGGCGGTGCGAGCGCCGCGTGAGCGGGCACCTTGAGACCGTCGTCCTGGACGGCGAGGGGCTGTCGGCCTGGGTGGCACAGGATCGGAAGGTTATGGCGCTGTTCCAGGTGTTCCACGACATGGGAGCGGACTTGGTCGTCAGCGCCAACACCATCGTGGAGGTGAGCCACGCCAGGGTGAACCTGCCCCGACTGCAATGGACGCTCTCCCGGGTCAAGGTGGAGCCGGTCACGGAGGCAGCGGCGAAGGCGGCGGCACAACTGCTCAAGGGCGCCGGTCTGCACGGACACAAGTACGCGATCGACGCCACCGTCGCGGAAGCGGCCTTGCGTCAGCCTGGCCCGGTCGCCATCCTCACGTCGGATGTCGATGACATGACCCGGCTGTGCGGCAGCAAGGTCCGGGTGATCGCGCTATGAGCGCGACATCGTCCGGGACCATGGACGGATCCGCATGGATCCGCCGAGAACCAGAGTCGCCGCAGGTCAGCCTGCGATGAGTGAATAAGGCACCGACGGATGCGCATGCCGAAGAGCTGGACCGCAATGAGCGGTCCAGCTCTTCGTTTCGCCTGTTCAGGCGGCTGCGGAGGATACGGGATTTGAACTCGTGAGGGGTTGCCCCCAACACGCTTTCCAAGCGTGGGCGCAAAGTCATCTCCCTCTATCAAGAGGTGCATGCCTGCTATCAAGAGGTGCATGCCTGCCACACCCGTTCGAGCGACCAGTTGATTGATCACGTGGTGTGCCTGGCGGGCAACAGTCAGCAAGCTTTCGTTGACGTGGGGAGTCAAGTTCAATCGCCGGGCACCGGTCCATGACCATCTCGAGGCCCGCGGCGCGGGTGCGCTCATAGGCGGACTCGTCGATCACGCCGAGCTGGAACCACACGGCTTTGGCGCCTTTGGCCACGGCTTCGTCGGCTACCGCGCCGGCGAGTTCGCTGTTCACGAAGACGTCCACCACGTCAACGTCGAAGGGAATGGCGGCGAGAGAGGGATAGCCCTGCTCCCCGTGCACCTTCTCCGCCTTCGGGTGAACGGGGACGATCCGCTTGCCGTAGCGCTGAAGTACGTCCGCGACTCCGAAGGCGGTGCGCCGCTCGTTCGAGGAGAGGCCGACGATCGCCCAGGTGTCACCGAGTTCGTCGAGGATTTTGCGGACCGTCTCCGTCTCGCCGTGCATGCCGTGCCTCCGCTGGGTCAGATGTTCGCCGCAGAAGGGAACGATCGTCGACCGCGTGCCATTCCCGTGGTTTCCCGGCTCGTGGCAACGAACGAGTCGCGCGATGGCAGCGTCACGCCGTCAGACTCCCGTGGTCCCGCCCGCACTGACGGTCACCCCGGAAGGATGCGGTGAAGGGTGACCGTCCTCCGACTCGTGCAACGCTGCCGACGCAGACCTCTTACATACCCCTCGGGGGTATGCTACGTTGCTGCCTCAGGGTACCCCCTGGGGGTATGTTGCAGAAAGGGTGAAACCATGTCAGCCGTCAATCCCCGGCGCTGGTGGGCGCTTCTCGTGCTCGCTGCCGCCCAGTTCATGGTCATCATGGACACGTCCATCATCGGGGTGGCGCTCCCGGAGATGCAGAAGGACCTCGGCTTCTCACAAGGTGAGTTGCAGTGGGTCTTCAACGCGTACGTCATCGCCTTCGGCGGATTGCTGCTCCTCGGCGGCCGCCTCTCCGATCTGCTCGGTGCGCGCAAGGTCTTCACCACCGGTTGGGTGGTCCTGATCGCGGGTTCGGTCGTCGCGGCCGCCGCGCAGTCCGCGACCGTGGAGGTCGTCGGGCGCGCCGTACAGGGTGTGGGCGGTGCGCTGATCGCGCCCTCGGCCATGACGCTGCTGATGATGCTCTTCGGGCACAACCCGAAGGAGCTCGGCAAGGCCATGGCGCTCTACGGGGCGGCAGCTCCTGCCGGTGGCACGGCCGGCGTCTTCCTCGGCGGAGTGTTCACCGAGTGGCTGAGCTGGCCCTGGGTCTTCATCATCTATGTGCCGATCGGTGTCGCCACCCTGGCGGCCACCGGACTGCTGCCCGCCGTCGCCGGCCGCCGCGGTGGCGTGGACGTACTGGGCGCCATCGCGGTCACCGCGGGCCTGGCGCTTGCCGTCTTCGCCGTCGTCCGTGCACCCGAGGTCGGTTGGGGCTCCACCGGTACGGTGCTCCAGCTGGTCGGTGCCGGCGTGCTCCTCCTGCTCTTCTTCGTGATCCAGAAGGCCCTGCGGGAACCGCTCATGCCGCTCGGTATCTGGCGTGTGCCGCGGCTCGGCTCGGCCAACCTGGCCATGACCCTGCTGGGCGCCGCCTGGATCCCGATGTGGTACTTCCTCAACCTGTACCTGCAGCAGGTCCTGGGCTACGGGGCGTTCGAGTCGGGCGCCGCGTTGCTGCCGATGACCGTCCTGCTGATGATCTTCATGACGGCCATCACGGCCCGGCTGATGATGAAGTTCGGGGCCAAGCCGCTGATCGCCGGTGGCCTGCTGGTCCTGGCGGCCGGTCTGCTGTGGCTGTCCGCCGTCGAGCCGACGGGTACCTTCGTGGTCGACGTCCTGCCCGCCTCGCTGGTCGCGGCGCTCGGTATGTCGCTCGCGTACATCCCGACGATGATGACCGCGATGTCCGGCGCCCCGCAGGAGCAGGCGGGCCTGGCCTCGGGCATCGTCAACACCACCTACCAGGTGGGGTCGGCCCTGGGTCTCGCCGCGCTCACCGCCGTGGCCACGTCGCAGGGCGCCGGTGAACTGGGCAACCTGCCCGCCCTCACGGACGGGTTCAGCTCGGCCTTCGTCTGGGCCGCGGTGATCGCGGCCGTCGGCGGGCTCGCCACGCTGCTCGTCATGCGCGGCGACAAGGCGGCCGCTGCCGCCGCGGGTCAGGCGGACTCCGCGTCGGCGACGGAGGGCGAACGCGCCCACGTCTAGGTCATGTCGTAGAGATTGCCTGCTGTTCTGTCCGATCGGCCGTCCGGGGAAGCCCTGGGCGGCCGATCGCATGAACGTGTGGAATGCCGTCTCGATGCTGAGTGGATGACGGCCGATCAGCTGAATCCGATCCCGTTCCGACCCGCCCTGACCTGCTGATCCCCAACTCGCGGAGTTAGGGGCGGTAGGTCTGACGCGGGTCAGCTGGAGCCCGGACATACTCGCCTGATCGTCGCTCGCGCGACACGAGACGGGGTTCCGACATCCGGGTGCTGAACCGACCGTTCTCCTCATGGGCCGACCGGTCGGCGTCTGGCCAGGTAAGTCCCGTCGTGCGCAGGGTGAGCTGGAGCCGGTGGAGAGGATTGTTGATGCGTCCGAGACGACTCGGCCGGGTGCGCCTGGCCGCGCTGTTCGCCGTCGGAGTTCTGGCCGTCTCTTCGGTGCTCGCCGCGGCGAGTGCGGTCACCCCCGTTCCGGACGGAGGTCCCACTGTCCTGCCGTCCTTCATCGGGCACGCGGCCAAGGGCAAGCGGCTGCCCGCGCACAAGCCGCCGCAGAACCCGTTCATGGCGCCGAACCCGTTCAACAACCTGCACAACGACGCTTGGATGAGTGAGACGTATGCGATCGCCGGGCCCCTCTGGCGTCGGCCGGCCGTCCGGTCGTCGACGTCGCCGGAGCAGAGCGGTTCCTCACCATTGTCCTTCTGTATCTCGATCACCTTCGACCGTCACGGCCGACTGGAGATGGTGTGTGGCAATCCGGGCCGCAGTGGCGTTCCGGGCCGCGTCAGGCTGCTTTTGCTCGACCCGAAGTCGCTGGTGGTCCCGGCCTCGTTCGACCTGCCCACCCCGGCCCCGACGTTGGAGTCGTTCGGCGCCTCGTACTTCTACCTCGACGAGCGCGACCGCGCTGTTGTGGCCACGTCCAACAATCACGTGATGGTGGTGGCCCAGACCGGCCGGAAGCACCACCCCGGCTTCCGGCTCGTCAACGACTGTGACCTGAGCGGCCAGGTCGGGGCGGACCACATCATCTCCGCGCTCCCGGACTGGTCGGGCCGTATCTGGTTCGTGACCAGCACGTCCGGCATCGTCGGGGTCCTCGACCGCTCGACGGGCAACGTCCGCACCCTCCGGCTGAACGAGCAGCTCGGGAACTCGTTCGCGGTGACCCGCACCGGCGTCTACGTCGTGACCAGGAAGGCCCAGTACCGGATCTTCGCCCGTGCGGGCGGTGCCCCCCGCACCCCTTCTTCGACCATGCGCTGTAGGCCTCGCACTTGGCCTTCGATCCTGCGCAGCCGCCGGATGATGTCGTCCTGGTGAGTCTTGGACCCGGCCATGGCGGCCTCCTCCTATTGGTCAGCAGTTCAGCGGTCGGCCGGTTGGAATCCGCGCAGTCGCAGGCTGTTGCCGACGACGAAGACGGAGGAGAAGGCCATGGCGGCTCCGGCGAGCATGGGGTTGAG
>NZ_JBSFLQ010000039.1:0-79757 GCF_053599115.1 Streptomyces sp. NPDC001020 | reverse complement strand
CGAATGGCTGCACACCTACAATCACCACCGCGGACACACCGCGCTGAAAGGCCAACCACCCGCCAGCCGCGTTCCTAACCTCACGAGGCAATACAACTAGCGCCAACTCATGGTCAGCGTTTGCTATTTGGCTTAATCATTTTGCAAAGTGACTTGTTGTGCGGCCTGGTTCACCAGGTCGAAAACGGGCGCTCGTCGGCGCCGGCGCCCGCATGTCACGCCGTTCCTGGCCCAGCTGTAGCGGTCCACGCCCGAGGTGTCGTCTCCGCTCCTCGTCGCGACGAAGGCGATCACGGCCAGCGCTATTACGCTGAGCAGGATGCCCGCGAGGCGCTTGTTCTGGAGCCTCACTTCGGCCACCTCCCAACTGGGTTAACTCACTTACTGGGGCCGTGGGGGGCGGGCAGGACCATGCCAAGGAGGGGCGACCCAGGTGCACCTGCTATGCCGCAGGAGAGCGCTGGGCGGGCCTACGCGAAGGGTCAGGCAGCCGCTCGGCCCGTCGCGGCGGGCGAGGCGTCTTCCTCGGGGAGGATGCGTTTTGCCTGGTCAGGGCCGCCGTACTGAATTCGGAACCTAATGATTCGTGATCTTGGAGTCCCTGACGGGACGATTGTGAACATCGCGCTCCCGCACATTCAAGACACGCTCAACTTCAGCACCACCGACCTGACGTGGGTGGTCAGCGCTTACACACTCACCTTCGGCGGTCTGCTGCTTCTCGGCGGCCGGGCCGGCGACATCCTCGGCCGACGCCGGGTCTTCATGACCGGCATCCTGCTCTTCACCTTCGCCTCACTGCTCGGTGGACTGTCCCAGGAACCCTGGCAGTTGCTGGTCGCGCGCGCAGTCCAGGGCGTGGGCGGTGCCATCGCCTCGCCCACCGCGCTGGCGCTCATCACCACCACTTTCCCCGAAGGTCCCGAACGCAACCGCGCGTTCGGCGTCTTCGCCGCGGTCTCGGCCGGCGGCGGCGCGATCGGCCTGCTGGCCGGCGGCATGCTCACGGAGTGGCTCGACTGGCGCTGGGTCCTCTTCGTCAACGTGCCCATCGGTGCTCTGATCGTCGTGCTGGCACCGAGGTTCATCAGCGAGTCCGCACGCCACCCGGGGCGCTTCGACGTCCCCGGTGCGCTCACCTCGACGCTCGGCATGGCATCCCTGGTGTACGGCTTCATCCGCGCCGCCGAGAAGGGCTGGCGGGACAGCCTCACCTTCGGGTCCTTCGCCGCGGCCGTCCTGCTGCTGGCCGCCTTCGCCTTCATCGAGAAACGGGCCACGGAGCCGATCACCCCGCTGAGGATGTTCGCCGACCGCAACCGCTCGGGCACGTACGTGATCATGCTGAGCCTGGCAGCGGCGATGTTCGGCATGTTCTTCTACATCGTGCTCTTCGTGCAGAACGTGCTCGGGTACACGCCGATCAAGGCCGGAGTGGCCTTCCTGCCGGTGACGGTGGCGATCGCGATCGGCGCGGGCCTGTCGCAGCGGTTCCTGCCGGTGCTGGGCGCCCCAAGCCGTTCATGCTGGTGGGCGCGACACTGGTCGCCACCGGGCTCGGCTGGCTGACGTTCATCAGCCCCTACAGCTCGTACCTCTCAGGGGTGCTCGGCCCGATGCTGGTGTTCGGCTTCGGCATGGGCCTGAACTTCGTGACGCTGACGCTGACCGCCGTCTCAGGCGTCGCCCAGCACGAGGCGGGTGCGGCCTCCGGCCTGCTCAACACCACGCAGCAGGTGGGCGGTGCACTCGGCCTGTCCATCCTGACCACGGTGTTCGGCACAGCCAGCCGGAACGAGGCGGAGAAGCAGATACCGAAGTTCATGACGAACGGCACGGCCGAGCAGAAGGCGGAGTTCGCCAGGACACATCAGCTGCCCGCTCCCTGGGGGCACAAGATACTCGCGCACGGCATCTCGACGGCGTTCGGCCCGGCCACCGCGATGGCCGTACTGTCCCTGGTGACGGCCGCCTTGGTCATCCGGGTACGCAAGCGCGACCTGGAGGCCCTGGCCGGACCGGCCGGAGGCTGAGGCGGCCCGCCCGTTCCCTTCCCCGGTCCGTCGTGACCCGTGGCGTCCCGGGCGTGCGAACCGGGGCAGGGTCGGCGGGCCGGGTGCCGGTTGCGCGGACAGGGCCGTGCCGGTGGCGGGCGGGCCCAGGTCGTCGCCGCCGGGTGCGCATCGGCCCGCGCCTCGACCGCCTACGCGAACGAGGGCGCCCAGTCGGGCAGCGGTTCCGCCCGCGCCAGCCACTCCGCGGGCGGTGCTCCGGCCTTCTCGGAAGCGACCACTCCGCCGACGATGGCGCAGGTTGTGTCCATGTCACCGCCCACCTGGGCAGTCGTCCAGAAGGCCTGTGCGTAGTCGCCTAGGGAGCGCGCGGCCGACCACAGCGCGAACGGCACCGTGTCGTGCGCCGTCGTACGCCGCCCGCAGCCCAGTACCGCCGCGACGGTCGTCGCGTCGCCGTAGTCGAGCATGTCCCGCGCCCGCCGCAGCCCGGCTCCGACAGCGCTCTTCGGTACAAGCGAGATGACGCCGTCGAGCAGGGCCTCGGCGCTCGGTGGACCAGCCGGACCGGCGACGAAGGCGGCTGCGGCGGCGACGGCCATGGCACCGACCACGGCCTCGCGGTGCTGGTGCGTGGGATACGCGGAGATCTCCGCCTGGTGCGTGGCCTGCTCAGGGTCGTCGGCGTACCAGGCACCCAGGGGCGCGATCCGCATCGCCGCGCCGTTGCCCCACGAGCCCTGCCCCTCGAACAGCGCCGCGGCCAGCTCGCGCCAGTCGCCGCCCTCCCGGACGAGACGGAGGAGACGGCCCACGGCGGGTCCGTAGCCACGGTCGAAGTCATGGTGCTCGGCGAAGGAGCGGGCCAGTGCGTCCTGGTCGATGCGGCGGTGCAGGGCCAGGACGGACACGACGGAGCAGGCCATCTCCGTGTCGTCCGTCCACTGCCAGCGGCCCGGCGGCAGCTCGCGGCGCTTGAGCAGCGGATAGTTCGCGGGGACGAAGAACTGTGAGCCCAGCGCGTCCCCCACTGCCAGTCCGCGCAGGCTGGCCAGCGCGCGCTCCAGGCGCCGGGAAGAGGAGTCAGCGGTCATCGCCCTGCCACTTTATCCGGTGACCCAGTGCGGTTCCGGATCACGCCAACGCTCGAACGGCCGGTCGAGCGTGTACTTGCCGTTCTCCCCGAGGAGGAGCGTGCGGGTCTCTCCGTTCCCGGGGTTCGAGAGGCATTCGAATTCCGCGACCGTCCAGTGGAACCAGCGCATGCAGAACAGCCGCATCGCCAGTCCATGAGTCACCAGGAGTACGTTCGGCGGATGGTCGGGAGCCTCGAAGCTCCGGAACAGGCTCTCCAGGAAGCCACCCACCCGGTCGTACACGTCAGCGCCGGACTCGCCCTGGGCGAAGCGGTAGAAGAAGTGCCCGTACGCGTCCCGGTACTCCTTCTGGAGCCGTACGTCGTCGCGGTCCTGCCAGTTGCCCCAGTCCTGCTCGCGCAGCCGGGGCTCCTCCCGGACGCGGACGAGCCCGGGGTCCAGGCGGAAGGCATGGAGTGTCTCGTGGGTGCGGCGGTACGGGGAGACGTACACACTGACACGCTCCCGGCCGAAGAGCTCCCGTAGCCGCTTGCCCGTCTCCTCCGCCTGCCGCCGTCCCCTCTCGGTGAGCGGCAGCGCGTGGTCCGGCTGGCGTTCGTACACGGAGTCATCGGCATTGCCCGCCGACTCGCCGTGCCGGACAAGGACGATGCGCCGCGGTCGTGCCATGTCAAAACCCTAGATCGAGTGACGCCCGAACGGGCACCCGACGGGCCCCGGACGGCGGATTCCCGCCGGAGGCGGCGACGGTCGTCCGGCCCCCGCTCCGGGCCGCCACAATCACCCTTACCGCGGGCTCACACCGTCCACATCGGCTCCAGATCCACGATGTCGCCCGTGAGCGCCGCGACGTCCGCCTCGGTCTGCGCCCTCAACGCCAGGCGCTCCACGCGCTCGGCACGGTACTTACCGTGCTCGGCGGCCGACTGCCACATCGACAGAACCAGGAACTCATGGCCCGGCGCCTCGCCGAACAGCCCGCGGATCATGCCCGGCGAGCCGGCCATGGCCGGGTTCCACACCTTCTCCTGCATCAACGTGAAGTGCTCGGCCCGCTCCTCGTGGACCCGGCAGTGCGCGACCCGCACCAGGTCGGCATCCGTGAAGCGGGGCTCGAAGCCGGTCTTCACATCGAAGCGGTAGTCGAACAGTCTGGACTGCAGGTCCTTGAACGTGCCGGACTGCGACGCGGCGAGCCGGTCGTGGGAACGTGCCATGAACGAGTCGTAGAAGGCACGGCTCTCCCAGAACGCGAAGACGTGCGCCACACCGGGCCTCCCCCGGCTCCAGCCCCCGCCCTGTCCCCGGAATCCCGGCTCCCCCAGAAGCCCCGCCCATTTCCGCTGCCCCCGCTCGAAACCGCGGCGGTCGACCACGGTGCAGCGAATCCACTTGACCAGCACCGCGCCATCGTAAGGCCCCGGTGCGTGGCCTGGGTCACGCTCTCCCGTAGTACGCCCCGGCGAACACTCCCACGTGGAAGGCACAATAGACAACTGCCTCTTAATGCACTGGAGTTCATGCGGAGAAGGCATGAACCGGGGAGGGATGCGTGATGAGCGGTATCAACAAGGGCATAGGCAAGGCGGAACTGGCGGTGAAGTGGGACCCGAGCCCGTCCGGCCGGCCGCCCACCGATCTCGACATCGTCGCCGCCACCTACCTGGCGGCGGATCCGTACGGGGATCCCGACTACGTCGTGCACTTCGACAGCCGCTCCCCTGACGGCACGATCTATCTGAATCGCGACAGCACCGACGGCAAGGGCTTCGGCTGGGACGAGATCATGACGCTGGAGCTGTACCGGCTCGACAGCCGGTACGCGCGCGTGGTGGCCGGCGTCGTCATCCAGCAGCACACCGGGCGCAGGACGTTCGTCGACGTCCTGAACCCGGCGCTGCGTCTGCGCGAGGGCTACACGGTCCTCGCCGAGGACGACTTCGGCGGTGTCCTGGGCGCGACGGCGGCGACCGTGGCCGAGTTCGTCCGCGACGCCTCCGGCGAGTGGACGTTCCGACCAGGACTTCGCGGCTACGACACGGATCCCGCGGGCTTCGCCCGCCTCATGGGCAGCCGGCACGACTCCTGACCCCCTCCCCGAAGGGCGGCACGGACGCTGAGGGCGGTGGAGCCGAGGAGTCGGCTCCACCGCCCTCAGCGGTGGTTCACACCCTGACGGTGCCCGTGATCAGCTGCATCCGCTCGTCGAGCCGCAGCCCTCGCAGATGTAGCAGGAGCCCGCCCGCTGCATCTTGGTGCCGCAGGAGAAGCACAGCGGAGCGTCCGCCTGGATGCCCAGCTGCATCTCCACCAGCTCGGCGCTGGTGTGCGCCTCCTTCGGGGCCGGCTGGGCCACCGCGGCCTCGGTCTTCGGGGCGGCGACCGCCTTCAGCTCCTGGGCGAGCGGCGCCGACTGGGCCAGCCCCTCGACGTCGACCTCCTCGTCGATCGGCTCGTACGAGCCGGTCTCCAGGTGCCGCTGGCGCTCCTCGGCGGAGTGGATGCCGAGCGCGGAACGCGTCTCGAAGGGCAGGAAGTCCAGCGCCAGGCGGCGGAAGATGTAGTCGACGATCGACTGCGCCATCCGCACGTCCGGGTCGTCCGTCATACCGGCCGGCTCGAAGCGCATGTTCGTGAACTTCGAGACGTAGGTCTCCAGCGGCACACCGTACTGCAGGCCCACCGAGACGGCGATCGAGAAGGCGTCCATCATGCCCGCGAGGGTCGAGCCCTGCTTGGACATCTTCAGGAAGACCTCTCCCAGCCCGTCGTCCGGGTAGGAGTTGGCGGTCATGTAGCCCTCGGCACCGCCGACGGTGAAGGAGGTGGTGATGCCGGGACGACCCTTCGGGAGGCGCTTGCGGACCGGACGGTACTCGACGACCTTCTCGACCGCGGGCTTCGCGACGGACTCCGGCACCTGCTTCTCGGTGGTCTCCTTCTTCTTGGCGGAGAGCGGCTGACCGACCTTGCAGTTGTCGCGGTAGATCGCGAGCGCCTTGATGCCCAGCTTCCAGGCCTCGAAGTAGATCTCCTCCACCTCCTCGACGGTCGCCGACTCCGGCATGTTGACCGTCTTGGAGATGGCGCCGGAGATCCACGGCTGGATCGCGGCCATCATGCGGACGTGGCCCATCGGGGAGATGGCGCGCTCGCCCATGGCGCAGTCGAAGACCTCGTAGTGCTCATGCTTGAGGCCCGGCGCGTCGATCACATTGCCGTGCTCGGCGATGTGGGCGACGATCGCCTCGATCTGCTCCTCCTGGTAGCCGAGGCGGCGCAGCGCCTGCGGCACGGTGCCGTTGACGATCTGCATCGAACCGCCACCGACCAGCTTCTTGAACTTGACCAGGGCCAGGTCCGGCTCGACACCGGTGGTGTCACAGGACATCGCGAGACCGATGGTGCCGGTCGGCGCGAGGACGGACGCCTGGGAGTTACGGAAGCCGTTCTTCTCGCCGAGGCGGCGCACGTCCTGCCAGGCCTCCGTGGCGGCGGCCCACACCGGCGTGTCCAGGTCGTCCATCCGGACGGCCGCGGCGTTGGCGTCGGCGTGCTGCTTCATGACGCGCAGGTGCGGCTGCTCGTTGCGGGCGTAACCGTCGTAAGGACCGACGACCGCGGCCAGCTCGGCCGAGCGCTTGTACGCCGTGCCGGTCATCAGGGAGGTGATGGCACCGGCCAGGGCGCGGCCGCCGTCGGAGTCGTACGCGTGCCCGGTCGCCATGAGGAGGGCGCCGAGGTTGGCGTAGCCGATGCCGAGCTGGCGGAAGGCGCGGGTGTTCTCGCCGATCTTCTCGGTCGGGAAGTCCGCGAAGCAGATCGAGATGTCCATCGCGGTGATGACCAGCTCGACCACCTTGGCGAAGCGCTCGACGTCGAAGGACTGGTTGCCCTTGCCGTCGTCCTTCAGGAACTTCATCAGGTTCAGCGACGCGAGGTTGCAGGACGTGTTGTCCAGGTGCATGTACTCGCTGCACGGGTTCGAGCCGTTGATGCGGCCGGACTCCGGGCACGTGTGCCAGTGGTTGATCGTGTCGTCGTACTGGATGCCGGGGTCGGCGCAGGCCCAGGCGGCCTCGGCCATCTTCCGGAAGAGCGACTTGGCGTCGACCTCCTCGATGACCTCACCGGTCATGCGAGCACGCAGGCCGAACTTCCCACCGCTCTCGACAGCCTCCATGAAGGTGTCGTTGACGCGGACCGAGTTGTTGGCGTTCTGGTACTGGACGGAGGTGATGTCCTCGCCGCCGAGGTCCATGTCGAAGCCCGCGTCACGCAGGGCGCGGATCTTCTCCTCCTCCTGGACCTTGGTCTCGATGAAGTTCTCGACGTCCGGGTGGTCGACGTCCAGGATGACCATCTTGGCGGCGCGGCGGGTGGCGCCGCCCGACTTGATCGTCCCGGCGGAGGCGTCGGCGCCCCGCATGAAGGAGACCGGGCCGGAGGCGTTGCCGCCGGAGGAGAGCAGCTCCTTGGAGGAGCGGATGCGGGACAGGTTCAGGCCGGCGCCGGAGCCGCCCTTGAAGATCATGCCCTCTTCCTTGTACCAGTCGAGGATCGACTCCATGGAGTCGTCGACGGACAGGATGAAGCAGGCGGAGACCTGCTGGGGCTGGGGAGTGCCGACGTTGAACCAGACGGGGCTGTTGAAGCTGAAGATCTGGTGCAGGAGGGCGTACGCCAGTTCGTGCTCGAAGATCTCGGCGTCGGCGGGCGAGGCGAAGTACTTGTAGTCCTCACCGGCCTTCCGGTACGTCTTCACGATGCGGTCGATCAGCTGCTTGAGGCTGGTCTCACGCTGCGGGGTGCCCACGGCACCCCGGAAGTACTTGCTGGTGACGATGTTGACCGCGTTCACCGACCAGAACTCGGGGAACTCGACGCCACGCTGCTCGAAGTTGACCGAGCCGTCGCGCCAGTTGGTCATGACGACGTCACGGCGCGCCCACTCGACCTCGTCGTACGGATGTACGCCGGGGGTGGTGTGGATGCGCTCGACCCGCAGTCCCTTGGTGGCCTTGGCCCCCTTCGCCCGGGAACCCCGTGCCGGACCGCTCGCCGTCTCTGTCATGCCGCCTCCCTGTGTCGGGCAAAACGCCCTGAAGTGCCCGTTTCTTCCCGTGGCACCGTGTTGTGTGTCTGCTTGTCACGCGCATCGTGCGCGGGCGCGCGTGACGGGTCTGTGTGCGCCTCCGACGAGGCCGGCCCCAGCCGGCCCTCGCGTCAGTCGGTGGCGGTGGCGGGCACGGGGACGTCAGCCGCCCCTACGGGCCCGCGATCGACTTCCCGGCGCTCCACGTCCAGGTCGTCGTCGTCCAAGGCGGGGCACCCCCGCTGCTGCTTCCTGAGTTCCGCGATGGCGGCCTCGAAGTCCTCCAGCGAGTCGAACGCCCGGTACACGGACGCGAACCGCAGGAAGGCGACCAGGTCGAGTTCCTGCAAGGGGCCGAGTATGGCCAGGCCCACGTCATGGGTGGTCAGCTCGGCGCTTCCGGTGGCCCGCACCGCCTCCTCGACCCGCTGGCCGAGCTGGGCGAGAGCGTCCTCGGTGACGGGCCGACCCTGACATGCCTTGCGCACGCCGTTGATGACCTTCGTGCGACTGAAGGGCTCGGTGACTCCGGACCGCTTGACCACCATCAGCGAGCACGTCTCCACGGTCGTGAAACGACGGGAGCAGTCGGGACACTGGCGGCGCCTGCGGATCGACGTGCCGTCGTCGGTGGTACGACTGTCGACGACGCGGCTGTCGGGGTGCCTGCAGAAGGGACAGTGCATGGCTCCAACCCTCCTTTTCAGCACGGCTCATAGACCTCGCAAGGCCTCACGGGCCCCTCGAAGCAGCCCCAAGCATAGGCGATCGCCGAGGACCCGAAGACCAAGGGACCACAACTTCTGGGCCACTGTCGCGATCCAACCACTACATGTAGCGATTGACTCGTACATTCGCCGTCGACACCCGCGAAACGGGGGACGGGCGCGTGCCGCTCGGGTATCCCGAATCGGGCCCTGCGCGGACACAGGGCGCGCCATCGGGGCGCCACGTGGAGAAGGGGGCCGGTTCCGGGTCCGCGGGGCTCCTGATGGCAGACTGAGCATCGACTACGGCGTCCCGGCAAGGCCTCGCCCCGGCGGTGAAGGGTACAACAATGAGCGCTTTTGTCCGTCGGGAACAGTGCAGGCCATACACCCGGACGCTTGGTCGCGTCAGATAGTTCGAGGTTTTTCACTCGAACGTGTGTTTGGTGCAACCTTTCGAAAGCATCTACCGTTGTGCTGCACGGGAGACCATCGAGAGGGGCCGACGTGACCACCACCGCAGACAGTGCCACCATCACTGCCCAGGACCGCTCCCAGGGCCGACTCGAGCCGGTGCATGCGATGAACGAAGCCACGAACAACGAGGGCCCCAAGAGGTCCCTGCCCGGCCGACCTCCAGGCATCCGGGCGGACAGCTCCGGACTGACCGACCGGCAACGCCGAGTGATCGAGGTCATCCGAGACTCCGTGCAACGACGCGGGTACCCGCCGTCGATGCGTGAGATCGGCCAGGCCGTCGGCCTCTCCAGCACCTCCTCGGTGGCCCACCAGCTGATGGCACTGGAACGCAAGGGCTTCCTGCGTCGTGACCCCCACCGCCCGCGCGCATACGAGGTGCGCGGTTCGGATCAGTCGGCCCCCGTGCAGCCGACCGACACCGCAGGCAAGCCGGCCGCGTCCTACGTCCCGCTCGTCGGCCGCATCGCCGCCGGCGGCCCCATCCTCGCCGAGGAATCCGTCGAGGACGTCTTCCCGCTCCCCCGGCAGCTCGTCGGCGACGGTGAGCTCTTCGTCCTGAGGGTCGTCGGCGACTCCATGATCGAGGCCGCGATCTGCGACGGCGACTGGGTCACGGTCCGCCGCCAGCCCGTTGCCGAGAACGGCGACATCGTCGCCGCGATGCTCGACGGCGAGGCCACGGTCAAGCGCTTCAAGCGCGAGGACGGCCATGTCTGGCTGCTGCCGCACAACTCGGCGTACCAGCCGATCCCTGGAGACGAAGCGACGATCCTCGGCAAGGTGGTAGCGGTGTTGCGGCGGGTGTGACCCCACCGCGGCGGGCGGGCCTTCCCGACACCCGCCCCTGATCCGGGCCCCGGAACCCCTGCGCCGGTTCCGGGGCCCATGTCGTCCCGGGCCTGCCCCACTCCCCCGGTGCACTGTCCCGCGAGCGCGGGACAGTGCACCGGCGGGACACGCCCCACCGCTACGACTCGTTCGTCTTCGCCGCCGCGTCGATGGCCGCCAACGACTTCCGCACCTGATTCCGGTCCGTCGTGTACCAGAAGTCGGGCAGGGACGCCTTCAGATAGCTGCCGTAGCGGGCCGTGGCCAGCCGCTGGTCCAGCACCGCCACCACACCGCGGTCCTCCGACGCCCGCACCAGACGGCCGGCACCTTGTGCCATCAGCAGTGCGGCGTGCGTCGCGGCGACAGCCATGAAACCGTTGCCCCCGCCGTCCTCGACGGCCTTCTGGCGGGCGCTCATCAGCGGGTCGTCGGGGCGCGGGAAGGGGATCTTGTCCATGACCACCAGCTGGCAGCTGGGGCCGGGGACGTCGACGCCCTGCCAGAGCGAGAGCGTGCCGAAGAGGCACGTCTTCGGGTCCGCCGCGAAATTCTTGATCAACTCGCCGAGTGTCTCCTCGCCCTGGAGGAGGATCGGGAACTCGGGGATACGGGTGCGCAGCTCCTCGGCGGCGAGCTGAGCGGCCCGCATAGACGAGAAAAGACCCAGCGTGCGGCCGCCTGCCGCCTGGATCAGCTCCGTCAGCTCGTCCAGCATGTCCGCACGGTCGCCGTCTCGCGCGGGCCGCGAGAGATGCCGGGCGACGTACAGGATGCCCTGCTTCGGGTAGTCGAACGGGGAACCGACGTCGATGCCCTTCCACTGCGGGAGGTCGTCGCCCTCCGTTCCCTCGGGGGCGAGTCCGAGGGACGCTCCGACGCCGTTGAAGTCGCCGCCCAGCTTCAGCGTGGCGGAGGCGAGGACCACCGAGCGGTCCGCGAAGAGCTTCTCCCTCAGGAGCCCCGACACCGACATCGGGGCGACCCTCAGGGAGGCACCGAAGCGGTCGTGGCGCTCGTACCAGACGACGTCCCATTCGGAGCCGTTGGTGATCCGCTCTGCCACGTCGTGCACGCTCTCCACGGAGGCCAGCGCCTGCTTGCGGACGGCGTCCTCGTCCTGGACGGACTTGTCGCGGGTGTTACCGAGCGCGCTGATCACCGTGCGGGCGGCGTCCCGCAACGCCATCAGGGCATAGCCGAGGTCCTCCGGGATCTCCTCCAGACGGCCGGGCAGGGCCAGCTCCATCAGCCGCTCGAAGCCCTCCGCAGCCGTCTGGAGCTGGTCGGCGGCCTTCTCGTCGACGAGCTTGGCGGCCCGGCGCACCGCACGGTTGACCTGGCCCGGGGTGAGTTCGCCGGTGGCGACACCCGTCACTCGGGAGACCAGTTCGTGGGCCTCGTCGACGATCAGTACCTCATGCTGCGGGAGGACCGGAGCGCCCTCGATGGCGTCGATCGCGAGCAACGCGTGGTTCGTGACGATCACCTCGGCGAGCTTGGCGCGCTCGCGGGCCATCTCGGCGAAGCACTCGGCTCCGTACGCACACTTCGAGGCGCCCAGGCACTCACGCGACGACACCGACACCTGAGCCCAGGCACGGTCCGAGACACCCGGAGTGAGGTCGTCGCGGTCACCGCTCTCCGTCTCCTGCGACCAGTCCCGCAGCCGCAGCAGGTCCTGTCCCAGCTTGCTGGCGGGCGCGGCCGCCTCGAACTGGTCGAAGAGGCCGTCCTCCTCGTCCTGTGGCACGCCCTCGTGCAGACGGTGCAGGCACAGGTAGTTCGACCGGCCCTTGAGCATCGCGAACTCCGGGCGGCGGCGCAGCAGCGGGTGCAGCGCCTCGACCGTGCGCGGCAGGTCGCGCTCGACGAGCTGGCGCTGCAGCGCCAGGGTGGCGGTCGCCACGACGACGGGCTCCCCGTGCGCGAGCGCGGGCACCAGATAGCCGAGCGACTTGCCGGTACCGGTGCCGGCCTGGACCAGCAGATGGGAGCCGTCGTCGATCGCCTCGGCGACGGCTTGGGCCATGGTCACCTGGCCGGGGCGCTCCGTGCCGCCGACAGCCGTGACGGCAGCGTGCAGGAGTTCGGGGAGTGAGGGCTTCGTCATAGCGCGACCACCCTACGGCCCGGCACCGACAACAGAGGTATCGACGCCATGGCTCGTGGTGTGCTCACCGGGAGTGCGGAGGTCAGCACGGTTGCGTGGACCGTGGGGAGCGACCGGGTCGAACGGACGGATTCGGCGCGACGAACGGATTCGGCACAAGGACTCCTCGGGACGGGAACCGACACGGAATACGCTTTGTTACGGAGAGTGATGGAGCTAGAGGAGATGACGCACGGCCCGGTCTCGGACCATCAGGGCGGCCCGCTTGTCGGGCAGGTCGATCTCGGCGGAGAACCGGAAGCCGGCGCTCAGGAAGGCTGCGATGGAGGGGGTGTTGCGAAGGTCGGGTTCGGCGACGACGCGCGCACAGGAGGGACGCTGGTCGAGGACGAGGTCGGCGACGCCACGCAGCAGGGTGGAGCCGAGGCCGCGCCCGCGGTCGGCGACACCGCCGATGAGGAGGTGGATCCCGGTGTCATGAGGACGGGCGGGATAGTGGCGAGCCAGGGAGTCGAGGTCGGCCCGGTAGATCTCCCAGTAGCTCATCGGCGTGCCGTCCAGGAATCCGAGGCAGGGGACGCTGCGTCCGTCACCGGAGAGTTGCGCGCACAGGTGCCGCTCGGTCACCGACTCGTGTCCCGCCAGATCCCAGAAGACCGCGACGGCGGGGTCGTTCATCCAGCGGGCCACGAGCGGGAGATCACGGCGGGGGTCCACAGGGACGAGGCGGAGTTCGCCCACGGAGGTGGCGATCGCGCCCCAGTCGGCGAGGTGGTCGAGGAGGCCGTCGTCCCAGGGGACGGTGGGAGGTGCGGTGTCAGAGGAGGCAGCTCGGGCAGGATGCGTGACCGTGGTGGCACACGCGGTGCCGCGCAGGTCCGTCTCTCCCCCGGCGCACAGCATCATGAACTCTTCGGGCAGCTTCAGGTCGAGGGTGTCCTCGCAGTCCGGACCGGGTTCCGGGCCACGGCCGGAGCCGGTACCGGCTCCGGAGCCCGTGTCGGGTCCCGTGGCGTGGGCGGAGGCGGTGCCGGCGTCGGTGCTCGCGTCGGTACAAGACACGGCGACGCTCCTCTCAGGAGACGGGATGGGACATGTCCCTCAGGAATGAAGGGGGTTGGTGATGCTGACGTAGACGGACTGGGTGTCTACCGGGCCGACGAGTTCGTCGAGACCGTGCAGCCGCGTCAGCAGATTGGCCTTGCAGCGCAGGACGGGTGAGTCGAGCAGGCGGGCGGGCAGGGGTGTGCGCAGCCGGTCGGGGCCGGTGGCGACCCCGGTGAGGAAGCGACGGAACGCGGCGAGCAACAGCCTTTCGTCGGCGAGGCGTTGGGAGCCGAAGGCGCCGATGAGGCCGAACACGTTGTTGATGCCGAGGTAGTACGCGAAGCGTTCGTCGGTGACCTCGTCCGACACGAACGTGTCGCTGCTCTTTCCGATGCCGGGCAGCCGGGCGTCGAGTTCGGCCCGGCGGGACTCACGGAAGTAGTAGCCCTGGTTGTCGCGGTAGCGGCCGCCCGTGGGCCAGCCCTCGGGATCCAGCAGGACCACCGTGTTCTGCTGGTGTGCCTCCAGGGCGATACCGGCCTCCCCGTCCAGCCAGAGCACGGGACGGACGACCTGTTCGAGGTAGCGCAGGAACCACTCGGTGGCGACGGTGCCACGGGGACGGCCGGTGCGTCCCGCCAGGCGGATGACGATCTCGGCGAGCCGGGATCGCGGGGCGTGGTGGTGCGGTCCGGGGGACCCGGCGCCGGCCCTGGGCGAGACCAGTGCCGCCACGCAGGAGGCGTCGTCCGTCGGGGCGAACGGGTTGTGGCGGATCACCACGTCGAGACCGGTCGCGGGAGTGCCGTCCAGGTCGTTGACGGCTACCCAGGCCGGATCGCGGACGATGTCGAAGCCCGGGTGGGCGGCCAGCCACTGCCGGCCGAGGCCCCGGCGCAGCAGGCGGTGCACCTCGACGCCGCGGTGAAGTTCCTTGCGGAGGTGCTCACGACGGGAGTTGGTGATGCGCAGGCCCAGCGACAGTTTCAGCATCGCGGGGGCGCCCGGGCGGTGGACGGTACGGACGGAGGAGGTGGGAAACCACGAGTCGCCGTGCGGGCCGAGGTCCCGGAGCAGTCCGGCGTCCAGCAGGGCGGCGGCCGCGGGGCGGTGCCGGATCTCGCGCGCCTGCCAGGGGTGCAACGGCAGCGCCGTGAAGCCGTCCGGCAGGGGGAGGCCCGAGCCGGCGAGTCGTTGGGTCAGCCGGTCGGCGGGCACGCGCCGACCGCGTTCCGTCCAGGCCGAGTCGGCCGCGACCACCGAGGGTGCGACCGCCAGCCAGTGCAGCGGGAAGCGACCGCGCAGTTCGGGTGAGTAGCGCTGGACCCCGATGTCGGAGAGGCCTTCGCGGCTCTTGGCCGTGGGGTGCATCGGGTGCCCGAGCAACAGCGCCTGCTCTGCCGAGAGGAAAAGGTCGGCTGCGTCCGCGGGATGCGCACGGCGGTCCGTGATGAAGGTCGTGGTGAGACGGACGGAGTCGGCGACGCGGTTCACCAATCCGGCGAGGTGGGCCGGCGCGAGGCGAGACTCCGAGTCCGGTGCGCCGGTCGGCCCGCACCCCCGTGTGGTGCCCGGTGTGAAGCGGTATCCCGCCGCCTCCCGTGCCAGCAGCGCCGCCACGGTCGTCGCGTCCGTGGGAAGGGCTGACTCCGGCGCCGGCGCCCCGGCAGGCGCCCCGAACGTTGCCTGTTGAGGCACCAGGTGGGGTCGGCCGAAGCGGTGCCAGCCGGTCGCGGACCAGTAGTGGACCGGTACGTGGAGGACCGTACCGCTGGTGGGGAGCGGGATGCGCAGTGTGCCGTCGGCGGGAGCCGCGAGATTGTTCTCGCGCACCCAGCAACGGAGCAGGTTCTCCACGGTCGCGGCCTGGGCCGCCGTGCCCGGGTCGGCGTGTTCCAGCAGGTCGACGGTGGCGCCGCGCGGCTCTTCGGCCTCCGGTGAGGTCGTCTTCTGCCGGGGGACCGTGTCGAACTCCGGCACGGGTGCGGTGAGCTGCGTGGTGCCGGATTCTCGCTCGGGGGTGTGGGGGCCGCCGTCGGGGGTGGGGGTGGCGTTCAAGGGCGTTCGTTCCTCATGAGGTCGTTCCGGCTCGTGCGGCGACGGGCCGGGGCGTACGGGTGCGTGCGGGACCAGGTGCGTTCGGATGAGAGACCGGGCCGGTGGTGCGGGACGCAGCAGCGCTGCGTGAGCGGGTCAGGGATGGACGGGCCTGCGGGCTGCCGCCGCCACCGCGTCCGCGAGCCGGTCCAGGACCGCGGACGTCTGCTCGTCGCTGATCGTCAGAGGCGGCAGCAGCCGTACCACGCTCGCGTGCCGACCCCCCAGCTCCACGATCAGGCCGCGCCGCAGACATTCCGACCGGACGGCGGCGGCCAGGGCGGGCGCGGCGGGCCGGGGGTGCGGCGACGCCGATTCGGGCGCGGCCTCGGGGTCCACCAGCTCGACGCCGATCATCAGCCCCCGGCCGCGCACGTCCCCGACGCACGGGAACTCGGCGGCGAGCGCGCGGAGTTGAGCAAGCATGCGGGCACCGAGCACGGCGGCGCGCTCGGCGAGACGGTTCTCACGTACGTAGGCGAGGGTCGCCGCGCCGGCGGCCATGGCGAGCTGGTTGCCGCGGAACGTGCCGGCGTGGGCACCGGGCTGCCAGACATCGAGGTCGTCGCGGTAGACCACGACGGCGAGGGGCAGGCTGCCGCCGATCGCCTTGGAGAGGACCATCACATCGGGGACCACACCGCTGTGCTCGACCGCCCAGAAGCGCCCGGTGCGCCCCACGCCGGTCTGCACCTCGTCCGCGATCAGCGGGATCGACCGGGCCTCGGTGATCTGTCGCATACGGCGCAGCCACGGGTCCGGGGCGGGATGCACCCCGCCCTCGCCCTGGACCGGTTCGAGGATCATCCCGGCGGGCAGCGGTACGCCCGACTTGGCGTCGTCGAGGACCGACTCCGTCCAGCGGGCCGCGAGTTCGGCGCCGTGCTCGCCACCGACACCGAACGGGCAGCGGTAGTCCTGCGGGTACGGCAGACGGGTCACGCGTACGTCGGTCGCGCCCCCGGACGCCTCGAGGGCACCCGCGGTCATCCCGTGGTACGCCCCGGTGAAGGCGAGGAGTCCGCTCCGGCCGGTCGCCGTGCGCACCAGCTTGAGCGCGGCCTCGACGGCGTCGGTCCCCGCCGGCCCGCAGAACTGCACGCGCGCGCGGTCGGCGAGGCCGGGTGGCAGCGTACGGAACAGCTCGGTGGTGAAGGCGTCCTTGACCGGGGTGGCCAGGTCAAGGACGTGCAGCGGCGCACCCGAGTCGAGGACGTTGCGGATGGCCTCCAGGACCACCGGGTGGTTGTGGCCGAGGGCGAGCGTGCCCGCGCCGGAGAGGCAGTCGAGGTAACGACGCCCGTCGGCGCCCTCGATGGTGAGCCCGCGCGCCCGCACAGGCACGATGGGCAGGGCTCGCGCATAGGTGCGCGCCGCGGACTCGCGCGCCGACTGCCTCCGCAGAATGCCCTCGTAGGCGGCGCACGCTTTCTCGGCTCCGTCAGCCGTCACGCGCGCCGCACGATTGCCTGCCACTGCCGCGCGCCCCTCCGGCTCGCCTTCCTGCGGCACCGCCGCGGTCTCCGTCACGGTCACGACGTCGGTTCCTCCCGCTCTCCAAAGGGCGATGGGGCGAGGGTTGAGCACGGATGGCAGGTACCCCGTACCTACCAACGACCTGAACGGCTTGTGGAAGCGGGTGAGCGGAAGATCATTGGCGGCGCCCTGTCCGGCGGGTGTGCGCCCCGGGTGCCGGCCTCGTGCGCCTGCCCTACCTCGTGGTGGTCACTTCGGGACCCCTGGACCGGGCATTCCCCGTCAGGCGGTTGACGCGGTAGACGTCGGGGACGCAGAGATCGACGAGTGTTGCGGCCCTCCAGGCGTACGGGCCCCAGGCATGGTGGGTCATCGGCTGTTCGCGGTGACGGCGATGGCGGGCAGGACGGCCAGGGAGAGGATGCCGGCGGTGAGGGCGAGGACGGGGTAGCCGGCGGCGCCCACGACCATGCCGGAGGCCAGACCGCCGGCGGCGCCGGCGATGGCGATGGAGACGTCGACCAGGCCCTGGGTCTTGGCCCGGGTGGCCAAGGGCAGGGCGTCGGTGATGATCGCGGTGCCGGAAACCAGACCGAAGTTCCAGCCCAGGCCGAGCAGGCCGAGGGCGAGCGCCAGCAGTGCGACGGAGTCGCCCGGTGCCGCGGCGGCGATGATCCCGGCTGTCAGCAGAGTGAGGCCGGAGGCGGCGGCGACGGTAAGGCGGCCGTAGCGGTCGACGAGCCAGCCGGTCAGGGGCGAGGGAAGGTACATCGCGCCGACGTGCACGGCGATGACGAGGCCGGAGGCGGCGGTGCCGTGGCCGTGGTCGTGCATGTGTACCGGGGTCATCGTCATGATCGCGACCATGACCAGTTGGGTGAGGATCATCACCAGTGCGCCCAGCAACACGGTGGGGCGCCTTCGTTCGGCGGCCGGGGTGGGGTGGTCCGCCGGGACCGCGGTGGGCGCGGGGGCTGCCTCCTGCTGGAGAGTGCGGGCGAGCAGGAGGGGGTCGGGGCGCAGCCAGAGGGCCAGGACGAGGGCGGCCAGCGCGTAGGCGGCACCGGAGAGGAGGAAGGGTCCGGCCAGGCGGGGGATGCCGAGCGTTGCGGCGAGGTCGCCGGTGGGGGCGGCGAGGTTGGGGCCGATGACCCCGCCGAGGGTGGTGGCGACCAGGACGGTGGAGACGGCGCGGGCGCGGTGGGCGGGGGCGGCGAGGTCGGCTCCGGCGTAGCGGGCCTGGAGGTTGGTGGCGGTGCCGGCGCCGTAGACGAACAGGGCGAGGAACAGCAGGACGGGAGTGTCGGTGGCCGCGGCAGCGATCACGCCGGCACTACCGAGGGCCCCGGTGAGGTACCCGGCGGCAAGTCCCGGGCGGCGGCCGCGGGCTTGGGAGACGCGGCCCACCGCGAGGGCGGCGAGGGCGGAGCCGGCGGTGATCAGGGCGCTGGGCAGCCCGGCCAGGTCGGTGGAGTGGAGCATGTCCTGGGCGAGCAGGGCGCCGACGGTGACGCCTGCCGCCAGTCCGGCGCCGCTGAGGACCTGGGAGGTGACCAGGACGGTCAGGATGCGGCGTTGGTCCTGCGGAGGGGCCGATATGCCGTCTGTCACTGGGGCGGTGCTCGTCACGGTGTTCCTTCGCTGGTGGCCGTGGCCGTCGGGTGAGGGCTCGGCCGTCCTGCGCGGGGCAGGCGGCCGGGATTCGGGCGATGCAGGGGATGCTCCCATGGCTGTCGAACACTGGCCGTCGGGGCACCGGGGGTGCCGCTCACGTCGGCTCTCCGGCGTCCACGGGCAGGTCGGCCAGGCGCCATTCGAGCATGCCGTCGTCGAGACGGATCGCGCGTCGACCTCGTTCGGTCAGCAGGCGCACCGCGTCGTAGGCGAGGACGCAGTACTCGCCGCGGCAGTAGACGACGACCTCGGCGTCCTCGGGCAGCTCGTTGATCCGCTCGGCCAGTTCCTCCACCGGGATGGAGAGCGAGCCGGGGATGTGGCCGGCCCGGTACTCCTCCGCCGGGCGCACATCCAGCACCACCGCGTCCCCGGCCCGCACGCGCGCGTGCATCTCCTCGCGGGTGACCTCGCGCCCGCCGTCCTCGCCGAGATAGGCGTCCCGGGCCGCAGGTACGGCGGCCTGGTGGGTGTCGGCGACCTTGCGCAACAGCGCGAACAGTTGGGCGACGTCGTCCCCCGCGAGCCGGTAGTAGATGCGGGTGCCCTCACGGCGGGTGGCGACGAACCCGGCCTGCTTGAGCGTCTGCAGATGCGCGGAGGCAGTCGTCAGGTTCAGTCCGGCCGCCTTGGCCAGGGCGTCGACGGCGCGCTCGCCCTGGGCGAGCAGGTCCAGGAGTTCCAGGCGCTTTCCGCTGGCCAGCGCCTTGCCGCAGGCCGCGAACGCGTCGTAGAGCCGCGCCTTCGAGCGCGGGTCGGTGCTTTCCGTCATCCCGTCCTCCATAAATCCATGGAATATTGTAGAGCAAGATGGTGGCCTCTCACCCCTTATTCACCGCCGTCCCTGCCGAACACTGGAGGACCGCCGTGGGCTTCGCCGACGACCTGATACCGCCGATCGACCACGCGTTGGGTACCGTCCCGAACGCCGCCGCCCGCGCCCAGCACCTCACCGAAGGCGCCGGCCGGTGAGCACGACGACGAGCCCCGCCACCGCCGGGCCCGTACAGCTCGGGCTGCGCGAGAACTGGGTGCAGTTCACCCTGCTCGTCATCGTCAACATCTGTGTGGGCGGCCTGGTCGGCCTGGAACGCACCACCGTTCCACTGATCGGCGCCGACGTCTTCGGACTGACCAGCGACCTGGCCGTCTTCTCCTTCATCATCGCCTTCGGTCTCACCAAGGCCCTGACGAACCTGGCCGCCGGTGCGCTGACAGCCCGCTTCCGCCGCAAGCAGCTCCTGGCGGCGGGCTGGCTCATCGGCATCCCCGTACCCTTCGCGCTCGCGTGGGCGCCGTCGTGGGGGTGGATCGTCGCGGCCAACGTGCTGCTCGGCGTCAATCAGGGCCTCACCTGGTCGATGACCGTCAACATGAAGATCGACCTGGTCGGCCCGGCCCGCCGCGGGCTGGCCACGGGCCTGAACGAGGCCGCCGGATACGTCGCCGTCGGCGCCACCGCCCTGTTCACCGGCTACCTCGCCACCTCGTACGGCCTGCGCCCCGCACCCGAGCTCATCGGCGTCGCCTTCGTAGCCGCGGGCCTCGCGCTGGCGCTGATCGTCCGCGACACCGCCGCCCACGTCGCGCTGGAGCTGGCCCAGCACCCCAAGCCGACCGCCGCCGAGCAGTCCGCGAGCCTGGCGCAGACCTTCGCTCGCACCTCCTGGCACAACCGCTCGCTGCGCGGCGCCAGCCAGGCCGGCCTGGTCAACAACCTCAACGACGGCCTGACCTGGGGTGTTTTCCCGCTGCTTTTCACCGACCACGGCCTTGGTCTGGCCGCCGTCGGCCTGATCAAGGGCCTGTACCCGCTTCTCTGGGGCATCGGCCAGATCCCCACCGGCCACCTCGCCGACCGCATCGGCCGCAAACCCCTCATCGTCACCGGCATGTTCGTCCAGGCCGGCGGCTTCGTCCTCGCCCTGGCCCTGCTGGACACCCCGCTGCTCGCGGGCGTCCTGTCCGCGGTGGCACTCGGCATCGGCACCGCCATGGTCTACCCGGCGCTGATCGCGTCGATCTCCGACCACGCCCACCCCACCTGGCGGGCCAACGCGCTGGGTACCTACCGGTTCTGGCGTGACATCGGATACGCCGCAGGAGCCCTGGTGGCCGGCGTACTCGCCGACGCCCTGGGGCTGAATGCCACCGTCATCGCCGCCGCCGTTCTCACCGCCGGCTCCGGCCTCCTCGCCGCCCGCTGGATCACCGAACACCACGCCACCCGCTGACCACCCGTCGGAATGGCGGAGCGGCCGTAGCGCAGCCGGTCAGCCTGGGGCCCCTGGCTCGCCGGCCGCCTGACTCCGTCACACCCGGGGCTGTGCGGGGGCGGATCCATGCCACGGGACACGTCGGTCTCTGAGCTGCGGCCCGCAGCCGGGGCGGAGAACCTGTAGCGGAACCGTTGCGGTTCCGGCGGAAGTCCCCCGCAGCGACCGCATAGTGTGTGGTGCCGTTCAACAGACGCGTTGATCATCCACGACGTGCCGCGCACCACGGCGGCACGCCGCTGCGTTCACACAGGTTCACCTCAGGGGGAGTTCAGATCATGCGACCCATACGCCCGCTCTTCACCGCTCGCCGAGAAGGGAGCATGCGCCGCAGGACATCCCCCGTACTGGCGGCGGTCGGCATCGCCACGGCGCTGGCGCTCACCACGACCGGATGCGGCCCTGACGGCGACTCCAACGCGGACGGCAAGGCGAGCGCGTCGACGTCCTCGGCGGGCGACGGCAAGATCAAGATCCCGGACGACCTCAAGCAGAATCTCAAGGAACACGGGATCGACATCGACAAGTGGAAGAACGGCGCCTGGAAGAACTGGAACAAGGACGACTGGCTGCGCGAGGCCGACGACTTCGTCAACCCGATCATCAAGGGCCTGTGGGACCCGGACCGGATGCGTAGGGCCAATGACCCGGACAAGGGCGTCAACGACGACGACCTCTCGGGCGACCAGGGTGTCACGGACCCGACCCCGGTGCCGGTGAAGGCGCGGGCGGTGCCGGCCGCGTACCACGAGAACGCGCCGACGGCGGGCAAGGTGTTCTTCGACGCCCCCGGGGGCACGATGGTCTGCTCGGCCACCGTCGTCAAGGACCCGGCGCACCCGGGCAAGTCCAACCTCGTGTGGACCGCCGGTCACTGCGTGCACGCCGGCAAGAAGGGCGGCTGGTACCGCAACATCGCGTTCGTGCCGTCGTACAACAACTCCGCGAAGCCGAAGGCCGCGTTGGAGAACGCCCCGAGGCAGGAAATCGCCCCGTACGGCGTCTGGTGGGGTGACTGGGCGCAGACCTCGGACCAGTGGATCGAGCAGGGCAGCGAGACGGGCGGGCAGGGCGCGTCGTACGACTTCGCCGTCATCCATGTGACCCCGGAGAAGGGAAGCGGCGGCAAGTCCCTCGAGGAGACGGTCGGTTCGGCGCTTCCCGTCAACTTCAACGCGCCGCCCGTGCCGAAGGTCCGCAGCATCACGGCGACCGGCTACCCGGCCGCGGCGCCGTTCGACGGCCAGAAGCTCTACCAGTGCGAGGACAAGCCGGGCCGGCTCTCCCTCGTGCGGACGGACCCGACGATGTACCGGGTGGGCTGCACCATGACGGGTGGTTCGTCCGGCGGCGGCTGGGTGGAGACGGGCTCGGACGGCAAGCCCGCGTTGGTCTCCAACACCTCGATCGGCCCGGTGCAGTCGGGCTGGCTGGCCGGTCCGCGACTCGGCCCGGTGGCCAAGGGCGTCTACGAGTCGGTCAGCAAGAAGTTCGCCGGCCGGTGACGCTGCCGCTGAGCGCGTGAAGGCCCGCCCCCTGCAGGGGGCGGGCCTTTTACCCGTCATGGGTCGGTCAGAGTGCGGGTGCGGGCAGGTACGGAGCCAGCTCCGCGGCCAGTTCCTCGTGCACCCATGCCTTGAGCCGCGTGCCCTCCGGGGTGTGCTCCTCAGAGATCACCTCGCCCTCGGAATGGGCGCGTGCGACCAGACGGCCCTGCGTGTACGGCACGACGGCATCGACCTCGACCGAGGGCCGCGGCAGCTCGACGTCGATGAGCGCGAGCAGCTCGTCGATGCCCTCACCGGTACGGGCCGAGACCACGAGGGAGCGCTTCTCGTGCCGCTGCAGCTGCTGGAGCACCAGCGGGTCGGCCGCGTCCGCCTTGTTGATCACGACGATCTCGGGTACGTCGGTGGCGCCGACGTCCCTGATCACCTCGCGCACGGCGGCCAGCTGCTCCTCGGGCGTCGGGTGCGAACCGTCCACCACGTGCAGGATCAGGTCGGAGTCCCCGACCTCCTCCATCGTGGAGCGGAACGCCTCGACCAGGTGGTGCGGCAGGTGCCGGACGAAGCCGACGGTGTCCGCCAGCGTGTACAGCCGCCCGCTCGGGGTCTCGGCCCGGCGCACGGTGGGGTCCAGAGTCGCGAACAGCGCGTTCTCGACCAGGACGCCCGCGCCGGTGAGACGGTTGAGCAGGGAGGACTTGCCGGCGTTGGTGTACCCCGCGATGGCGACCGACGGCACCTTGTGGCGCCGGCGCTCCTGACGCTTGATCTCGCGGCCGGTCTTCATCTCCGCGATCTCCCGGCGCATCTTCGCCATCTTCTCGCGGATCCGCCGCCGGTCCGTCTCGATCTTGGTCTCACCGGGACCACGGGTCGCCAGGCCGCCGCCACTGCCGCCGCCCATCTGCCGGGACAGCGACTGACCCCAGCCGCGCAGCCTCGGCAGCATGTACTGCATCTGCGCGAGCGCGACCTGGGCCTTGCCCTCGCGGGACTTGGCGTGCTGGGCGAAGATGTCGAGGATCAGGGCCGTACGGTCGATGACCTTGACCTTGACGACGTCCTCGAGGTGGATCAGCTGGCCGGGGCTCAGCTCACCGTCGCAGACGACCGTGTCGGCGCCGGTCTCGAGGACGATGTCCCGAAGTTCCGCGGCCTTGCCGGAACCGATGTAGGTCGCCGCGTCGGGCTTGTCACGACGCTGGACCACGCCGTCGAGCACGACCGCACCCGCGGTCTCCGCGAGGGCGGCGAGCTCGGCGAGGGAGTTGTCCGCGTCCTGCACGGTCCCCGAGGTCCACACCCCGACGAGCACGACGCGCTCCAGGCGCAGCTGCCGGTACTCGACCTCGGTGACGTCCTCGAGTTCGGTGGAGAGTCCCGCGACACGGCGCAGGGCCGCGCGCTCGGAGCGGTCGAACTGGTCGCCGTCCCGCTCTCCGTCGATCTCGTGGCTCCAGGCGACGTCCTCTTCCATCAGGGCATCGGCCCGAAGACCCTCGGGGTTGGTGTAAGCGAGGCGCTTGGTGTCCTGGGAAGGGGAAGAAGAGGAGGTCATTGGGTCCTTACGTCGATGGGGATTCCGTTTGCGGTGACGGGTGCGAGCCGTCCTGACCCGCAGGTCCGTCTTCTTCGACAACGCTCGGGTACCCCGGGAGATTCCCGGTCACCCACCCTGGGGGCCGCGTCGCCGACCTGACGATGGTCGCACGGCACGGCCCGTCTCGTCACCCGAGTTACGCGCCGCCTCGCGGCCCTGGGGTGGCGTTGCTCTTCCAGTCCGGGTGCCCCGGCATCGGAGGCGTCTTCTCACCGTGGAGCCAGCCCTGGAAGAACACGCTCAGATCCCGCCCCGCCGTCTCGGACGCCAGGTGCTCGAAGTCGGCGGTGGTCGCCGTGCCGTCGCGGTGCAGGTCGACCCAGGACCGCTCCAGCCGCTCGAAGGCGGGGCGCCCGATCTCCTGGCGCAGCGCGTACAGGACGAGCGCTCCGCCGTCGTACACGTTCGGGCGAAAGAGGCTGATCTTCTGGCCGGGTTTCGGGCCCTTGGGTGCGGCGGGAGGGCCGCCCGTGGCACGCCAACTGTCGGAGACGCCGTACGCCGCCTTCATCCGCGCCTCCATGGGCCGGTGCGCGGTCTCCTCCGCGTACAGGCTCTCGTACCAGGTGGCGTGTCCCTCGTTGAGCCACACGTCGGACCAGGTGCGTGGGGAGACGCTGTCGCCGAACCACTGGTGGGACAGCTCGTGCACCATGACCGACTCGACGTACCACTTGGGGTACATGGGCTCGGTGAACAGATGTTTCTCGAAGAGGGAGAGCGTCTGAGTCTCGATCTCGAATCCGGTCCGTGCCCGGGCGATCAGCAGCCCGTACCTCTCGAAGGGATACGGGCCGACCTTGCTCTCCATCCAGGCGATCTGGCCGGGAGTCTTCTTCAGCCACGGTTCGAGGGCCTTCCGGTCCCTGGCGGGGACGACGTCGCGGACGGTCAGGCCGTGCGGCCCCTGACGCCGCATGAGGGCGCTGCGGCCGATGGAGACCTGGGCGAGTTCGGTGGCCATGGGGTGCACGGTGCGATAGGTCCAGGTGGTGGACCTGCCGCCGCGCTCGATACCGGCCGGCAGACCGTTCGCCACGGCCGTGAAGCCGTTCGGCGCGGTGACGTGGATGGTGAACATCGCCTTGTCGGAGGGATGGTCGTTGCACGGGAAGACCCGGTGGGCGGCGTCGGCCTGGTTGGCCATCGCCAGTCCGTCGTCGGTCCGTACCCAGCCGCCGTCCGTGCCCTTCGGGGACACGGGGTCGCTGGTGTGCCGCACGGTGATCCGCATCGCGCTGCCCCGGGGGAGTGGGGCGCGCGGCGTGATCACCAGGTCCTCCCCGGCACTGGTGAAGGCCGCGGGCGCGCCGTTGACGTCCACGGACCGTACCGTGCCGCGGGTGAAGTCGAGGTTGACGCGTTCCAGGCGCTGGGTGACGCGGGCGCGGATGGTCGTGACGGCGGTGAGCGGTTTGTCGTTGCTGCCGGGATAGGTGAAGGAAAGGTCGTACGACCCGACGTCGTACCCGGGGTTGCCGAGCGTCGGGAAGAGCCGGTCGCCGATGCCCAGGGGCACGGCGGGTGTGGAGGCGCTCGCGGCGATCAGACAGAGGGAGACGGCGGGGGCGAGCAGGGCGACCCTGGCACGCCGGGCGCGGGGGATCACGGAACGGGGGGTCTGCGGCATGGACCACGGCTACCAGCGCGCACCGGCCGCGCGGTGACGACGCGCGTCGGTCCCACCCGAACGGATTCAGCCCTGGCCACGGCCCGTGCGACCATCGCCCGGAGGGAGGTCCTATGACGGTATGACAGTAAAGATATGACCCTGTAGGGAAGCCAGGACGGCAGGGGCCGTACGGCCTCAGTGGGCGGCCGCCGCGGGGTGTTGTGCCCTGCTCACGTCGTACACGCCGGGCACGTTCCGCATCGCCCGCATCAGCGTCGGCAAGTGGGACGCGTCGGGAAGCTGGAGCGTGTACGTGTGACGCACACCTTGCTGGCTGGGCGGCTCGACGGTGGCGGAGACGATCGCGACGCCTTCGAGTGCGATGGCCTCGGTGAGGTCCGCGAGGAGGTGCGGGCGCCCGAAGGACTCGGCGACGAGCGTCACCCGGCACTCGGTGGTGTCGCCCCAGCGCACGCCGACTTCCGCACGCCCGATGCTCTTCATGCGCGTCACTCCGGCGCATTCGACGCGGTGGACGGTCACCACTCCCCCGCGCACGGCGAAGCCGGTGACCTCGTCGGGCGGCACGGGGGTACAGCAGCCCGCGAGGCGTACGGAGGCGCCGGGCAGGTCGACGACGGCACTGGCGGCTCGCGGGCCGGGCGCATCCATGGTGGGGCGCGTGGCGGCAGCGTCCGCCGGGGCCCCGGCGCGAGCCCGCGCGACGCCCGGCTCCAGCGCTCCGTCGGACGGGTCTCCCAGCGCCGGATGTGCCGCCAGCCAGCGCTGGATGGCGATGCGCGCGACGGGCGTGTGCGCGTGTTCCAGCCACTGCCTGGAGGGCTCGGAGGCCGGGTCCTGGCCCATGAGGAGCTGCACGGTGTCGCCGTCCTGCAAGACCGTGCTCAGCGTCGCGAGCCGGCCGTTGACGCGGGCACCGATGCACGCGTGCGCGTCCTCGCCGTACTGTGCGTACGCGGCGTCCACACAGCTCGCGCCCTCCGGGAGCCCCAGCGTTCCCCCGTCGAGGCGGAACACGGTGATCTCCCGGTCCTGGGCGAGGTCCTGGCGCAGCGTCGACCAGAACGTGTCGGTGTCGGGGGCCGCCTCCTGCCACTCCAGGAGCCGGGAGAGCCAGCCGGGGCGGGTGGGGTCGACGCGCTCGCCGTCGGACGGGTCCTCGGACCCGGGAGCGTACGGATTGCCGAGCGCGACCACGCCGGCCTCGGCGACCTTGTGCATCTGGTGCGTGCGGATGAGGACTTCGGCGACCTCGCCGTTCTCGCGCGCGACCGCGGTGTGCAGGGACTGGTAGAGGTTGAACTTGGGGACGGCGATGAAGTCCTTGAACTCCGAGACCACCGGGGTCATACAGGTGTGCAGTTCGCCGAGGACTCCGTAGCAGTCGGCGTCCTCGTTCACGAGCACCAGCAGGCGTCCGAAGTCGGCACCGCGCAGCCGGCCCCGCTTGCCGGAGATGCGATGGACGGACACGAAGTGCCGTGGCCTGATCAGTACTTCGGACGGGATCCCGGCCTCGCGCAGGACCGCGCGCACCTCGTCGGCGGTCTCGGCGAGCGGGTCGTCGCCGTGTGCCGCGTTCTCGGCGATCAGTTTTCTGGTGTGCTCGTACTCCTCGGGGCGAAGGATCGCGAAGACGAGGTCCTCGAGTTCGGTCTTGAGCGCCTGGACGCCGAGGCGTTCGGCAAGCGGGATGAGCACGTCCCGGGTGACCTTGGCGATGCGTTCCTGCTTCTCCGGGCGCATCACGCCCAGGGTGCGCATGTTGTGCAGCCGGTCGGCGAGTTTGATCGACATCACCCGGACGTCGTTGCCGGTGGCGACCAGCATCTTGCGGAAGGTCTCGGGCTCGGCCGCCGCGCCGTAGTCGACCTTCTCCAGCTTGGTGACGCCGTCGACGAGATAGCGCACCTCCTCGCCGAACTCCTCGCCCACCTGAGCGAGTGTCACGTCGGTGTCCTCGACGGTGTCGTGCAGCAGCGACGCCGTCAACGTCGTGGTCTCGGCGCCGAGTTCGGCGAGAATCAGGGTCACCGCCAAGGGGTGCGTGATGTACGGCTCACCGCTCTTGCGCATCTGTCCTCGGTGCGAGGACTCGGCCAAAAGGTACGCGCGGCGGAGGGGTTCGAGGTCGGCGTCGGGGTGGTGGGCGCGGTGCGCCTCGACGACGTGGCCGATGGCGTCGGGCAGCCGGTCGCGGGTGGCGGAGCCGAGCAGTGCGGCCCGTCCCAGGCGGCGCAGGTCGATTCGGGGGCGGCTCTTCCTGCGGTACGCCCCGGGCGTCGCGGGGACGGGGGTGGCAGGGTTCGTGGCCTCCGCACTCATGGGCACCTCCGGCTGCGTGGACCGGCGGACGGGTTGCCCCATGGCAGACGCGGCGCGGGGATGGCGACGGTCCCCCGTCCGGGCCGGTGCTTGATGCTACCGAGCCCATCACGCCCGCCTGACCGGCTCTCGCCGAGCGTGAAACGGATCACCCATTCGAGCGAACGTCTGGATGTTTACGGTTTTGGGCCACGGGCAGAGACGCCAACCGTCGGATCGACCCGCTCCTCCGCGCCCCGGGCTACCGATCGGAGCGTCTCGGGGCGGCCCGAGCTTCGATACGGAGCGGCGCGGCACAGCACCCGACCACGGTTTCCGGCCACATCGCATTGCGGAGCGTCACCTTCGGCGTGCCACCACGTGCTTCCGCGCGCCGCCTGTTCGCCCCCCAACGAACCGCTCGACGGCGCGAGTTCACGAACCGCCGCTGGTCAGCGAGTGGCGGACGCCAGCCAGTCCGCGTCGATCTCGCCCTCTGCGACGATCACCGCCGGGCCGGTCATCTCGATCTCGCCGTCCGGGCGCTCGGTGATCACCAGGGTGCCGCCGGGAACGTCCACGGTGTACGTCACCGGGGTACCCGTCACGGCCGGGTCCACGCCGTCGCGGCGGGCCGCGGCGACGGCCACCGCACACGCTCCCGTGCCGCACGAGCGGGTCTCGCCGGAGCCGCGCTCGTGGACGCGCATCGCCACGTGCCGGGGGGCGCGGTCGATCACGAACTCGACGTTCACCCCGTTCGGGTAGGCCGAGGCCGGGCTGACGGGCGGCGGGGTGTACAGGTCGCCCGCGTCCGCGAAGTCGTCGACGAAGGCGACCGCGTGGGGATTGCCCATGTTCACGTTGCACGCGGGCCAGCTGCGCCCGCCCACACTCACCGTGACCTCCCCGGCGGGCAGGAGCGCCTTGCCCATGCCGACGGTGATGTCACCCGCGGCGGAGCCGCCGCCGGACCCGGTCTTGGTGATGTGCACGGTCTTCACGCCCCCGCGGGTGGCGATCGCGACGTCCCCCTCGGCCACATGGCCGGCGCGCTGGAGATAGCGCGCGAACACCCGTGTGCCGTTGCCGCACATCTCCGCGATCGAACCGTCCGCGTTGCGGTAGTCCATGAACCACTCCGCCTCGGCGGCCATCCCCCGGGCCTCGGGGTGCGCGGCCGAGCGCACGACGTGCAGCAGGCCGTCACCGCCGATGCCCGCACGGCGGTCGCACAGAGCGGCGACGGCGGCCGGCGGCAGGTCGATGACGTTCTCGGGGTCCGGGACGATCACGAAGTCGTTCTCGGTGCCGTGCCCCTTGAGGAAGGCGATCCGCGTGCTCATCACTCGATCGTACGGGGTCGGTACGGCACTGCGGAGGATCGGTCCGGAGCGCGGGCCCCAGCGCCGGGAGAAACCTGGCGTGCTCTGCCGACCTCGGTCTCAGCGCAGCCGGGCCACGCGCCACACGGCCAGTACGACGACCGCGACGACCACCACGGCGTACGCGAGGACGACACGCCAGTCCGCCCGCCGTCCGGAGCCCGGCTGCGGCAGGCCCGGAAGGGTGTGACCGACGCGCCGCGCGGCCATCATGCCCCATCCGGCCGCGCAGGAGCAGATCAGCAGGCCGAGCATGGCGACCACGGCGCCGCTGTCGCCGAACTCGAAGGCCAGCGGGAAGGCGAACATCAGGGAGCCGATCGCCGCCAGCGCCACGATGGGGGCGAGCTGCCAGATGCGCAGCCGACGCTGCGGACGCAGTTCGACCTCGACCTCGGGCCCGGTCGGCAGCCCACCCGCGTCGGGACCGTCGGCGCTCACCGCGCCCGGAGGCTGCTCATCGGGGCCGTCGGGGCTCAGTCGACCCTCCTCGGGATTCGGTCCGTACCCGTCGGGGTCCAGCTGGTCATCGTCTTCCGCGATGCCGTACTCCGCGCCTTGTGCGGTGTCGCGAGGGCTGGCCTCCATCGCCGCGCGCCCTCCCAACTCGGACTCCACTTGGTCGATCGAAGGTCGATGATGGCATGCCGTCACAGGCCCGAATGACGGCCGGAGCGTCCCGATGCCATCACGTGATCAGGCTGTAACCGCCCGTTCGACCAACGTCAGTGCGCGGTGCGGAAGTTCCCCGAGATCAGCCGCGGCTCCACTGAGCCAGTGCACGCGCGGATCACGACGGAACCAGGAGTCCTGACGGCGCGCGAAGCGCTTGGTGGCGCGTACGGTCTCGGCACGCGCCTCCTCCAGCGTGCACTCCCCCGCGAGCGCCGTGAGCACCTGCTGGTACCCGAGCGCACGCGATGCCGTGCGCCCTTCGCGCAGGCCGCGCGCCTCCAACGCGCGCACCTCGTCCACGAGCCCGGCCTCCCACATCCGGTCGACCCGGCGGGCGATGCGCTCGTCGAGCTCGGGGCGGGCGACGTCGACACCGATCTGAACCGTGTCGTAGACGGAGTCGTGGCCGGGGAGGTTGGCCGTGAAGGGCCGCCCGGTGATCTCGATGACCTCCAGGGCCCGCACGATGCGGCGGCCGTTGCCGGGCAGGATCGCCTGCGCGGCGCGAGGGTCGGCGGCGGCCAGGCGCGCGTGCAGCGCTCCCGGGCCGCGCAGCGCGAGTTCCTCCTCCAGCCTGGCGCGCACGTCGGGGTCGGTTCCCGGGAACTCCAGGTTGTCGACGGCACCGCGCACGTACAGCCCCGAGCCGCCGACCAGGACGGGCCAACGGCCCTCGGCGAGCAGCGCGTCGATACGGGCGCGGGCGAGGCGCTGGTATTCCGCGACGGACGCCGTGACCGTGACGTCCCAGATGTCCAGCAGGTGGTGCGGCACACCGCCGCGTTCCTCGGGCGTCAGCTTGGCGGTGCCGATGTCCATCCCCCGGTAGAGCTGCATGGAGTCGGCGTTGACGACCTCGCCACCGAGACGCTGGGCAAGAAACACCCCCAGATCGGACTTTCCGGCCGCGGTGGGTCCGACGACGGCGATGACCCGGGGCACAGGCGCTGCACTACTCACCGCAACAGTCTCCCAAACCTCCGGACCGCATCTCGAACGAGCCGGGTGAATCCCTCGGCAGGGGCGATCGCTACTCCAAGACTCCGATCATCTGTTCGAGGACGGATGATCCGGGCCACACCGGTGGACACACCGGGCCACGCGAGATTTCACCCGGACAGGTAACGTATGGAGGTGATATGGGCGCTTTCGTGAGGATTTTCCGGAGGTCGAGAACGACGGGAGGTACGCAGTCGGCGGAGGCGGAGGCCACGAAGTCGACGGCCGACGCCGCGGCGCGGACGGCGGACGAGGCGGATGACTCGGGCACACAGCCGGGACCGCGACCGGGAGGCGCGCGCAGGACGCCGCACCCCCCGGGAAGGGGTCAGCCGAGGAGGCCGCCGGCAGCGAGGCCGACGAGAACGCCCGCACACAACTCCCCTGCCAGGGAAGGTGAATCATGGGTCTCCTGGACAACCTGAAAGCCAAGCTCGGCCCCGCCAGGGAGAAGGTCACGGACTTCGCGCAACAGCACGAGGAGAAGGTCGGGCACGGCATCGACAAGGCCGCGAAGATGGTCGACGAGAAGACCAAGGGCAAATACAGCGACAAGATCCACGTGGGTACCGACAAGGCGAAGCACGCGGTGGAACGCATCGCGCACCCCGACACCACGACGCAGCCGCCGCCGGGCTCGTGACCGTACCCCTGAGAACGGAGCACATCGGCGGACAGCCGCGGGGCGGACAGCCTCCCGGCCGCCCGCCGGAGTGACGTGCTAGGACCAGGCCGCCACCAGGTAGCCCACCCCGTAGGGCGCGTCGTCGTACAGCAGGGCCCCGGTCAGGTGAGCGTTCCGGGCCGCGCCCGCGAGGATCTGCCAGGGTGCCCGGCCAAGCGCCTTCAGCTCTAGGGCCAGGCCCGCGTCCAGCGCCTTCAGGGCCGCCACGTCCGCCGCCCCCAGCGCACGCGCGACCTCAGCGTCGAAGTCGGCCGCGCGCTCGTCCAGATAGCCCGGCGCCTTGAGCGACCGGCACGCGCTGGCGTCGCCCATGACCAGCAGGGCCACCCGCTCGTCCTGCTCGGCGAGGCCCGCTCCGATCCGGACGCATCGCTCGGGGGGCAGGGATTCCGCGACACCGAGCCCCTCGACGGGGGCGTCGGACCATCCCGCCCGCTCCAGCAGCCACGAGGCGACGGCGAGCGAGGGCGGAAGCTCGCGCTCCGACGCCGCCGGGCCCGTCCCCTCCGTGCCCAGCCGTACGTCGACGTCCACGCCGAAGCCGCGGAACGAACCGCGGGTGCCCTCCGGGTGCGGGCCCTGCCCGCTCTCCGCCGCGGGGCCCACGACCACCAGCCGGCCGGGGCGCGCGTCGGCGAGCACCCCCAGCGCCTCCGCGCACGCTGCACGGGCGCCGTCGAGTTCGGGTGCGGCGCCCGCGGCGACCTCGGGGACGAGCAGCGGTGGACAGGGACAGACGGCAGCGGCGACAAGCATGCTGCGCAGCGTAACTCCGCCGGGTGGCGGCGTGTCACTCCTCGATCAGCACGTCCGTGAGATCGATGACCGTGACCACGAGCACGACGACCTTGCCGTCGCTGATCACGTACTCGACGAACAGATTGCGCGACAGGGCGATCTCACGGGTCGACTCGTCGGCGCCCACGGGGTGCGAGAGCTTGTGGCGCGGGGCGGCGACGAGGATCGCGAGGCCACGCTCCAGCACCTCGCGGCGTTCGGCGGGAAGGCTGTCCCTCACGCGTGCGGCGCGTTCGGTGAACTCCACGCTGTACGGCATGACACACTCCTCCCCGCCCCGCGCCGACGTCAGACGCGGCGTACTCCACCTCCGGGGCTGTCAGTCACAACCGCAGGCGCCGGCCGGGGCCGCCGGCAGCGGCTCGGGCACGCCGATCTTCGGCAGCCCGAGCATCACGCCGGCCGGCTTCGCGGCCTCGGCCACGTTGCGCCTCTCCCAGGCGTCACCCGCACGCGTGCGGCGCACGCTCAGGACGGGGCCCTCGGCGAGGAGGTGGTGCGGGGCGGCGTACGTGACCTCGACGGTCACCACATCGCCGGGGCGGACCTCCTCGTCCGGCTTGGTGAAGTGGACCAGCCGGTTGTCGGGGGCGCGGCCGGACAGGCGGTGGGTGGCGCCGTCCTTGCGGCCCTCGCCCTCGGCGACCATCAGTTCCAGGGTGCGGCCGACCTGCTTCTTGTTCTCCTCCCAGGAGATCTCCTCCTGGAGGGCGACGAGACGCTCGTAGCGCGCCTGGACGACCTCCTTGGGGATCTGGTTCTCCATGGTGGCGGCCGGCGTGCCGGGCCGCTTGGAGTACTGGAAGGTGAAGGCCTGCGCGAACCGTGCCTCGCGGACGACGTGCAGCGTCTGCTCGAAGTCCTCCTCGGTCTCGCCCGGGAAGCCCACGATGATGTCGGTGGTGATCGCGGCGTGCGGGATGGCGGCCCGCACCTTCTCGATGATCCCCAGGAAGCGCTCCTGGCGGTACGAGCGGCGCATCGCCTTCAGGACCGGGTCGGAGCCGGACTGCAGCGGCATGTGCAGCTGCGGCATCACGTTCGGCGTCTCGGCCATGGCGGCGATGACGTCGTCGGTGAAGTCGCGCGGGTGCGGCGAGGTGAACCGGACGCGCTCCAGGCCCTCGATCGCCCCGCAGGCGCGCAGCAGCTTGCTGAAGGCCTCGCGGTCGCCGATGTCGGAGCCGTAGGCGTTGACATTCTGCCCGAGCAGCGTGATCTCGGAGACGCCCTCGGCGACCAGGGCCTCGATCTCGGCCAGGATGTCGCCGGTGCGGCGGTCCTTCTCCTTGCCGCGCAGGGCCGGGACGATGCAGAAGGTGCAGGTGTTGTTGCAGCCGACGGAGATCGACACCCAGGCCGCATAGGCACTCTCGCGGCGCGTCGGCAGCGTCGACGGGAACGCCTCCAGCGACTCGGCGATCTCGACCTGCGCCTCGTCCTGGACGCGGGCGCGTTCGAGAAGGACGGGCAGCTTGCCGATGTTGTGCGTACCGAAGACGACGTCCACCCAGGGCGCCTTCTTCACGATGGTGTCGCGGTCCTTCTGGGCCAGACAGCCACCGACGGCGATCTGCATGCCGGGCCGCGCGGTCTTCTTCGGCGCGAGGCGGCCGAGGTTGCCGTAGAGCCGGTTGTCGGCGTTCTCGCGGACGGCGCAGGTATTGAAGACGACGACGTCGGCGTCGCCGTCGGAACCCTCGGGCGCGCGTACGTAGCCGGCCTCTTCGAGCAGACCGGACAATCGCTCGGAGTCATGGACGTTCATCTGGCACCCGTAGGTGCGGATCTCGTAGCTTCGAGTAACGCCCACTTCGTCCACCGCTCCGGCCCGGCCACTGCTGCTGGTCATGCATCAAGGGTAAGGGGCGCGAACAGCGCGTCCTCCAGGGTTGCCGACAGTCCGCGACCGCCGGGGCGGGACAAGCCCGGGTCAACGGCGTGTGGCCCGCAGGTCAAGGGGGGCCGGGAGCCAGGGCGCACGCTGTCAGGCGGTGTCCGCTCTGAGGATCGACGCGAGCGTGCGGTCGAGGATCCAGGGGATGTCCTTCTTCTTCAGGTGCCGGTGCTCGCCTTCGAGCGCCGCTGCGTGCAACAGGCTGTAGAACGTGGTGACCAGCCAGCTCGTGGGGAGATCCGTGCGGAAAGCCCCCTCCTGCTGACCGCGCTCGAGGACGGCTTCGACGCGGCCGAGGATCTTGGCGTGGTACTCGCGCAGCCGGGCCGCCGGAACGACGTCCTCCGCGATGGAGAGCGTACTGATCTCCGGGTTCTTCCTGTGTTCGCTCTACCTCCAGCACGTGCTGGGCTACAGCGCGCTGCGCACCGGCCTGATGTTCCTGCCGGCGGCGCTGGCCACCACGATCGGCGCACACCTGGCCTCCCGGGCGGTGACCCGGTTCGGCTGGCGGGTGACCGCTGCCTCGGGCCTCGGAGTCGCCGCGGTCGGCGGCCTGCTCCTGTCCGGCGTCGACCGCGGAAACGCCTGGGCGGAGGTCCTGCCCGGGTTCGTCCTGCTCGTCTTCGGTCTCGGTGTCGGGTTCGTCTGCGCCGTCACCAGCGCGATGCACGGCGTGGGCCACCTGGACGCGGGACTCGGTTCGGGCCTGGTGAACACCGCCCACGAACTCGGCGCCTCGCTGGGCATCGCGGTGGTCACGGCCGTCGCGGGCGCCGGCCTGGAGAGTGACATGCCCTCGCTCGGCGGGTTCGGCAACGCCTTCGTGACCTGCGCGGTGATCTCGGTCGTCGCGGCCGTGGGCGCTCTGACGCTGCTGCCCAAGGAACGTCCCTATCCCTCGGCAGGGCCGATCATGGCCCACTGACACCGGTCAGGTTTCGATCACGGCATCGCATTCCGGGCAGACCAGGGACGCGTACTCCGTGGGGTACCAGGGCCCTTCAGGGTGTGCGGAGGGCTCCCCGTGGGCCGCCTCCATGGCGAAGGTGTCCTTGCCGCAGAGGGTGCGCGGTCCCGCGATGGTGCGCGAGCCGGGGGCCGCGGGGGCCGCGTGAACCTTGCGGACGCGCCGTTCCGCCCCACTCGGCGACCCCGGGGAGGGGCGCGTTGCCACCGGCCTGTCGAGTTCGTAGACGACGATCTCGCTCATGTATCCACCGTAGGCGGCCCACGTCACGGCGTGCGGAAACCGGAGCTGCGCGTCGGTGACGGCGATGACAAGCCGTGTCCCGAGCGGGAGGACAAAGGGGCGCCGTCCACCGCCGGCGGCTGGATCAGGGCAGGGTCAGGGCTCGATCAGGCCGGCTCGGATCGCGTAGCGCGTGAGGTCCAGGCGGTCGCGCATGCCCAGCTTCTGCAGCAGGTTCGCGCGGTGCCGCTCGACCGTTTTCACGCTGATGAAGAGGAGTTCGCCGATCTCCTTGGAAGTGTGGCCCTCGGCGACCAGTTTGAGGATCTCCTCCTCGCGGTCGGTGATGGTCCGCTCGGGCAGGCCGTCGCCTCGATGGAGGCGCTCGAGGTAGGTACGTACGAGGGCCCGCTCGACGCCGGGGTAGATGAACGGCTGGTCGCGCACCGCCGCCCGGCACGCCTCGACCAGGTCACGGTCGGCGACCGACTTCAGGACGTAGCCGCAGGCGCCCGCCTTGAGCGCCTCGAAGAAGTACTGCTCGTTGTCGTGCATGGTCAGGATGAGGATGCGCAGGTCGGGGAGTCTGCGGGAGAGTTCGCGGGCCGCCTGCAGTCCGGTCATCCTCGGCATGGCGATGTCCAGCACCGCCAGGTCGACGTCCGTGGTCCGGCTCAGTGTCACGGCCTCGGCGCCGTCACCGGCCTCGGCGACGACCGCGAGGTCCGGTTCGGCGTCCAGGATGAGACGTACGCCACGGCGTACGAGCGCGTGGTCGTCGGCGAGGAGGACGCGGGTCGGCACCGGCATCAGCGACCGCCTCCCATCGGCACTGTCGCCCCCGGCCCGCCACCGGACCGCCAACTGCCCTTGGCCCACAGGTCGCCGGACGGACCGTCACCGACCGACGGCCACACCACCGCCCCGGTGACCTTCCCCGCCGTCCGCCCTCCGCGTCCATCCGTCATGACACCCATGTGAACACCGTACGAGCAATGACAGCATGGCAGCCTTGTATGTACACCCGTACAACCATGAGCAAGGGAAGAAACGTGTCTGCTCCACGCCTCCGGACGACGCCGCTGCCGGGCATCGGGGTCCAGTACGACCTCGTGACGCGAGAACACCGCCATCTGTCGGTGGTGGCTCACCGGGACGGCGCACGCACCGTGAGCGTGTACCGAGCCGACGACCCCGACTCCTGCGCCCAGTCGCTGCGCCTGTCCGGCTCCGAGGCGGGGGCGCTGATCGACGCCCTCAAGCCGTCCCACCACAGCGCCAGCCTGCTGTACACCACCGACCTGGGACTGGTCGCCGAGCGCATCGAGGTTTCTGCCACGTCCCGTTGGAACGGGCGGCTGCTCGGTGACACCCGGATGCGGACCGAGACCGGGACGTCGATCGTGGCGGTGCTGCGCCGCGCCGAGGCGATTCCCTCGCCCACGCCGGACTTCCGCCTCGCGGGCGGCGACCGGCTCATCGTGATCGGCACCCGCGAGGGCGTGGACGCCGCCGTGGCGATCCTCGGGCAGGAGTGAAGGGGTGCACTCTGCTGTCCTACTGATCGAGTTCGGTTCCATCATCCTCGCCCTCGGCCTGCTCGGCCGGTTCGCCGCCCGGCTGCGGTTCTCCCCCATCCCGCTGTACCTGCTCGCGGGTCTGGCCTTCGGTGAGGGCGGGCTGCTCCCGCTCGGCGCGAGCGAGGAGTTCGTCGCGACCGGCGCCGAAATCGGCGTCATCCTGCTGCTGCTGATGCTCGGCCTGGAGTACACGGCCAGCGATCTCGTCTCCAACCTCAAGACGCACTACCCGTCGGGCCTGGTCGACTGCGCGCTCAACGCCCTGCCCGGCGCGATCGCCGCGCTGCTGCTCGGCTGGGGCCCGGTGGCCGCCGTGGTCCTCGCGGGCGTGACCTGGATCTCGTCCTCGGGTGTCATCGCCAAGGTACTGGGCGACCTGGGCCGGGTCGGCAACCGTGAGACACCGGTGATCCTCAGCATCCTCGTCCTCGAGGACCTGGCGATGGCCGTCTACCTCCCGATCATCACCGCGCTGGTCGCGGGCGCGGGTCTGGCCGCCGGCAGTCTGACGCTGGCGATCGCGCTGGGGGTGGCCGGGCTCGTCCTGTTCGTGGCCGTCCGCTACGGCCGGGTCATCTCGCGATTCGTCTCCAGTGACGACCCGGAGAAGCTGCTGCTGGTCGTGCTGGGTCTGACGATCCTGGTCGCCGGCATAGCCCAGCAGCTCCAGGTGTCCGCGGCGGTCGGGGCGTTCCTGGTCGGCATCGCCCTGTCGGGGGAGGTCGCCGAGGGCGCGCACACACTGCTCAGCCCGCTGCGGGACCTGTTCGCCGCGATGTTCTTCGTCTTCTTCGGGCTGCACACCGACCCGAACAGCATCCCTCCGGTACTGCTGCCCGCGCTCGCGCTGGCCGTGGTCACCGCACTGACGAAGATCGCGACGGGGTACTGGGCGGCACGCCGGTCCGGAATCTCCGTCAAGGGCCGCTGGCGGGCGGGCGGTGCGCTCGTGGCGCGCGGTGAGTTCTCGATCGTCATCGCGGGGCTCGCGGTGGCGGCGGGCATCGAGCCCTCGCTCGGCCCGCTGGCGACGGCGTACGTCCTGATCCTGGTCATCCTCGGTCCCCTGACGGCCCGTTACACCGAGCCCCTGGCGGCGCGACTGGGCGGCATCATCGGCCGCCGGAGCCCCGCGCCCCGACCTCTGGGAGCGGAGGGCGAACCCGGGCTGCACCTGCCGACGGACGAGTCAAGTGATGCAGCTCACAGCAACTCCGAGGCCGCGCACAACAATTAAGGTATTGCGCAACCGTTAAAGTGCAGACATGGACCCCCATGTCTCTACGCCGTGGGAAACGGCGGTACTCGCTGGAGGGCCGGCCGACGGCCTGCGTATGCAGGTCGCGGGTCGGCCCTCGGTGCTGCAGGTGACCTACCCCTGCCGGGCCGAGGCTCCGGCAGGCGGCGCACAGGTGTCGGCGCTGTATGTCTACCGGCGTCGATTCGGCGCGCGCAGCGAGCCGCTGAGCTACGGGTACGACGGCGCCAGCCCCTGACGCGCCGACGGTCGGGCCGAACAGGCGGGGTAGCCCTGGACGGCGGGCTCGGTCGCCCGCGCCCGCCGACGGCCCACCACCCGTGACCACACGATCCACAGTGCTGTAGAAGTCTCTCCAGAAGCAAGATCGCTCAGCAGGCCCGCCCGTCACCCCGGTCGGCGGCCTCGTGCGGCACGGAGGGACAGACGAGCAGGATGACGGACGTGACCGCCGGGCGGCCCTCCGCCCGCGAGACACTGGCGCGGCGATGCCGTGCCCTCACCGGGACGCGCTGGTTCGCCGTCACCGTCTTCGCGCTGATTCTGGTGAACGCCGGGCTCCTCGGCCTGGAGACGTACAGCGGTGTGGCCGACGACTGGCAGCACTGGTTACGGCTCGCCGAGCACATCTGCGTCGCCGCGTTCACCGTGGAGATCCTGCTGCGGCTCGCGGCCCACGCGGACCGTCCGGCGGACTTCTTCCGCGACCCGTGGAACCTGTTCGACCTCGCCGTCGTGGTGAGCGCGTTCCTGCCGGTGTTCCGCGAGAACACCACGGTCCTGCGACTCCTGCGGCTGGCCCGTGTCCTGCGTACCGCCCGTTTCCTGCCCCAGTTGCGCATCGTGATGGTGGCGGTGGTCCGCAGTCTGCCCGGCACCCTGAGCTTCCTGATGGTCGGGGCCCTGCTGCTGTACGTGTACGCCATGGTCGGCTGGGTCTTCTTCGCCCGCGCCGACCCCGAGCACTACGGCTCCATAGGCCGCGCCGTCCTCACCCTCTTCCTGCTGATGACCCTGGACGGGATCGGCGACGCGGTCCACGCGGGCCTGGAGGTCTCGCGCTGGAGCATCGTGTACTACGCCTCGTACGTCCTGCTCGCCTCCTTCGTCCTCGTCAACGTTCTGATCGGCGTCGTCATCAACTCCCTCGACGAGGCCCGCGACCTGGAGACGGCGCAGCAGCCCGAGGCGCCACAGCCGTCCGCACTGCGCGACCGCATCGCCACGGTCCGCCGCGCGCTGGACGACCTGGAGCGCGAACTCGACCTGCCGCAACCGCCCGAATCCGGGCATCCGATGTAGCCGGCCCGGGGGCTTCGCGACGTGTCAGGCCACAAGGCCGCCGGGAGAAGGCACGTCCGGTGGCCCCACCGGCCACCGGCGCCGGTCCCCTTTCGTGTTCCCGATGTGACCCCTGCCCTGGTCAGCGGTGTGTGCGGGCTGGCAGGATCGCGCGCATGCTCCAGGTGTTCCCCCGTATCGGCAGGCGCCGCGCGCTGCTGGGCTCCGCGGCCGCGTGCGCGGTCTTCGGGCTGCTGCTGTGGTGGCTGCTGCCGATCGGCGCGAATCCCCCGCACGGCACGGTCACCTTGAGCACCGGCACCCCGACCGGCGTCTACCAGAAATACGGCGTCCTGCTGCGGAACGCGATCGCCAAGGACCTGCCGGAGCTGGACATACGGCTGCTGAACAGCGACGGGTCGCAGGAGAACGTGCGGCGGGTGGCCACGGGCAAGGCCGACTTCACGATCGCGGCGGCCGACGCGGTGGAGGCGTACACGCTGGAGAACAAGCCGGGTGCCGACCGACTGCGCGGCTGCGCACGGCTGTACGACGACTATGTGCACCTGGTGGTGCCGCGCTCGTCTCCCGTGCAGTCCGTGGCGGACCTGAAGGGCCGCACGGTCGCCGTCGGGCCCGGCGGCTCGGGAGTGCGGCTGATCGCCGACCATGTGCTCACGGCGGCCGGGCTCGATCCGAAGACGGACATCACACCGCTGTCCGACGGCATCGGGACCATGCCCGCCCTGCTGAAGCAGCACCGGGCCGACGCGTTCTTCTGGTCGGGCGGACTACCCACCGGCGCGATCACGGAACTGTCCAAGGGCTTCGGGATCCGGCTGGTGCCGATCGGCAGCGATCTGGTGGCGAAACTGCACGCGCAGGGCGGCGCCTCGCGCTACTACCGGGCCGCGGTGATGCCCGCCGACGCCTATCCGTTGACCGAGAGCGGCGACTCCTCCGTGCAGACCCTGGCCGTCGCCAACATCCTGGTGACCCGTGAGGACATGAACGCGAACCTCACCGAGAAGCTCACCCGCGCGGTGATCGACAGCCGCGACCGCATCGGCGCCCAGGTCCACGCGGCCCAATTGGTGGACCTGCGCTCGGCCATCTACACGGATCCGCTGGAGCTGCACGTGGGCGCGCGACGGTACTACCAGTCCGTGAAGCCGTAGCTGCGGACAGTGGGATCGGGGACGGCAGGGGCGTTGTCACCCGCCGTCCCGGCTGACGTACGTCACCGTCCGCGGAACCGTCACCGTCACCTTCAGCCCGTGCGGCTCGTGGCGCGCGTACGCGATCGACCCGCCGCCCGCCGCCAGCAGCGCCCGTGAGATCGACAGGCCGAGCCCCGATCCCTTGATGTTCTGGTGCGCCGGGCTGCGCCAGAACCGGTCGCCGACGCGGGCCAGCTCCTCGTCGCCGAGTCCGGGACCGCCGTCGGTGACCACCACCGTGGCGGTCTCGCCGCTCGCCTCGACCCGCACCTCGACGCGCTGTCCCCCGGGTGTGAACTTCACCGCGTTGTCGATGACCGCGTCCAGCGCGCTGGACAGCGTGACCGGGTCGGCCCAGGCGGTGGTGGCCGGGCAGCTCCCGGTCAGCAGTACGCCCTTGGCCTTGGCGGCCGGGCCCCAGGCCGCGACGCGTTCGGCGGCCAGCGCACCGATGTCGGTGATCTGGAGGTCCGCCTCGGCGTGCTCGGCGAGCGCAAGGTCGAGCAGGTCGTCCAGGACCTGTGCGAGGCGCTTGCCCTCCGTGCGGACCGAGGCGATCTCCTCGTTGCCCTCGGGCAGTTCCAGGGCGAGCAGCTCTATGCGCAGCAGCAGCGCTGACAGCGGGTTGCGCAACTGGTGGGAGGCGTCGGCGACGAAGGCACGCTGCTGCTCCAGAACGCTTTCGACGTTGTCCGCCATCTCGTTGAAGGACCGAGCCAGCCGCCGGAGCTCCGGCGGCCCGCCGGCCGCCGCGACCCGGGACTTGAGGCTGCCGGTCGCGATGTCGTGGGTCGTGGCGTCCAGGATCCGTACGGGCCTGAGCACCCAGCCGGTCAGCCGCAGCGCCGCCCCCACGGCGAGCAGCATCGCGGCGCTCTCACCGGCCCCGATGAGCAGCCAGCCGTCGAGGATCCTCGAACGAAGCTGCCCGGTGGGCGAGTCGGTGACGACGACCGCGACGACGTCACCGTCACGGATGACCGGGGAGGCGACCACGAGCCCGCTGTCCTGCCACGGCCAGACCTGCTCGGGGTCGTGGCTGCGGCGCCCGAGCAGGGCTTCGTTGAAGGCGTCACGGCCCTCTCCCACCCCGGGCAGGTACCAGTTCTCAGGCGCGTTGGCCATGGGCATGTCGTCGCGGTAGAAGACCCCGGCCCGGATGCCGTAGACGCTGTAGTACATGGCGAGTTCCTTGCGCAGGGTCTCGCCGCGCTCGTCCGTGACGCCCACCCGGGAGCCGGTGGGCCGGTTGGTGACGAACTGCGCGAGGGCCGCGAAGCGCGCGGTGTCGTCGATGCGGTCGACGACGACGCGCTGCTGCTCCGCCGCCGCGAGGCTCACCGCGAGCGGCACGCCGAGCGCGAGCAGCACGGCCGCCATGAGGACGATGAGCAGCGGAAGCAGTCGTGCGCGCACGCGTACCCGCTAAGCGGCCGGGGCGACGAGCCGGTAGCCGACGCCCCGCACCGTCTCGATCAGCGCCGGCATGCGCAGCTTGGAGCGCAGCGAGGCCACATGCACCTCCAGGGTGCGCCCGGTCCCCTCCCAACTGGTGCGCCACACCTCGCTGATGATCTGCTCACGACGGAACACCACACCAGGGCGCTGTGCCATCAGCGCGAGCAGGTCGAACTCCTTGCGGGTCAGCTGGATCAGCGAGCCGTCCACGCTGACCTGGCGGGTGGGGAGTTCGATACGCACGGGGCCGAGGTGAAGCGCGGTCCGGGTGGAGCCGGTGTCGTCCTGGTGCGGGATGCGCCGGGCGACGGCGTGGATGCGGGCGAGCAGTTCCCCGGTGTCGTACGGCTTGACCACGTAGTCGTCGGCGCCGAGGTTGAGGCCGTGGATACGGGAGCGGACGTCGGAACGCGCGGTGACCATGATCACCGGAGTGCTGGTGCGCTTGCGGATCTTGCCGCACACCTCGTAGCCGTCCTGGTCGGGCAGGCCCAGGTCGAGCAGGACGACACCGAAGCCGGCGCCCTCCGGAACCAGCGCCTGCAAGGCCTCCTCGCCACTGCGGGCGTGCGTGACGTCGAAGCCGTGCCGGGACAGCACCGCGGACAGGGCGGCCGCCACGTGGTTGTCGTCCTCGACGAGGAGCAATCTCATGCCGGCCTCCTCCTGATTCCCGGCCCTACGGACCCTGGTTGCCCCCAGCCCGTACAACGGCCTGCTGTTGTTCTGCTCCGAAAGGCGTCCTGCATGCGAACGCGAGCACACGCGCGCGTGCACCAAGGCAGTGACGCCGACGAACAAGGACGGCGTCAAGAGGATTCCTGTTGTAAACGTCTTCCGTTATCCAGCCGGTACGTCTCGTCGCACGCCGAATACGACATGTGTCCGACCGCTACCGGATTGTGATGCTCAGATCTCCCTCAGATGTAATGACGTCTGTGCTGTGACTCACTACTGTCCTCCGCAACCAAGTGAGGACGGAGCAAGTCAGCAATGACCGAAGTATCGATGGTCAAGGACGCGGTGGCCGCGACCGACGAACTGGTCGCCCTGAAGAGCGTCAACAAGCACTTCGGCGCGTTGCACGTGCTCCAGGACATCGACCTGACCATCGCCCGGGGCGAGGTCGTCGTGGTCATCGGCCCCTCGGGGTCGGGAAAGTCCACCCTGTGCCGCACCATCAACCGCCTGGAGACCATAGATTCGGGCGAGATCCTGATCGACGGCAAGCCCCTGCCCCAGGAGGGCAAGGAGCTGGCCCGGCTGCGCGCCGACGTCGGCATGGTCTTCCAGTCCTTCAACCTCTTCGCGCACAAGACGGTGCTCGAGAACGTGATGCTGGGACAGATCAAGGTCCGCCGGAAGGACAAGCAGAAGGCCGAGGAACGGGCCCGGGAACTGCTCGACCGGGTCGGGGTGGGCGCGCAGGCCGACAAGTACCCCGCGCAACTGTCCGGCGGCCAGCAGCAGCGCGTCGCGATCGCGCGCGCGCTGGCCATGGACCCCAAGGTCATACTCTTCGACGAGCCGACGTCGGCCCTGGACCCCGAGATGATCAACGAAGTCCTGGAGGTCATGCAGCAGCTCGCCCAGGACGGCATGACGATGGTCGTCGTCACGCACGAGATGGGCTTCGCCCGGTCGGCCGCCAACCGGGTGGTCTTCATGGCCGACGGCCGCATCGTCGAAGAGGCCGCGCCGGAGCAGTTCTTCAACAACCCGCGCAGCGACCGGGCGAAGGACTTCCTGTCGAAGATCCTTCACCACTGACGCCCCACGTCACCGCCACCGGCGATCCACGTCACCGGCCGCCGACGGTCCGCTTCACGGGCCGCCGACGGTCCGCTTCACGGGCCGCCGGCGGTCCGCTTCACGGACCTCGGTCCGCATCTCTTCACCACGCAAAGGATGTTCACCATGAAGCTCCGCAAGGTCACCGCGGCCACGGCCGTCGTCCTCGCCCTCGCCGTCTCCGCCACTGCCTGCGGCAAGGACGACAAGAAGGACGGCGGTTCCTCCGGCGGCAAGAAGATCAAGATCGGCATCAAGTTCGACCAGCCCGGTCTCGGTCAGAAGACGCCGCAGGGATACACCGGCTTCGACGTGGACGTCGCCACCTACGTCGCCAAGGAGCTCGGCTACAGCGCGGACCAGATCGAGTGGAAGGAGTCGAAGAGCCTCGACCGCGAGACCATGCTGCAGCGCGGTGACGTCGACTTCATCGCCGCCACGTACTCGATCAACGACGAGCGCGAGAAGAAGGTCGACTTCGCCGGCCCGTACCTGCTCGCCCACCAGGACGTGCTGCTGCGCGCCGACGAGAGCGGCATCAAGGCGCCCAAGGACCTGAACTCGAAGAAGCTGTGTTCGGTGGCGGGCTCCACCTCGGCGCAGAACGTCCACGACAAGCTCGCCCCGAAGGCCAACCTCCAGGAGTACCCGACGTACTCGGCCTGTCTGTCGGGTCTGCAGAGCGGTGCGGTCGACGCGCTCACCACCGACGACTCGATCCTCGCCGGTTACGCCTCGCAGGCCGCCTTCAAGGGCAAGTTCAAGCTCGGCGGCTTCAAGATGACGAACGAGAACTACGGCATCGGCGTCAAGAAGGGCAGCGACCTCAAGGCGAAGATCAACACCGCCCTGGAGAAGATGGTCTCGGACGGTTCGTGGCAGAAGGCTGTGGACAAGAACCTCGGCCCCGCGAACTACAAGAACGAGCCCGCGCCGAAGATCGGCAACATCGTCAAGTAATCCGGGCCTGACATGGTGCGCCGTCCCTCGGGGGGCGGCGCACCGGGCCTGTCCGACACGCGGAAGCGCGGGACTTCATGTTCGACTTTCTTGATCACTACGACCTGCTGGGAGCGTTCTGGACGACGGTGCAGCTCACCGTCCTCTCCGCGATCGGCTCCCTGATCTGGGGCACGGTGCTGGCCGCCATGCGGGTCGGCCCGGTCCCGGTGATGCGCGGTTTCGGGGCCGCCTACGTGAACATCGTGCGGAACACCCCGCTGACCGTGATCATCCTGTTCACCGCGCTGGGCCTCAAGGACACCCTCGGCGTCCAGCTCGGCGCGACCGACTTCAAAGTCATCGGCTTCCGGCTCGCCGTGCTGGGCCTGACCGCCTACACCTCGGCGTTCGTGTGCGAGGCGCTGCGGGCGGGCATCAACACCGTGCCCGTCGGACAGGCGGAGGCGGCCCGTGCACTGGGTCTGAGCTTCACCCAGGTCCTCACGCTGGTGGTGCTGCCCCAAGCGTTCCGCTCGGTCGTGGGCCCGCTGACCAACGTACTGATCGCCCTCACCAAGAACACCACGGTGGCGGCGGCGATCGGTGTCACCGAGGCGGCCCTGCTGATGAAGAAGATGATCGAGAACGAGGCCCAGCTCCTGCTGATCTCCGCGGTGATCGCCTTCGGCTTCGTGTGTCTGACGCTGCCGACCGGCCTGATTCTCGGCTGGGTGGGCAAGAAGGTGGCGGTGAAGCGATGAGTTCCGTCCTTTACGACGCCCAGGGCCCCCGGGCCAAGCGGCGCAACGTCCTCTACACGGTGGCGTTCCTGGTCGTCGCGGCCGCCGTGCTGTGGTGGGTGATCACCGGCCTCAACGACAAGGACCAGCTCGCCTGGGACAAGTGGAAGCCGTACCTCGGCGGCACGGAGGCGTGGTCGACGTACATCTGGCCGGGTCTGCAGAACACGCTCGAGGCGGCGGCCCTCGCGATGCTCATCGCGCTGCCGCTCGGTGCGGTCCTCGGCATCGCACGGCTCTCGGAGCATGCCTGGATACGGCTCCCGGCCGCGGTCGTGGTGGAGTTCTTCCGGGCCATCCCGGTGCTCGTCCTCATGATCTTCGGCCTCGCCCTGTTCGCCGAATACACGAACGTCAGCTCGGACGACCGTCCGCTGTACGCCGTGGTCACGGGCCTGGTCCTCTACAACGCCTCGGTCCTCGCGGAGATCGTCCGGGCGGGCATCCTGTCCCTGCCGAAGGGGCAGGGGGAGGCCGCGCTGGCGATCGGTCTGCGCAAGAACCAGGTGATGCGGTTCATCCTGCTGCCGCAGGCGGTCACCGCGATGCTGCCGGCGATCGTCAGCCAGCTCGTCGTGATCGTGAAGGACACGGCGCTCGGTGGCGCGGTCCTCACCTTCCCCGAGCTGCTGGCGTCCGTCTCGCCGATGAGCTCGTACTACGGCGCCAACACCATCGCCAGCTTCACGATCGTGGCCGTCATCTTCATCGCCATCAACTTCGCCCTGACGACGTTCGCGAGCTGGCTGGAGAAGCGGCTCCGCCGGGGCAAGAAGTCGACCGGAGCGGTACTGCCCGCGGCGGCGGTCGCTGGGGCGGACTCCGGAGCTTCCGTCTGACGCCTGCTCAGTCCTGTTGCTCTACGGGGCAGTGGTGTGATCACCGCTGCCCCTGTCGCTTGACGCGGGCAGCGGCAATGGGTTGCATACGTTGTGTGATCGTGCACCCCGCTCCAACTGCCTGTTCCCTTGTGTTCCTCAAGAGGTCGGTGTTCCTCAGGACATCGCTCAGGGCAGGGGGCGCCGCGCCGTGGAACCGGTGATCATCGTCGGAGCGGGGCCCGTCGGGCTCTCGCTCGCGCTGGCGCTGGCACGCCAGGAGGTACCCTCCGTCGTCCTCGACGAGGGCCCGGGCAAGGACGAACACCGGGCCGCGCGCACCGTCGTACTCCGTGAGGACACCGCCGCGCTGATGGAGCGGCTGAGCGGGGTGCCACTCGCCGGGGCGGGACTGCGCTGGAGCGGCTGGCGGTCGATGCGGCGCAAGCAGGTGACCCGGGAGGTCGCCTTCGAGCCCGTCGGTGCGGCGCTGGAGCCCGAGGGTTCCGAGTGGCCCGAGAGCCGCAAGGGCGCGGTCGAAGGACCTGGCGCCGCCGTGGCGGGACCGGCCCCGCTGCACATCGCCCAGCACGCCCTCACGGGTGCGCTGCGCCAGGCCATCGCCGACCAGCCGCTGATCAACGTCGCCGTGGAGAGCCGGCTGGACTCCCTCGAACAGGAGCCGTCCGGTGTCACGGCCCACACCCGTGGCCCCCAGGGCACCTGGTGGCACGGCAGTTACCTGGTCGGCTGCGACGGATCGCGTTCAACCGTGCGCAAGCTGCTCGACATCCGCTTCCCGGGCCGCACGGCCGTGGAGCGGCACGCCGTGGCCGCCCTGCGCGCCGAACTGCCCCGGCCCGGCGAAGCGTTGCTGCACCGGATGCCGCCATGGCGGACATCGGGCCCCTCGGTCGGCGAGGTCACGGCGCGCCCCCTGCCCGATGGCGTATGGCGCCTGGACTGGCTGCTGCCACCGGGCAAGGACCTGGTCACACCCGAGGTGTTGCTGACCCTCGTCCGGGAGACCCTCGCGGGCTGGAGCGGGGGCTCGGACCCTGAGTACGACCTGCTGGACACAGGGGTCCACCTCGTCCACCACCGGCTCGCCCGCCGTTGGCGCGCCGGCCGGGTGTTCCTCGCCGGGGACGCCGCGCATCTGCTCGGCACGCTTGGCACCCAGAACCTGGACGAGGGGCTCAGGGACATCGACAACCTCGCCTGGAAGCTGGCTCTGGCCTGGCACCACGGCCCGCACCAGGCTCTGCTCGACAGCTACCAGGCGGAGCGCCGCGCGGTGGTCGCGGCCCGATTGCGCGCCGCCGACCAGGCCCTTCCGGCGCTGCGCGGCGGCGGGAGCCTGCGTTCGTACGTGCCGGGGTCCGCCCGCGGCCATGACGCGCTGCTCGCGGACGGCCATCTGGGGCTCGGCGCGCTGGGCGCGCCGGGGGCGTACGCGGCCTCGCGGCTCACGCCGCCGCGCACCGAGTCGGCAACGCCGCTGGAAACCGAGCCCGGCGCACAGGTCGTCAATGTGCGGGTGACGGCCGAGGACGGCTCCTTCGTACGGCTGCGGGACCGACTGGGGCACGGTGCGCTGCTGGTGGTGCTGGTCGCCCCGGGCACGGGCGTGTGGGAGCGCAAGCACTGGGTGTCGGCCGGGATCATGCCCCGGCTGGCTGCGGCGGTGACGGCCCTGCCGCACCCTGCGGAACTGCTGGTCGCCGAGGACTATCCGGGCGCGGCGGCGCACACGGTCCTGCTGATCCGCCCGGACGGCCATCTGGTCACGGCATTGAGCGGGGTCCGTCCCGCGGAGCTGTACCAGGCCGCGGAGGCGACACTGGGCGGCCCGGCGAAGGCGGAGGCGGAGGCCACGGCGAGCGCGAGCTGACCGAGGTCGGTGGGCTTCGGAGGGCGCGGGCTTCCAGCGCCGGTACAGCACCACCGGTCAGCACCTGTCGTCCTCCAGCCCCTCCGTCTCCTCCCCCTCCTCCTCCAGGGCCTGGCGGACCACACGCAGGGCCATCCCCTCGGAGTAGCCCTTACGGGCGAGCATGCCCGCGAGGCGGCGCAGGCGTTTGTCGCGGTCGAGTCCTCGCGTCGCGCGCAGCTTGCGGGCGACGAGCTCACGCGCGGTCGCCTCCTCCTGCTCGGCGTCGAGCTGCCCCACCGCTTCGTCGATCAGCGTGGAGTCCACGCCCTTGGTCCGCAGCTCCCGCGCGAGCGCCCGGCGAGCCAAGCCCCGGCCGTGGTGCCGGGACTCCACCCAGGCGTCCGCGAAGGCGCCGTCGTCGATCAGGCCGACCTCCTCGAACCGCGACAGCACCTCGTCCGCCACGTCCTCGGGGATCTCCCGCTTACGAAGGGCGTCCGCGAGCTGCTTGCGCGTGCGCGGGGTCCCGGTGAGCAGGCGCAGACAGATCGTCCGTGCCCGTTCGGCCGGATCCCCGGAGGACTCCCCCTCCTCGGCCCTCGACGAGAAGGGAGAGCCTCCGTCCGGTGCGCCGCCGGCCGCTTCTTCGGCACCGCGCCGCTGGCGTCTTCGGCGCCCCCCTCGCGCACCACCGATCGGAGTGTCCTCGTACGCACCCCCGTCACCGCGCACAGTGTCGAACGCTCCGTCACCGTCCCCGACGGTCCCCCCGTTGCCTGGGCTCCGCGACCCCTGCGCGGCGACGGGGTGGGCGTACTCGGCCCAGTCGGTTCGTCGTGTCATGGGCTAACTCTTGGCCGCCGACGCCTTGGATTTGCCGGCCTTGGCCGCGGGTGCCGTCTTGGCAGTGTCCCCGGCCGCGGGCGTGGCACCCGCCGCGTCAGCGCCCGGCTCGGTGGCGGGCTCCTCCGGGCGCACGCCGACGCCCAGCTTCTCCTTGATCTTCTTCTCGATCTCGTTGGCCAGGTCGGGGTTGTCCTTCAGGAAGTTGCGCGCGTTCTCCTTGCCCTGGCCGAGCTGGTCGCCCTCGTACGTGTACCAGGCGCCGGCCTTGCGGACGAAGCCGTGCTCGACGCCCATGTCGATCAGGCCGCCCTCACGGCTGATGCCCTGCCCGTAGAGGATGTCGAACTCGGCCTGCTTGAAGGGCGGGGCGACCTTGTTCTTCACGACCTTGCACCGAGTGCGGTTACCGACCGCCTCCGTGCCGTCCTTCAGGGTCTCGATGCGGCGGATGTCGATACGCACCGACGCGTAGAACTTCAGCGCCCGACCACCCGTCGTGGTCTCCGGAGAGCCGAACATCACGCCGATCTTCTCGCGCAGCTGGTTGATGAAGATCGCGGTGGTCTTGGACTGGTTGAGCGCGCTGGTGATCTTCCGGAGGGCCTGGCTCATCAGGCGGGCCTGCAGACCCACATGGCTGTCACCCATCTCGCCCTCGATCTCCGCGCGCGGGACGAGCGCGGCGACGGAGTCGATGACGATGAGATCGAGCGCGCCGGAGCGGACCAGCATGTCCACGATTTCCAGCGCCTGTTCGCCGTTGTCCGGCTGGGAGAGGATCAGGTTGTCGATGTCGACGCCGAGCTTCTTCGCGTACTCGGGGTCGAGGGCGTGCTCGGCGTCCACGAAGGCGACCTGACCGCCGGCCTTCTGCGCGTTCGCCACCGCGTGCAGGGTCAGGGTCGTCTTACCGGAGGACTCCGGTCCGTAGATCTCCACCACGCGGCCGCGCGGCAGGCCGCCGACACCGAGAGCCACGTCGAGGGCGGTCGACCCGGTCGGGATGACCTCGATGGGCTCCTTCGACCGCTCGCCCATGCGCATGACCGCGCCCTTGCCGAATTGCCGTTCAATCTGTGCGAGCGCGGCGTCCAGGGCCTTCTCGCGGTCGGTTCCTGCCATGGGTTCCACCCGGTTTGCTTGAGTCGATCGCTTCACGTCAAAGACGCTAACGCCTGCCACTGACAATGCGCCCCGACGCCCGTTCGGCCTGTGGATAACTCGGGCACTTCCCCAGGAAACGTGGGGAAACCCCCGCCGAGAGCCTCACCGGAGCCTCCATAAGAATGGATGTTCGATTTTCGTGTCAAGCGCGCCCCTCGAGCCCCAGGGGGCGGCGGCTGTCCTGTGACACCGACCGAGGCATGGCCGCCTGCGACTGGCGCGAGTCCCACAGTGCGCTTCCGTACGGCGTGCCGACTAGGCACTCGACGACGGTGCCGGTTCGCGACGGTGCTCCAGCCACGTGCGACTCAGATCATCCCAAACAGCCTGATACCGACCATAGATGCTGCCAAGATGGTCATGCGTCAGGTCGGCGGCAGGCGTCGATGCCACGAGGTACTCCAGGTCATCGGCGAGACGCTGGAAGCGATACTGCGTTTCTTCCATCAGCACCCACCGGGAGCGCCAGTTGAAGAATGGTTCGACAGCTCCCGTCACCGTCACGAGGGCCACCAGCGCGAAGGCCAGGTTTGCCCATATGCGCAGGCCCAGGATGATGGTGGAGGCCGCAGACAGTGCCAGTGTCAGCAGCTTGATCACCGAAGCGCGTCGACGGAACTGCCGCTTCTTTCCGCGGGCATAGTCGATACCTTGCCGAATCTTGCCCAGCAGGAGAGCAGCCGTCTCCGTCGGAGTAAGACCCACGCCCAGTCCACCGTCCGGGTGCACTCCGCCCCCACCCAACGCCTCGCATCACTTACGTCTCATTCCTCAGACGTCCTTCGGTGACGGCGTGGTTCCCCGGGTGTCTCCGCCTGGCGATACACGTGTTGCCCACGCCGACCTGACCGCTGTTCCGTGCGCCCTGGAGCGCCACCGCAAAGCAGCGGTTCGCCCGCGGCGATCGGCGGCTGCTGAGCCTCCGTGCTCGGTGCGCGGGTCTGCACGGCCGTCACCTGGTGAGCCTCGGGACGTCCTGGGAAGCCCTCATCCGGAGAATCTCGCCGACGTCACTGGCGCACTGAGGCACCTTCGACGTTCCGGGGCGCTTCAGCGCTTCTCATGCGGCAGGTCCATGGCCGTGCACACCGCGCGCCACACGTCCTTGGCCGCCCAGCCGGCGTCCAGGGCCTGGTGCACCGTGCGCCCGCCGAGCTCCGACATCACGTGATCGCGCGCGAAGGTGTCGGCGTAACCCTCGCCGAAGTGATCCGCCATCCGCTGCCAGAAGACCGTCAAACGCATGACTCAAGTATCCCGCCCGTGAGAGTGGCGCCGAACCGCTACCGCTCGGTCTCCGGGCACCGCCCGGAGTGCCGCGCCCCGTGATCGCCGACGTGCTGCGCACCCCTGCGGTGTACGGGCGGGTGCTCGGCTGACCGCACAGCCACGCGCGCGTGCGGCCAGCCTCCGCTCAGCCCGTCATCGCCCGCACCCCCGCCGTCACCACGACGGCCGCGCCGACGACCAGCAGGAACGGGGCGCGCAACAGCAGTGCCACAGCAGCCGCGGCGAGCCCCGCGGCCCTGGCGTCCAGTACGAGACCGCGGCCGTCGGCGAAGGTCTGCTGTGCCGTGAGGGCGGCCAGCAGGGCCACCGGCAGCAGGGTCGCGAGTCGCTGCACGAGCGGACGCTCCAGGACTCCGGCGGGGACCAGCAGGCCGATGAGTTTGACGGCGTAGCAGCCGACGGCGGTCACACCGATCGCAATCCAGACGTTCAACGGTCTTCCCCCTGTGCGTCGCCGTTCACGTCGTTCCGGTCCCGGTTCGGCGCGTCGTCCCCGGCAGCCACCTTGCCGTGGGCCTTCCAGCAGCCTTCCGCGAAGAGGGCGGCCGGGGCCGCCAGTGCCGCCACCAGGACCGGGACGCCTGCAGGCAGGACCGGAAGCAGGCCGAGCCCGAGCACCGCGGCCGCGCCCGCCACGGCGCGCTCGGTGGTGGTCTTCAGCTTCGGCGCGAGCAGCGCCAGGAACACCGCGGGCCCGGCGGCGTCCAGGCCCCACGCGTCCGTATTGTCGACGGCCTGCGCGCCGACCGCCCCGAGGAGCGTGGTCAGATTCCACAGGACGTAGAGGGTGAGCCCGGTGACGGTGAAGCCGATGCGGACGCTGCGCCGCGACGGCTGGGCGAGCGCGACTGCCGTGGTCTCGTCGATGACCCACTGGGCGGCGAACGGCCGCACCGCACGCGGGAGGGCCAGCAACTGCGACAGGCGTAGTCCGTAGAAGGCGTTGCGCACGCCCAGGAAGAAGGCGCCTGCGGCCGCTGTGAACGGGTTTCCGCCGGCGGCGAGCGCGCCGACGAGGGCGAACTGCGAGGCACCGGTGAACACCAGGAGGCTGAGCGCACAGGTCTGCAGGAGCGTGAGCCCGCTGCCGGCCGAGGTCACCCCGAAGGCGAAGCCGGAGAGCCCAACGGCGACCCCGACTCCCAGGGCGTCCCGGACGACCGCGGCGCCCGGTTTTCCGTTGTCGTCCCTGCGTATGTCTGCGAGAGCGGTCTGTTCTGCCACGCTCGCAACGCTACGAGCGGCCGCTCAGCGGGTCTTGTACGTTCTTGCGCCCGGGGCGCGCGGGCCCTCGCCCCTGCGTTCCCCGCTGGTAGGCCCCCGGAGGCACGCCCACGATGCGGGTGAAGTGGCGGTTGAGGTGCGGCTGGTCGGTGAACCCGACGGCGACGGCCGCCTGGGCGGGTGCGATGCCGGCGTCCAGGAGGCGGCGGGCCCGACGGACCCGGGCGTCGGTCAGCCAGGCGTGCGGCGGCATGCCGTAGGTGTCGCGGAACGCGCGCAACAGTGCGAACGGGCTGGTGCCGAGGCCGGCCGCCAGCCGCTCCAGGGTCGGCGGCTCGGCCATCCGCTCCTCGAGCACGGCACGCGCGCGTGCAGCGGCGCGGGCGCCCGCGGTGCGCACGGCGCACTGGGGCATCGGCCCGCCGTTCAGGCGGAGCAGCCGGGTCACGGCGACCCGCAGCAGGGTGTCGGCGGCGAGCGCGTTGCCCTCGTCCGCCGCCCGGAGCACCTCGTGGACCAGACCGACGGCGTACGAGTCCTCCAGCACCGGGCTGGTGAAGCCCGGGGTTCCGCGCAGGGCGGTCGTCTCGGCGGCGATCTCGGCCACCAGTTCCGGCGAGGGGTACACGGCCCCGTACCGCCAGCCCTCGGGTCCGCCGGCCCGGCCCGTGTGCGAGGTGTCGGGGTTGACCAGTGCCAGGGCACCCGGCCCCGCGTACTGGTCGGCACCACCGTGATGGAAGATCTCGACGCCGTCCGCGATGGCCGCGATCACGAAGTTCTCGTGGGTGTGCCGCAGGAAGGTCTTGCGGATGTAGCGGGCCCGCAGCAGATCGACACCGGGCAGTTCCTCGTACCGCCAGTGCCGCGCCCGCTCCCCGGAACCCGCCATGGATCCCATTCTGCGTCACCACCGGGCGGCCCGTGACCGCTCCCCCCGGCGTCCTCGCGAGGACGTTCACACAGGTCAGGGGCTTTGTCAGTGGGCGGGTGCAGGATGGATCCATGGTCAGTTCCGCACACCGAGCCCTTGACGGCTTCTCGCCCGCGACCCGCGGCTGGTTCACGGGGGCGTTCTCCGCGCCCACCGCTGCCCAGGCCGGGGCGTGGCGCGCCATCGCCGAGGGTTCGGATGTGCTCGTGGTCGCCCCGACCGGTTCCGGCAAGACGCTGGCCGCGTTCCTCGCCGCACTCGACCAGCTGGCGTCCACTCCACCGCCCGCCGACCCCAAGAAGCGCTGCCGGGTGTTGTACGTGTCCCCGCTGAAGGCCCTCGCGGTGGACGTGGAACGGAATCTGCGCAGTCCGCTCACGGGCATCCGCCATGAGTCGGTGCGGCTCGGCCTGCCGGAGCCAGAGGTGAAGGTGGGCATCCGCTCCGGCGACACCCCGGCCGCCGAGCGCCGTGCCCTGGCCACCCGCCCGCCGGACATCCTGATCACCACGCCGGAGTCGCTGTTCCTGATGCTGACCTCGGCCACGCGCGACGCACTGACGGGCGTGGAGACGGTGATCCTGGACGAGGTGCACGCCGTGGCGGGCACCAAGCGGGGCGCGCATCTGGCGCTCTCCCTGGAGCGGCTCGACGAACTGCTGCCCAAGCCCGCGCGCCGTATCGGCCTGTCCGCCACCGTGCGCCCGGTGGACGAGGTGGCGCGCTTCCTCTCCCCGCGCCGCAAAGTGGAGATCGTCCAGCCCGAGTCCGGCAAGGAGTTCGACCTGTCCGTCGTCGTTCCCGTCGAGGACCTCGGCGAGCTGGGCGGCTCCCCGGTCGCCGACGCGGCCGAGGGTGCGGAACGCCCGTCGATCTGGCCGCATGTGGAGGAGCGGATCGCCGATCTGGTCCAGGCCCACCGCTCCACGATCGTGTTCGCCAACTCCCGCCGTCTCGCGGAGCGGCTGTGCAACCGGCTCAACGAGATCGCGTACGAGAGGGCCACCGGAGAGACACTGCCGGAGCACCACGCGCCCGCCGAACTGATGGGCGGTTCGGGCGCGGCCCAGGGTGCGCCTCCGGTACTCGCCCGCGCCCATCACGGCTCGGTCTCCAAGGAGCAGCGTGCCCTCGTCGAGGAGGACCTCAAGGCGGGCCGGCTGCCTGCCGTCGTCGCCACCTCCAGCCTGGAGCTGGGCATCGACATGGGTGCGGTGGACCTCGTCGTCCAGGTCGAGTCGCCGCCGTCCGTGGCGTCCGGGCTGCAACGAGTGGGCCGCGCCGGGCACCAGGTCGGCGCGGTCTCCACGGGCGTGGTCTTCCCCAAGTACCGCGGCGACCTCGTGCAGTCCGCCGTGGTCACCGAGCGGATGCGCACGGGAGCGATCGAGTCGCTGAGGGTTCCGGCGAACCCGTTGGACGTGCTCGCACAGCAGCTCGTCGCCATGACCGCCCTCGACACCTGGCAGTTCGACGACCTCCTCGCCACGGTCCGCCAGGCCGCCCCCTTCGCCTCGCTCCCGGAGTCGGCTTTCACGGCGGTGCTGGACATGCTCGCCGGCCGCTATCCCTCCGACGCCTTCGCGGAGCTGCGCCCGCGGGTGGTGTGGGACCGGGTCGCGGGCACGATCACCGGCCGGCCAGGCGCCCAGCGGCTGGCCGTCACCTCCGGGGGCACGATCCCGGACCGTGGGCTGTTCGGGGTCTTCCTGGCCGGGTCCGATCCGAAGAAGGGCGGCGGCCGGGTCGGCGAGCTGGACGAGGAGATGGTGTACGAGTCCCGGGTCGGGGACGTGTTCACGCTGGGCACCAGCTCCTGGCGGATCGAGGACATCACGCGCGACCGCGTCCTGGTCTCCCCCGCGCCCGGCGTTCCCGGCCGACTGCCCTTCTGGAAGGGCGATCAGCTGGGTCGCCCGCTCGAACTGGGCCGTGCGGTAGGCGCGTTCCTGCGCGAGGTGGGCTCGCTGTCCACGGAGGACGCACGGCTGCGGATGCTGACGGCGGGGCTCGACGCCTGGGCCGCGGACAACGTGCTGTCGTACCTGGAGGAGCAACGCGAGGCCTGCGGTCACGTCCCGGACGACCGCACGATCGTCGTCGAGCGGTTCCGCGACGAGCTGGGCGACTGGCGGGTCGTCGTCCACTCCCCCTTCGGCGCCCAGGTCCACGCTCCGTGGGCACTCGCGCTGGGTGCCCGGCTGGCCGAGCGGTACGGCATGGACGCGCAGGTCATGCACGCCGACGACGGCATCGTGCTGCGGCTTCCCGATGCCGATCTGATGGGCCTGGACCTGCTCGACCAGGAGCCGCCGGCGGGCGCCTCTGTGGACATGTCGGTCGGCGCCGAGCAGGCGCCCGTCGGCGCGGCGGACGTCGTCTTCGACAAGGGTGAGGTCGACCAGATCGTCACCGACCAGGTCGGTGGCTCGGCACTGTTCGCGTCCCGGTTCCGCGAGTGCGCCGCCCGCGCGCTGCTGCTGCCGCGCCGCAACCCGGGCAGGCGCACCCCGCTGTGGCAGCAGCGCCAGCGCGCGGCCCAACTGCTCCAGGTCGCCAGCGAGTTCGGCTCGTTCCCGATCGTTCTGGAGGCCGTCCGCGAATGTCTCCAGGACGTCTTCGACGTCCCCGGACTCGTGGAGCTGATGGGCGACATCGAGTCCCGCAAGGTGCGGCTCGTCGAGGTCACCACGCCGGAGCCGTCCCCCTTCGCCCGCTCACTCCTGTTCGGGTACGTCGCACAGTTCCTCTACGAGGGGGACTCGCCGCTCGCCGAGCGGCGCGCCGCCGCACTGTCGCTGGACTCCCGGCTGCTGGCCGAGTTGCTGGGTCAGGCGGAGCTGCGCGAGCTGCTCGACGCCGAGGTGCTGACCGAGCTCGAGCGCGAGCTGCAGTGGCTCACCGAGGACCGGCGCGTCAAGGACATCGAAGGCGTCGCGGACGTCCTGCGACTGCTGGGACCGCTCACCGACGCGGAGTTGACGGAGCGCGGCACCGAGCCGCACTGGGCCCAGGAACTGGGTGCCGCCCGCCGCGCCATCAAGGTCCGCATCGCGGGCGTCGACCACTGGGCGGCCATCGAGGACGCCGGTCGCCTGCGCGACGCGCTCGGTACGGCACTGCCGGTGGGCGTCCCGGAAGCCTTCACGGAACCGGTCAAGGACCCGCTCGGCGACCTCCTCGCGCGGTACGCGCGCACGCACGGCCCCTTCACCTCGGCCAACGCGGCCGCGCGGTTCGGGCTCGGCGTGGCCGTCACGGAGGGCGCGCTGCAGCGGCTCTCGGCGGCCGGGCGGATCGTGCAGGGGGAGTTCCATCCGGCGGGAATCGGCCAGGAGTGGTGCGACGCGGCGGTGCTGCGCAGGCTGCGGCGCCGGTCGCTGGCGGCGCTGCGGCATGAGCTGGAGCCGGTGGCTCCGGCCGCGCTGGCGCAGTTCCTGCCGCAGTGGCAGCACATCGGCGGCGGGCACGGACTGCGAGGCGTCGACGGGCTGGTGCGGACGATCGAGCAGTTGCAGGGCGCGTCCGTGCCCGCGTCCGCCCTGGAGAAACTCGTCCTGCCGTCCCGCGTCTCGCGCTACACGCCCGGCATGCTGGACGAACTCACGGCCGCCGGCGAGGTGGTGTGGGCGGGCGCGGGTGCGCTGCCCGGTAAGGACGGCTGGGTCTCGCTGTATCTGGCCGACACGGCCCCGCTGCTCCTGCCCGCTCCGCCCCCGTTGGAGCTGACCGCCCTCCACCAGTCGGTCCTGGACGCCCTCTCAGGTGGCTACGGCCTGTTCTTCCGCCAGATAGCCGACCAGGTCCGTGCCACGACGCACCCGGACGCCACGGATCCACAGCTGGCCGACGCGATCTGGGACCTGGCCTGGTCGGGGCGACTGACGAACGACACGCTCGCACCGATGCGGTCGCTGCTCGGCTCGGGTCGCACCGCGGGCTCCACCGCCCACCGTGCCAAGCGCACGGTCCCGCGCGGGCGCTACGGCTCCCTGACGGCCACCGCCCGCCCCCAGTCCCGTACGGGCCCTCCGACCGTCGCGGGCCGCTGGTCACTGCTTCCCGCGCGCGAGGCCGATCCCACCGTCCGCGCGCACGCCCTGGCCCGGACCCTGCTGGATCGGCACGGCGTGGTGACCCGGGGGGCGGTGGCCGCGGAGGGTGTGGAGGGTGGCTTCTCGGCGACGTACCGCATCCTGTCCGCCTTCGAGGAGAGCGGTCAGGCACGGCGCGGCTATGTGGTCGAGGGGCTCGGCGCGGCACAGTTCGCGATGGACGGCGCGGTGGACCGGCTGCGCGCGGTGGCGAACGCGCGCGAGCGGGGCGAGCCGCTGCCTGACCCGGGCGCAGCAGGGCCAGGCGCCGGAAACGGCTACCCGAACGAATTCGCCGGGGGCAGCGGACATCCCCTCGCCCCGGCCGGTACTCCCGGCACCGGGCCCGGCCCGTTCGGCGCCCTGGACACCGCCTCCGGCTACGGCGGCCGCCCGGACGACGCGGCGGGCGCCGGCGCCCGCGACGATCTCGAGGACCCGTTCGCCACCGGCGTCACCGACGCCTTCGGCAAGGGCCGGTCTCTCCCGGACCCGTTGTCGGCCCCGGGTTTCGGAGGCCCGCGATCGGGCTCCGGCTTCTCCGCCGCGGATTTCGGTACCCGCTCCGCGCAGGGCCTGCCGCCGAACCGTACCCGTTCCACCAGTTCCCCCCGGGCCCTCGTCCTGGCCGCCGCCGACCCGGCGAACGCGTACGGTTCGGCGCTTCCCTGGCCCGAGCCGCCGACGGGTGCGGGGCACAAGCCGGGGCGCAAGGCGGGCTCGCTGGTGGTCCTCGTCGACGGCGAGCTGGCCCTCTACATGGAGCGCGGTGGCAAGACCCTGCTGGCCTGGCCCTCGGCTCCGGGGACCGGTCCGGCGGAGGACGCCCGACTACGCACGGCCGCCGAGGCCCTCGCGGCGGCCGCACGGGCGGGCTCCCTCGGCACGGTCACGGTGGAGCGGGTCAATGGCGCCTCCGCCCTCTCGTCCCCGTTCGGCATACTCCTGGAAGGCGCGGGCTTCATCGCGACCCCGCGAGGGCTGCGCATCCGCCCGTGAGCCTGCGGCGCCCCGGCGTGGTGCGGCGCAGAACCGGGCGGCCCGGCGCACCACCGGTCGGCGTCCCCCGGCATGTCACCCTTGAGCCATGCCCGAAGGTGACACCGTCTACCAAGCAGCGAAGCGTCTACGGGGGGCGCTCGCGGGCAGGGTACTGACCCGTTCCGACCTCCGGGTGCCCAGATACGCCACGGCCGACCTCACGGGGCGTACCGTCCTGGACGTCACCCCGCGCGGCAAGCACCTCCTCACCCGTATCGAGGGCGGGCTCACGCTGCACTCCCATCTGATGATGGACGGCGCGTGGAAGGTCTATGCGCCGGGGCAGCGCTGGAGCGGCGGCCCCGCCCATCAGATCCGGGCCATCCTCGGCACCGCCGACCGTACGGCCGTCGGTTACCGCCTGCCCGTCCTGGAACTCCTCCGCACCGCCGACGAGCACCGCGCCGTCGGCCACCTCGGCCCCGACCTCCTGAGCCCCGACTGGGACCCCGGCAGGGCACTGGAGAACCTGCTGCGCGACCCCGCCCGCCCCCTCGGCGAGGCCCTTCTCGACCAGCGCAACCTGGCCGGCATCGGCAATGTCTACAAGAGCGAACTCTGCTTCCTGCTGGGCGCGACCCCCTGGCTCCCCGTCGGCAGCCTCCGCGCCGAGCACGCCGCCCGTCTACCCGCCCTCGCCAAGAGGCTCCTGGAGGCGAACCGCGACAGCCCTGCGCGCAGCACCACCGGACGGCGCGAACAAAGGCTCTTCGTGTACGGCCGCGCGCCTCACCCCTGTCTGCGCTGTGGGACCCCGGTCCGGGTGGCCGACCAGGGCGACGGCTCCCGCGAGCGCCCCACCTACTGGTGTCCGACCTGCCAGTCGGGCCCGACCCCGGATACCGCGGAATCACGCAAGCGCCCTCCCTTTACATACGGTTGACCACCCGTCAGGTCGTTCACACCGTCACTGGCGCACAGTGCTGCGCGGACTGGCCGACAGGGCGGCCCCGGGGGGTTCCCCGATCACCCGCGCACCGCCCCGACTCCCCGTCACACCACACCGTTGCAGGAGCAGTCCCCTCACCCTGGTTACGCGCCCCTCCCCCGTCCTCCCGCGGCCCGCCACCGCGGCCGGGACCGTACCCATCGGCCCGACCCGGCCGCCCCAACGGCACCGGCCTTGGGCACGCAATGCACCGGCAGCAGGCTCAGCCCCCACCCGCCGGCCGCGACCGCCCCCTCCAGCACCCCCGCATCGGGTGCCAGCGCGAGTCGGAGCACCCCCCACCACCACAGCGCACCCAGCGCCAGCGCCGCCCCCCAGCGCGCTGCACGCCCCGCCATGGCCGTCACCTCCCACCCGAGGAACCAGACCCTAGAATGCCCTGTCACGGCCAGGAAGGGCGCACCACCGGCACACGGGCGCACCGGAACCAGCGCCTGCCCCCGACAACCGTCGCACCCGGCGCACCCCGCGCGCCCGGTCCCCCGCCCGGGTGCGGGAGGCCCTCGCGATGCTCGGCGCTCACCCGTGCGCCGCCTGGAACATCCAGTGGTGCTTCTCGAGGTCCGCGGTGATGGAGATGAAGATGTCCTGGCTCACCGGATCCGGCTCTGCGGTCGCGTCCACCCGCTCCCGCATCCGCGCGATCACCGCGCCCAGCGCCGACACCAGGGCGCCGACCGCGTCCGTGTCCTTGACCCAGCCCTGAGGCACGGAGCCGATACCGCTGCCCTGGGCGACCGTCATGGCCCGCCCGTCCGGCGGGACGCCCAGAGCCGAGGCCCGTTCGGCCACGGTGTCGGAGTGCCGCCGTGCGCTGTCGACGACTTCGTCGAGCTGGAGATGGACGGAACGGAAGCGCGGCCCGATCACGTTCCAGTGGATCTGTTTCGCCACCAGGGAGAGGTCCACCAGATCGACCAGGGCACCTTGCAGCGCCTCGGAGACGATCTTGAGGTCCGCGTCGGGCAGCGGGCTCTTCACGACGTACATCAGCTTCCTCCGCGAGGGTTCGTACAGCCCCGAGCCCCTGCCTTCCACCATGACCGCCGCGCGTGGGCCCGGCAATCGGGGAGCCCGCCCGCTGGGCCCGGCACCGGCCGCCACCGGCCGCCGGCCAGATCCGCGCGCCGAAGCACGCGCATGCCCTGCGAGCCGTGCCCGCATACGCTCCCGGACGTACAAGAGCCCCAGCCGAACCTCTCCGGATCTGTCCGGAGAAGCCCCGGCCGGGGCTCTGACACATACTGCCGCCTCACCCGTCCACGCGTGTGAGGATCAGGCGGCGACCACGCCCACTGCTTCGGCGGGCGCCTTGATCGTGACCCGTTCCGGTGGGACACCGGTGACAGACACGGAATTGAGCATCGGGCGACGCACCGGTGCGGGTACCGGCTCGGTGGCCGCAGCCGACTGTGCCAGCTCGGCGAGTGCGAGTTCGTCGCTCACTTCTCGCATGAGCTCGGACATCCGTACGTCCAGCGCGTCGCAGATCGCGGAGAGCAGCTCGGAGGAAGCCTCCTTCTGCCCCCGCTCCACCTCGGAGAGATAGCCGAGCGAAACTCGGGCGGACGAGGAGACTTCGCGCAGAGTACGGCCCTGGCGCTGGCGCTGCCGACGCAGCACGTCACCCAGCAGGCGACGGAGCAGAATCATCGGTGGCTCCCTCCTCGGACCGCGAAACCGCATCCTTCACGCCCCACCGTACCGCCTTGCGCCGCGGCCGTGCGGGGAGCGCTGTTGTGTTCACTCAGGGCTGCAAGCATCAAGTCCCCCCGTTCTCTTCAGTATCCTGTGCCCGCTCATTCCCGGTCTGTTCGCCCGCAAGCTCCTCCAGAAGCAGTGCGAGTACGCTCCGTACACTCTCCCTACGGATTTCCGAACGATCGCCGTTCAACCGCAGGGCGGCCACTTTCCCGCCACGGGATTCGCCGGGGACCTCTTCGAACGGCCCGTCCACCGCCACGAAAACCGTACCGACCGGCTGCCCGTCCTGCGTCTTCGGCCCGGCCACACCGGTTGTCGCGAGCCCCCAGTCCGCCCCGAGCGCCTTGCGTACGCCGGCCGCCATCTGGGCCGCGACCTGTGGATCCACCGCACCGCGCGCGGCCAGCAGGGTGCCGTCGACCCCGAGGACGTCCCGCTTGAGATCGGTGGCGTAGGCAGTGACGGAGCCACGGAAGGATCGGGAGGCCCCGGCCACCGCCGTGATCTCCGCGGCCACCAGGCCACCGGTCAGCGACTCGGCGACGGCGAGCGTCTCGCCCCTCGCCGTGAGGAGTCGCAGCACCTCGATGGCCAGGGAGTTCAACGCTCCGTCTCCTCGGCCACGGCCCGGCGCTCGGCGATTCCGCGCCTGCGCAGCACGATGGCCTGTCTCACATAGTCGAGTCCGGTGACGATGGTCAGGACGAGTGCCACGGCCATCACCCAGAACCTCAGGCTCGCAAGCCATCCCGTGAGCGCCAGCACATACATGCCGACTGCCACGCCCTGCGTCAGGGTCTTCAGCTTGCCGCCGCGACTCGCCGGGATCACGCCGTGGCGGATCACCAGGAAGCGCAGCAGGGTGATGCCCAGCTCACGGCCGAGGATCACCACCGTCACCCACCACGGCAGGTCACCGAGCGAGGACAGGCAGATCAGCGCCGCGCCCATGATCGCCTTGTCCGCGATGGGGTCGGCGATCTTCCCGAAGTCCGTGACGAGGTTGTACGTGCGCGCCAGATGGCCGTCGAACAGGTCGGTGATCATGGCGATGGCGAAGGCGGCCCAGGCGAGCGAGCGCCACGCGGGGTCGTACCCGCCGTCGGCCAGCATCAGCGCGACAAAGCCCGGTACGAGGAGCAGGCGGAGCATCGTCAGGAGGTTGGCGACGTTCCAGATGCTGGCCTGGTTGACCGCGGCGGCCGTCAGTTTGCCGCCCCGCGCCGGTCGTACGCCGTCCCGGGTGCCGGAGGCTCCGGGGGCACCCGGGCCCTGCACCGCCTCGGCGGCCGGAACACCGGAGGCAGCCTGGGCGCCGGACGCGGTGCCCCGCGCACCCGAAGAGCCGCCCGCTGCGGATGCCGGGATTCCCGTCATCTGCCCGCCTCCTCAGGGCCCCCGACTGAGCCGGCGAGCGGCTCGGCCACCAGATCGACCCCCTCCGTACCGACCACCTTCGCCTCGACCATACGGCCGACGACAAGACCTTCGCGCTCTGTGAACAGCACCTGGCCGTCCGTCTCGGGTGCCTGGTGCGCGGCACGGCCGTAGGCGCCCTCCTCCTCGTCGACGGATTCCACGAGCACGTGCACGGTCTCGCCGACACGCTCCTCGGCGCGCTGCGACACCAGTTCTTCGGCCAGCCGGGAGACACGGGCCAGCCGCTCGGCGACGACGTCCTCGTCGAGCTTGTTCTCGTACGTCGCCGCCTCCGTGCCGTCCTCGTCGGAGTACCCGAAGACCCCGATCGCGTCCAGCCGCGCGCCGGTCAGGAAGCGCTCCAGTTCGGCCAGGTCCGCCTCGGTCTCGCCGGGGAAGCCCACGATGAAGTTCGAGCGCACGCCGGCCTGCGGGGCCTTGCTCCTGATGGTGTCGAGCAGTTCCAGGAAGCGGTCGGTGTCACCGAAGCGCCGCATCGCGCGCAGCACGTCCGGCGCGGAGTGCTGGAAGGACAGGTCGAAGTAGGGCGCGACCTTCGGAGTGGAGGTGAGCACGTCGATGAGCCCGGGCCGCATCTCGGCGGGCTGCAGATAGCTGACGCGGACGCGCTCGAGGCCGTCCACCTCGGCGAGTTCCGGCAGCAGGGACTCCAGGAGGCGGATGTCGCCCAGGTCCTTGCCGTACGAGGTGTTGTTCTCGGAGACCAGCATGATCTCCTTGACGCCCTGCTCGGCCAGCCAGCGCGTCTCGTTCAGCACGTCGCTCGGGCGGCGGGAGATGAAGGAGCCACGGAAGGACGGGATGGCGCAGAAGGAGCACCGCCGGTCACAGCCGGAGGCGAGCTTCACCGAGGCGACAGGGGATCCGTCCAGTCGGCGGCGCAGGGGCGCACGGGGACCCGACTGCGGGGCGACGCCCTCGGGGAGGTCCACGGGGGCGCCGTGCCCGGGGAGAGCCACGTCCGATGCGGACTGCCGCTCCACGGGGCTGATCGGCAGTAGCTTGCGCCGGTCACGAGGGGTGTGCGACGCGTGGATGCCGCCGTTCAGGATGGTCTGGAGCCGGTCCGAGATATTCGTGTAGTCATCGAACCCGAGCACACCGTCGGCCTCCGGGAGGGCTTCGGCGAGTTCCTTGCCGTACCGCTCGGCCATGCAGCCCACCGCCACGACGGCCTGCGTTCTCCCGTGGTCCTTGAGGTCGTTGGCCTCCAGCAGGGCGTCGACGGAGTCCTTCTTGGCGGCTTCGACGAATCCGCATGTGTTCACGACCGCGACGTCCGCGTCCGCGGCGTCCTCGACAAGCTGCCAGCCGTCCGCCTCCAAACGGCCTGCGAGCTCCTCCGAGTCCACCTCGTTACGGGCGCAGCCAAGGGTGACGAGTGCGACGGTACGGCGTTCAGGCATGGGCTCAAGACTACTTCGTCCCGCCGACACCCCATGTCGACGGGGTTGGCCGATCTCGGCCAACCCCGTGCGTCCTGGACTGCTGAGCTTCGCTCGGGCACCCTCCGGGTGCCCCGGCGTCCGTCATCCGGTCACCGGGTCGCCCTTGGAGTACGTCAGACGCTCGACCGCGCCTGGCCGGAAGTCGTCCTGGATCTTCTTACCGTTGACGTACAGCTGGATGGCGCCCGCGTCTCCGAGGACCAGGTGGATCTTCTCCTTGTCCTGGAAGGACTGTGAGTCGCCCTTCTTGAGCAGCCCGTCGAAGAGCGTCCGGCCGTTGTGGTCCTTGGCGGAGATCCAGCTGCGACCGTCGGTGGCGCTCACCTGGACGGTGACCTTGTCCCGGGGCGCGGCCGCGATCGCGCTGTCGGACGGCTCGGGCTTGTGGTCCGCGGTCTTGCTGGTCTTGGGCGAGGGCGAGGCGGACTTCCCGACGGTCGGCACAGAGCCCTTGGCGCCCTGCGGATTCGCGTTGTGCCCGCCGCCGGTCCCCTTGATCATGGTGAAACCCACGAAGCCGATCACGACGACGATCGCCGCGACCATGGCCGCGGTCCAGTTGGGCCTGCGTCGCTCGGGACGGATGCGTTCCGCCTCGAAGAGCGGGGCCGCGCGGGTCGGAGCGGGCCGTCCGCCGTGTTCGGCCGCGTATTGCTCGAGCAGCGGGTCGGGGTGGAGGTGGACCGCCTGCGCGAGCGCGCGAATGTGACCGCGGGCGTAGACGTCGCCGCCGCAGGGCGCGAAGTCGTCGCGTTCGATCGCGTGCACGATGGCGACGCGGACCCGAGTGGCGTTGCTGACGTCGTCGACGGTCAGCCCGGCCGCGATGCGCGCCTGTTGCAGAGCGCGGCCGATGGAGTGGCGATCCGACGTGGAGGCTTCTTCACGACCGTCCGCGAACGGACGCGCGTCCTCAGGGAAGTTGCCGTCAGGAGAGTTGCCGATGGACACGGGGGGCGCCTTTCGAGCGTGTAGCCACCTGTGCTGGAAGTTCAGTCTAGGGGGGTGACGACAGGGTGGGGCAACCGGCTGGTATGACTTTGTACTCCATCGGAATGGCCGGTCATCCTGATGGCGGGACATATAACCGTCCCCTCGCTCACCTTGACGTATCGCAGCGGGAAAGGGTTGCTCACGGAGCACTTACGAGTGGGTCACGACCGAATGGCCGAGCGCGGCGTCCGGTGTCGACGATCGCGCCCGGGCGACCCGCTCGCAGTGCGGACCGGGAACCGCCCGGGTCCCTACGGTTGAGGCTCCCCACGGATCAGGGCGAGCACACCGTCCAGTTCGTCGGGTTTCACGAGAACGTCACGTGCCTTGGAGCCCTCACTGGGGCCGACGATGTTCCGCGACTCCATGAGATCCATGAGCCGTCCGGCCTTGGCGAAGCCGACGCGCAGCTTCCGCTGGAGCATCGAGGTGGACCCGAACTGCGTGGAGACGACCAGCTCGGCCGCCTGGCACAGCAGGTCGAGGTCGTCGCCGATGTCCTCGTCGATCTCCTTCTTCTTCTGACTGCCCACGACCACGTCGTCCCGGAAGACAGGCGCCATCTGGTCCTTGCAGTGCTGGACGACGGCCGCGACCTCCTCCTCGGTCACGAACGCGCCCTGCATACGGGTCGGCTTGTTCGCGCCCATCGGCAGGAAGAGCCCGTCGCCCTTGCCGATCAGCTTCTCGGCGCCGGGCTGGTCGAGGATGACGCGCGAGTCGGCCAGCGAGGAGGTGGCGAAGGCGAGCCGGGACGGCACGTTCGCCTTGATCAGACCGGTGACGACGTCCACGGACGGCCGCTGCGTGGCGAGCACCAGGTGGATACCGGCCGCGCGCGCGAGCTGCGTGATGCGCACGATCGCGTCCTCGACGTCCCGCGGCGCCACCATCATCAGGTCGGCCAACTCGTCGACGATCACCAGCAGGTACGGGTAGGGCTGCAGTTCACGCTCGCTGCCCTCGGGCGGCTTGACCTTGCCGTTCCTGATGGCCTCGTTGAAGTCGTCGATGTGCCGGAAGCCGTACGCCGCGAGGTCGTCGTACCGCAGGTCCATCTCACGCACCACCCACTGGAGCGCCTCGGCGGCCCGTTTGGGGTTGGTGATGATCGGCGTGATCAGGTGCGGGATGCCCTCGTACGCGGTCAGTTCGACGCGCTTGGGGTCGACGAGGACCAGGCGCACGTCCTCCGGGGTCGCGCGCATCATGATCGAGGTGATCAGGCAGTTGATGCAGGACGACTTGCCGGAGCCCGTCGCACCGGCGACGAGCATGTGCGGCATCTTGGCCAGGCTGTGCATCACATAGCCGCCCTCGACGTCCTTGCCGAAGGCGACCAGCATCGGGTCGTCGTCCTCGGCGGAGTCGGCGAGGCGCAGCACGTCACCGAGGTTGACCATCTCACGGTCGGTGTTCGGGATCTCGATGCCGACCGCGGACTTGCCGGGGATCGGGCTGATGATCCGCACGTCGGGGCTGGCGACGGCGTACGCGATGTTCTTGGTGAGCGCGGTGATCCGCTCGACCTTCACGGCAGGGCCGAGTTCCACCTCGTACCGGGTGACCGTCGGACCGCGGGTGAAGCCGGTGACGGCGGCGTCGACCTTGAACTCGGTGAAGACGTTCGTGAGGGAGGCGACGACGGCGTCGTTGGCGGCGCTGCGTGCCTTGCCGGGGCCGCCACGCGTGAGGAGGTCGAGCGAGGGCAGGGAGTAGGTGATGTCACCGGACAGCTGAAGCTGCTCGGCGCGCGGCGGCAGGTCGCGGGGCGCCTGAGGTGCCGCCTTGGTCAGGTCGGGCACCGTGGACCCGGCCGTGGGTTTGTCCTGCTGGGGAGGGGCGACCGGTACGGGTGTCGTCGGCTCGCGGTCCCCGACACTCACCCCCTGGGTGAGGTCGGCGACGATCGGGGAGGGCGGCATGCCGTGCAGGACGGCTCCGTCGAGAGCGGCAGCGGCGGCCGCCGCGACGTCGACCGCGTCCATCGGCCGGCCCATGGCGGGCTGCTGCACAGCGGGACGTCGGGGGCGGCTGCGGCGCCCGGAGAGCGCCTCCTGCTCGGCCGCGTCCGGGTCGTACGGTTCGTCAGCGGGGCCGCGCCGCCGGGAGCGGGGCAATGCCTCGCGCCATTGCTCGTCGTAGCGCTCGTCGTCCTCGGTGCGGATGTCGTACACGGTGTCGTGCACGATCCCGAGCTTCACGCCCAGCAGCCGCAGGCGCTGCGGGATGGCGGTGACAGGGGTGGCGGTGACCACGAGCAGGCCGAAGAACGTGAGCAGGACGAGCAGCGGTACAGCGAGAACGTCGCCCATGGTGTAGGTCAGCGGGGTGGCCGTGCCCCAGCCGATGAGCCCGCCGGCGTCCCTTATCGCCTGCATGCCGTCGCTGCGGGCGGGCTCGCCGCAGGCGATGTGGACCTGGCCGAGCACGCCGATGACGAGCGCGGACAGGCCGATGACGATGCGTCCGTTGGCCTCTGGCTGCTCCGGGTGCAGGATCAGACGCACGGCGATCGCGCCGAGCAGGATCGGCACGAGCAGGTCGAGGCGGCCGAAGGCGCCGGTCACCAGGATCTCGACGAGGTCGCCGACGGGACCGTGCAGATTGGCCCAGGTGCCCGCGGCGACGATCAGTGAGAGAGCGAGCAGCAGGAGGGCAAGGCCGTCCTTGCGGTGCGCCGGGTCGAGCCCCTTCGCGCCCCGCCCCAGGCCGCGGAACATCGCTCCGACGGCGTGCGCGACGCCGAGCCATAGGGCGCGTACGACTTTGTACACGCCCGCGGTCGGGTTGGGCGCCGGCGCGGGGGCGGGCTTCTTGGCCGCTGTCTTCTTGGCAGGCGCCTTCTTGGCGGGTGCCTGCTTCGCGGCGGCCTTCTTCGCCGGGGCCTTTCGCGCCGGAGCCTTCTTCGGAGCGGCCGCCTTCTTCGCGGGCGACTTCTTGGCTGCGGGACGTGGGGCCATGAGTGTGAGGTTACCGGTGGAGACGACAGGGGACACGCGTGGCCACTGCTTCACCCGTTCGTGTCGCCCCAGGGGAGGCATGAAATTGACGTGGGCTCAAGAGGGGTACGCCGCTTGGCGGACAGGACGGAATGCGGAAGGGCCGAACGAAGCACGCTCTGCGGACCTGACCCGCGAACGGCCCGTCAGTTCTGCGACGGCACCGGCGACGCGCCGCTGCCCGTGCCCGGCTCCAGGGCGTCCAGCGCCCTGCGCAGTCCCGTGAGTTTGCGTTCGAGATGGGCCGCCGTCGCCACCGCCGCCGCGTCCGCCGAGTCGTCGTCGAGCTGCTTGGACAGTGCCTCGGCCTGCTCCTCGACCGCCGCGAGCCGCGCGGAGAGTTCGGCGAGGAGGCCCGCGGGCTCCCGGCTCGCGCCGACCGCGGACTTGCCTCCGCCCTCCAGTTGGAGCCGCAGCAGGGCGGCCTGCTCACGGAGTTGGCAGTTCTTCATGTAGAGCTCGACGAACACCGAGACCTTCGCGCGCAGCACCCACGGGTCGAACGGCTTGGAGATGTAGTCCACCGCGCCCGCCGCGTACCCCCGGAAGGTGTGGTGCGGACCGTGGTTGATGGCGGTCAGGAAGATGATCGGGATGTCGCGCGTCCGCTCCCGTCGCTTGATGTGCGCGGCGGTTTCGAAACCGTCCATGCCCGGCATCTGGACGTCCAGCAGAATGACCGCGAAATCGTCCGTCAGCAGCGCCTTGAGCGCTTCCTCCCCGGACGATGCCCTGACCAGCGTCTGATCGAGCGCAGAGAGGATGGCCTCCAGCGCCAGCAGATTCTCCGGCCGGTCATCGACCAGGAGGATCTTGGCCTTCTGCACCATGGCCCGCCCTCCTCGCCCCGGCTTGGGGCCACCCCTGTCCTCAGGACTTGGGGTGGTGCCGCCCGCTGCCACCCCGGGGGACGGCTCCCTTACGCCGCCCGTCCTTGTGCCGGTCATCGTAGCCGCACCCCGCCTGTCGCCACACCCTGTCACCGCGATGTCACTGTGCACGTAGCAGAAACGCAGCGGGAGACCAGAAGGTTCCCCGTGCACCGCACTTCTACACGGTTTTGGGCACAGTCAGTCAGCAACTCCGCGTGAACGTTCGGGGTTCCCGTCATTCCTGACGCATCCACTGCTCCATCACGGACAACAGATGATCGGGATCGACCGGCTTGGTCACATAGTCGGACGCGCCCGACTCGATGGCCTTCTCCCGGTCGCCCTTCATCGCCTTGGCCGTCAGCGCGATGATCGGCAGCCCGGCGAACTGCGGCATCCGCCGGATCGCCGTGGTCGTGGCGTACCCGTCCATCTCGGGCATCATGATGTCCATCAGGACGACCGCCGCGTCGTCGTGCTGTTCCAGGACCTCGATGCCCTCACGGCCGTTCTCGGCGTACAGCACCGACAGGCCGTGCTGCTCCAGAACGCTGGTGAGCGCGAAAACGTTGCGGATGTCGTCGTCGACGATCAGCACCTTCTCCCCGGCGAACGGGAGTTTCTGCCGCGACTGCTCGGCGACCTCCCGTTCGGCGGCCCACTGATCCTGCCCCCCGCCGCCGCCCCCTTGCGTGCCCGCGGTGACCGCCCTGCGGCGGCGCCGGAAGAGCGCCGCGGGCCCGTTCTGGGTCTCCTGGTACGACTTCACCTCGGACGGGGTCTCGATGCCCAGAGCGGGCAGCTCCTCCTCGGAAGCCAGCAGTTCGTCGGCCTCCATGGCGGGCGCCAGCTCCGCGTAACCGTGCGGCGGCAGCTCGCTCGGGTGCAGTGGCAGATACAGGGTGAACGTCGAGCCGCGTCCGGGTTCGCTCTGCGCGTGGATCTCGCCCCCGAGCAGTCGCGCGATCTCCCTCGAGATGGACAGCCCAAGACCCGTACCGCCGTACTTGCGGCTCGTGGTCCCGTCCGCCTGCTTGAACGCCTCGAAGATCACCCTCATCTTGCCGGCCGCGATACCGATGCCCGTGTCGGCCACGGAGAACGCGATCATCTCAGCGTCCGGGTCCCGCAGCGAGCCGGCCTCCAGCAGCTGCTCCCTGATGGCCACCGGGACGTCACTGCCCGCGGGCTGGATGACCAGCTCGACGGCGCCGGTGTCGGTGAACTTCACCGCGTTGGACAGCAGGTTGCGCAACACCTGGAGGAGGCGCTGTTCGTCGGTGTGCAGCGTGGCGGGAAGCTCCGGGGAGACCCGTACGGAGAAGTCCAGTCCCTTCTCAGCGGTCAGCGGCCTGAAGGTCGCCTCCACGTAGTCGACGAGCTGGACGAGCGCGATGCGCGTCGGGGAGACGTCCATCTTGCCCGCCTCGACCTTCGCCAGGTCGAGAATGTCGTTGATCAGCTGGAGCAGGTCGGAGCCGGCGCCGTGGATGGTCTCGGCGAACTCGACCTGCTTCGGCGAGAGATTCCCCTCGGCGTTGTCGGCGAGCAGCTTCGCCAGGATCAGCAGGGAGTTGAGCGGCGTACGCAGCTCGTGCGACATGTTGGCCAGGAACTCGCTCTTGTAGCGCATGGAGACCGCCAGCTGCTCGGCACGCTCCTCCAGGACCTGCCGTGCCTCCTCGATCTCCGTGTTCTTGACCTCGATGTCGCGGTTCTGCCGGGCCAGCAGCTCGGCCTTCTCCTCCAGTTCGGCGTTGGACGCCTGGAGTGCCTTCTGCCGCTGCTCCAGCTCCTCCGATCGCAGCCTGAGTTGCTCCGTCAGCTCCTGCGACTGCTTCAGCAGCACCTCGGTCTTGGTGTTGACGGAGATGGTGTTGACGCTCGTCGCGATCATCTCGGCGATCTGGTTGAGGAAGTCCTTCTGGATGTGCGTGAACGGCGTGAAGGACGCCAGCTCGATGATGCCGAGCACCTTGCCCTCGAAGAGCACCGGAAGGACGATGACCTGCGCGGGCGGCGCCTCTCCGAGACCGGAGGAGATCTTCAGATAGCCGCTCGGCGCGTTCTCCACCAGGATCGTGCGCTTCTCCCTGGCGGCCGTCCCGATGAGCGCCTCACCCGGCCTGAACGACGTCGGCATGGAGCCCATCGAGTAGCCGTACGACCCCAGCATGCGCAGCTCGTAAGCGTCGTCCGCATCGGCTGCCAGGTCCTTGCCGTCTACCAGCGGCATGGCGAGGAAGAACGCGCCGTGCTGCGCGGAGACCACCGGCGTCAGCTCGCTCATGATCAGCGATGCCACGTCCGCCAGGTCCCGGCGGCCCTGCATCAGGGCGGAGATGCGGGCCAGGTTGCCCTTGAGCCAGTCCTGCTCCTTGTTGGCGATCGTGGTGTCGCGCAGGTTGGCGATCATCTTGTTGATGTAGTCCTGAAGTTCCTGGATCTCGCCGGAGGCGTCCACGTCGATCTTCAGGTTGAGGTCGCCGCGGGTCACGGCGGTCGCCACGCGGGCGATCGCGCGCACCTGCCGGGTCAGGTTCCCGGCCATCTCGTTCACCGACTCGGTCAGATCGCGCCAGGTGCCGTCGACGTCCCGGACCCGTGCCTGACCGCCGAGCTGACCGTCCGTGCCCACCTCACGGGCCACCCTGGTGACCTCCTCGGCGAAGGAGGAGAGCTGGTCGACCATCGTGTTGATGGTGTTCTTCAACTCCAGGATCTCGCCGCGCGCATCGATGTCGATCTTCTTGGTCAGGTCGCCCTTCGCGATGGCCGTGGTCACCATGGCGATGTTGCGCACCTGGCCGGTGAGGTTGGACGCCATCCGGTTCACGGACTCGGTGAGGTCCTTCCACGTGCCGGCCACGCCCGGGACGTGCGCCTGACCGCCGAGGATGCCGTCCGTGCCCACCTCACGGGCCACCTTGGTGACCTGGTCGGCGAACGAGCTCAGCGTCTTCACCATGGTGTTGAAGGTGTCGGCGAGCTGCGCGACCTCGCCACGCGCCTCGATGGTCACCGTCCGCGTCAGGTCACCGTTGGCAACGGCCGCCGCGACCTGAGAGATGTTGCGCACCTGCACGGTCAGGTTGTTGGCCATCAGGTTGACGTTGTCGCTGAGGTCCTTCCAGATGCCGGTGACACCGGGCACATGCGCCTGTCCACCCAGGATGCCCTCGGTGCCCACCTCACGGGCCACCCGCGTCACCTGCTCCGCGAAGGACGACAACTGGTCGACCATCGTGTTGACGGTGGTGACCAGTTCGAGGATCTCGCCCTTGGCGTCGACGGTGATCTTCTTGGACAGGTCTCCCTTGGCGACCGCGGTCGTGACCTCGGCGATGCTGCGCACCTGGATGGTCAGGTTGTTCGCCATGAAGTTCACGGACTGCGTGAGGTCCTTCCAGGTGCCCGAGACACCCTGGACCTCGGCCTGACCGCCCAGGATGCCCTCGGTGCCCACCTCACGGGCCACCCGCGTCACCTGCTCCGCGAAGTTGGAGAGCTGGTCCACCATCGTGTTGATGGTGTTCTTCAGCTCCAGGATCTCCCCGCGCGCGTCCACGTCGATCTTCTGCGACAGGTCACCGCGGGCCACCGCGGTCGCGACCTGGGCGATGTTGCGCACCTGGGTGGTGAGATTGCCCGCCATGCCGTTCACGGAGTCGGTCAGATCACGCCACACGCCTGCCACGCCGGGCACCTGCGCCTGACCGCCGAGCCGGCCCTCGGTGCCCACCTCGCGGGCCACCCGCGTCACCTGCTCGGCGAAGGCGGAGAGCTGGTCCACCAGGTTGTTGATGGTGTTCTTCAGCTCCAGGATCTCCCCGCGCGCGTCCACGTCGATCTTCTGCGACAGGTCACCGCGGGCCACCGCGGTCGTCACCTGGGCGATCTGCCGCACCTGCGAGGTGAGGTTGCCCGCCATGAAGTTGACGGAGTCGGTGAGTTCCTTCCAGGTACCGCTGACACCCGGCACCACGGCCTGACCGCCGAGCCGACCCTCGGTGCCCACGTCCCGGGCCATGCGCGTGACCTGGTCGGCGAAGGAGGAGAGCTGATCCACCATCGTGTTCACGGTGTTCTTCAACTGGAGCATCTCACCGGAGACGTCCACGGTGACCTTCTGCGACAGGTCACCGTTGGCCACAGCCGTCGTCACCTGGGCGATGTTGCGCACCTGACCGGTGAGGTTGCGGAAGGCGGTGTTGACGGAGTCCGTGAGGTCCTTCCAGGTGCCGGCAGCGCCCGTCACCTGTGCCTGGCCGCCCAGTTCACCCTCGACTCCGATCTCCCGCGCCACCCGCGTGACCTCGGAGCCGAAAGCGGACAGCTGGTCGACCATCCCGTTGACGGTGTTCTTCAACTCCAGCATCTCGCCGGCCACATCGACGGTGACCTTCTGCGACAGGTCACCGTTGGCCACGGCCGTGGTGACGGCCGCGATGTCCCGCACCTGAGTGGTCAGGTTCCTGAAGACCGTATTGACCGAGTCGGTGAGATCCTTCCAGGTGCCCGCCGCGCCCGGCACGTTCGCCTGCCCACCGAGCCGGCCCTCGGCGCCGACCTCGTTGGCGACCCGCGTGACCTCGTCCGCGAACGTGCGCAGTGTCTCGGTCATCTGATTGATCGTCTCGGCGAGCTGCGCGACCTCGCCGCGCGCCGACACCGTCACCTTCTGCGACAGGTCACCGTTGGCGACCGCGGTCGTCACCTGCGCGATCCCGCGCACCTGGGCGGTCAGGTTGCCGGCCATCAGGTTCACCGAGTCGGTGAGGTCCTTCCAGACGCCGGCCACCCCGGGCACCTGCGCCTGACCGCCCAACTCGCCCTCGGTGCCCACCTCGCGGGCCACCCGGGTCACTTCGGAGGAGAAGGAGGACAGCTGGTCCACCATCGTGTTGACGGTGTTCTTCAACTCCAGCATCTCACCGGCCACGTGAACGGTGACCTTCCGGGACAGGTCACCCTTCGCGACCGCCGTCGTCACCAAGGCGATGTCCCGCACCTGTGCGGTCAGCCGGTACGCCATCGTGTTGACCGAGTCCGTGAGATCCTTCCACGAACCGGACATACCGCGTACCCGGGCCTGCCCGCCCAGCTTGCCCTCCGTGCCCACCTCGCTGGCCACCCGCGTGACCTCGTCGGTGAACGTCGACAACTGATCGACCAGGTTGTTGACGGTGCGCCCGACCTTCAGGAACTCCCCGCGCAGCGGATGCCCGGTCCCCTCCAACCCCTGCGTCCGCAGCTCCATGCGGGGCGACAGATCGCCCTCGGCCACCGCGGACAGTACCCGGCTGACCTCGGAGACGGGACGTACGAGATCGTCGACGAGCGCGTTGGAGGCGTCGATCGCGGCGGCCCAGGACCCCTCACAGGCCCCCGTCTCCAGCCGCTCGGCGAGCTTCCCCTCGCGCCCCACCATGCGCCGCACCCGCGCCAGCTCACCGGTGAGGTGCAGATTCCGGTCGGCCACCTCGTTGAAGGCAGCGGCGATCTCCGACATCACGCCGTCACCCGAGACCGGCAGCCGCCTGCGGAAGTTCCCGTCCCGCATCGCCATGAGAGCCGTCAGCAGCCGGTTCAGGGCCGCCGTGTCCACCGCGGTGGTTCCCTTGCGCGCTGTGCGCTGGTTACTCGGGGACTGTCCGCCTTTCGCGCGCGTCTTCGTGCCCTGCGTCGCTGCGCCAGACTCCACTGTGTCCCTCCCGCAGGGATCGACCATCACTGCCGTGCTCAGGGGTACTGCTGCGTACTGCTGCCCGATTCACCAGGCACGTGCCCGGTGTGGCCGAAGGCACTCGGCCTGCCCGGACCCTCTCTCAAGCTTGCCCAGTGTTTCACCATGCCCGAACCAGGCCATAACAGTTCGGCAGCTTCGCAAATGGTCCACGCACACTCTGGGCGGAAACACCAGCGTCCGGCATCCGCATGGACGGCGAAGGTAAGTAACCTTGCATGCGGCTGTCCAGCCGCACCGGTCCGACCGGCCTGGGCGGTGGCACGAGCACGAGAGGGCAGGCATCGGAGGGGCGCCGCACCATGACCACCGAACTGCATCCCGAGGGGCCGCATCAGGATCCCCGGGATATGGGAGACCAGCCGCTGCCTCGGCGCGGGTGGGCCGGCCCGGGAGCCTCGCACGTCGAGAAGGAGACGAGGAGTTCTGTGATCACCGCGCGCGCGGCCGCCAGCTTCGCGCCCGTCGGCCGATCGGTCGCGACGGCCAGGTCCTTCGTCCGCGACACGCTCCAGGGCTGGGGTTTCGCGGACATCGTCGACGACGCCGTGGTCCTCACCAGCGAACTGGTCACGAATGCCGTGGTCCACGCGGGCACCTCCGCGGAGGTGCTGTGCCTGCGTAGCGACGACGGCGTACGCATCGAGGTCGCCGACCGCTACCCCGAGCGCGAGATCCCCCTGCAGACGACCGCCGTCAGCATGGGCAGCCCCGACCGCGAGGGCGGCCGCGGCCTCCAGCTCTGCGCCGCCCTGGCCGGCCGCTGGGGTGTGGAGTACACGCCCACGCACAAACAGGTCTGGTTCCAACTCGAGCTTCCCGAGCGCCCGGTAGGCACACGCGCGGCGGGCCCCTCGCTGCCGGCCGACCTGCTCCCGCTCGCCGACGGACGGGTCCGGGTCGCGGTCGTCCAGATCGACCGCACCAGTTCCATCTCCGCCTGGAACGAGGACGCGGAGGAACTCTTCGGCCACGCGGCAGACCAAGTGACCGGCAAACCACTGACCGACCTCGCGGCCTGGCCACACACCCCGGGCACCAGTACGGGTATCGCCGAGGCGCTCCAACTCTCCCGTTGGGAGGGCAGCTACGGCATCCGCGGGGCGGACGGCCGTGTGACCCCCGTCTACGCATCGCATCTGCGCGTACGGGACACGGCGGGTGAACCGTCCACGGTCTGTCTGCTGGTACGCGACCACGAGCGTGCCGTTCTGCAGACCCCGCTGCGTGGACCCGCCTCCGATGCCACGACCGCCGCGGACAACCAGGCAGCGGACCCCTTCGAGATCTTCATCGGTTCCCCCGCCCCTGACGACCTCGACGGCCTTCTGCAGCGCACGGTGGAGCGCGCTCGCGACATGCTCGACGGCGACGCGGCCTTCCTCCTCCTCGCGACCGACGACGAAACGGAGCTGGAGGTACGCGCCTCCACCGGCCTGCCCTCCGCCCGCCAGCGCTTCGCCCGCGTCCCGGTGGACGCGGGCCCCGGCCGCTACGGTTCGGCCCGTATGCCGGCCGTCCACGACGACCTGACGGCCGCTGTGGGCGCGGTTCCCCTGCTGGCTGGTACGGGCATGCGTTCGGTGGTGACCGTCCCGCTGAAGGTGGAGGGCCGCCTCACAGGTTCCCTCGGTGTCGCGGCCGAGGCGGCCTCCCGCTACTCCAACGAGGAGGCGTTGCGTCTCCAGTTCGCGGCCGACCGTATCGCGCTCGCCGTCGAGTCGGCCCGCCTGGGCGAGCTGGAACGTCTGCGCCGTGGCTCGCTCAGCTTCCTCGTCGAGGCATCGGACCTCCTGGCGGGCACCCTGGACCGCGATCAGACGCTGGCCCTCATGGCCCAGATGACGATCCCGACGCTGGCCACCTGGTGCGCGGTGTACACGATCGCCGACCAGGCCTCGGAGCCGTTCCTCTCGTATGTGCTGCACGAGGACGAGGACCGCATCGACGGTCTCAAGGCACTTCTGTCGAAGATCCCGCCGCCGGAGCCGATCCCCACACCGGGCGCCCGGGTCTGGGCGGCCCCGGCGGATGCGGCCCATCAGGAGGCCTTGCGCACGTCTATGCGGACTCTGGGCCTGAGTGAGCCCTCAACAGTCACTCCCGGCATCGGCGCGACGCTTGCGACGGCCTCGGCGGTCGGCGGCGAAACAGTCGTCCTTCCCCTCGTCGCCCGCAATCGCGTCATCGGCATGCTGACGCTGGGCAAGCCGATGGACGAACACTTCCGCCAGGAGATCCTGGAACTGGCCGAGGACTTGAGTCGCCGGGCCGCCCTGGCGCTCGACAACGCGCGGCTTTACTCGGAGCGCACCGCCATCAGCCAGTCCCTCCAGCGCAGCCTGCTCCCGCCGGAACTGCCGCACGTCGATGGTGTCGAGGTCGAGGTGATCTATCGCGCGGCCGGTGAGGGCAACGAGGTGGGTGGCGATTTCTACGACCTGTTTCCGATCCGAGACGGCGCGTACGGATTCGCCATCGGTGATGTCTGCGGTACGGGCCCGGAGGCGGCGGCGGTCACGGGCCTGGCCCGCCATGCCCTCCGTCTGCTGGCCAGAGAGGGCTTCGGCGGCCCGGCGGTCCTCGAGCGACTGAACTCCGCGATCCTCGACGAGGGCGCCCGCAGCCGCTTCCTGACGCTCCTCTACGGCGAGTTGTGGCCGCAGGAGGACGGCAGCGCGGTGCTGAAAGTGGTCTGTGCGGGTCACCCACTGCCGTTGCGTCTGCGCCAGGACGGCACGGTGGAGCCGGCCGCTGAACCGCAGCCGCTGCTCGGCGTCATGGAGGACCTGGAGCTGTACGAGCAGACAGTGACGCTCGATCCGGGTGACGTTCTGTTGTGCGTCACGGACGGGGTCACCGAGCGCCGGGAAGGCACGCGCATGCTGGGCGACGACGGCCTCGCGGACGTACTGACGACCTGCACGGGCCTCACGGCGGGCGCGGTGGCGGCCCGCATCATGCGCGCGGTGGAACGCTTCGCGTCGGACGCACCGTCGGACGACATGGCGATTCTCGCGATGCGGGTACCGGGCCTACCGAAGGACTGAGAGAAGGCTCGGGCCAGGGGCCCGAGTTGTGGCATGAAAAAGGCCTCGCCCTGATGGGCGAGGCCTTTTGCTGGAGCCCCCAAACGGAATCGAACCGTTGACCTTCTCCTTACCATGGAGACGCTCTGCCGACTGAGCTATAGGGGCCTGTTGCCTTGGAGGTTTCCCTCGCGGCAACGGAATAGATCATACCCCAAATGCTGCCGGGTTGTGACCGCCCAAGGTCTGGACTCGCCCCTTTTCCGCCCGCACCCTTCCCTTCATGACCAACACAAGACGACAACGCCCCCATATACGACGCTGGTTAGCCCTCGTCATCAGCGCGGCGCTCATCGCGCTCGGCCTGGCCGCGGGCCCGGCGGCGGCAACCACCGCTCCTGCGGCGACCGGTGGAGACCACGACCTCTCCCTCACCTGGCAGGGCAAGGAACGGACCTTCAAACTCCACACACCGCCGGGCTACACCCCCGGCAAGAAACTCCCCCTCGTCGTGGTGATGCACTGGTCCCCGGGCACCGCGGAGGGCATTGAGGCCTACACGGGCTTCAGCAAGCGCGCGGACAGCCACAACTTCCTGGTGGCCTACCCGCAGGGCCTCGACGGCTCGTACAACGCCCTGGTCTGCTGCGGCAGCGAGGACGACGTCGGCTTCATCACCGCGATGGTGGGCCGCCTGGTCGACGACTGGGGCGCCAACCCCTCCCGGGTCTACGCCACGGGCTTCTCGAACGGCGCGGACATGTCGTTCCGCCTGGCCGTGGAACGCTCCGGCGTCTTCGCCGCCGTCGCCCCGGTCAGCGGCGGCTACACGGGCCCGCTCACGGAGGACCCGGGGTATGTGCCGTCCAGGCCGGTCCCGGTCATCACGATCATCGGCTCCGAGGATCAGTGGAGCCCCTACTCCCTGGCCGGCATCGCGACGTGGCGGAAACGGCTGGGCTGTGTGACCACTCACCGGGTGAACAAGCCGGGCGAATACACGGCCATCATGTCGCGGTGCGCGGACGGAAGCCGGGTGCACAGCTACGTCATCGAGGGCATGAGCCATGAATGGCCGGGGGACTATGCCGACTACGCGCTCAACGCGACCGATGTGGTGTGGAAGTTCCTGAAGAAGTACAAGCGACGCTGAACGCAGAAATGCCTCAACCCCCGGCCGTGGGCCGGGGGTTGAGGCTAATGATTGTTCGGCGGCGTCCTACTCTCCCACAGGGTCCCCCCTGCAGTACCATCGGCGCTGTAAGGCTTAGCTTCCGGGTTCGAAATGTAACCGGGCGTTTCCCTCACGCTATAACCACCGAAACACTATGAAACTGACAACCAGCAATGATTGTTCGTGGTTTCAGAACCAACACAGT
>NZ_JBSFLQ010000038.1:0-82556 GCF_053599115.1 Streptomyces sp. NPDC001020 | reverse complement strand
TGTCGCAATCCACACCGAACCCGGAAGGCCCTCACTCGTTCAAGATCACTCCACCGTGAACCCTGTCACCAACCTCCGTGGACAGAACATCTAGCGCACCGACTCCTCGTCCTCCTCCACCGCCACCTTCTCGGGGCGCGGCGGCACGAAGCCATCGAGCCCTCCTGCCTCGCCCGCCGACGCTCCGTTCTGGTTCATGGAGGACAGCAGCCGACGGGCGAGCCCCAGGCCGGTGCCGCCCATCGCCAGCGCCTTGGTGAACACATCGGCCATGCCATCGGCGCCGTTGAGCAGCACCATGTTGTCGACGTTGCCGAAGGCGGACGCGCCCGCCTGGACGATCTCGGGCCACTTCTCGGCGAGTTGCTGGGCCACCACGGCCTCCTGGTTCTCGGCGAGTGCGGCGGCACGGGCCTTGATGGCCTCCGCCTCGGCCAGACCCCTGGCCTTGGTCGCCTCGGCCTCCGCCAAACCCCTGGCCTGGGAAGCGGCTGCTTCCGCCTCACCGGTGGCCCGGGTCGCCGCCGCCGTAGCCGCACCCCGCGTCTTGGTCGACTCGGCCTCGGCGCCCGCCGCCGTCTTGACCCGGGTGGCCTCGGCCGCCGCCGCCAGCTCGGTCTCCCTCGCCTTGGCCTGCGCCGCCGAAATCCGCGCGTCGCGCTCGGCCTCCGCCAGGGTGCGCTTCTCGTAGGCCTTCGCGTCCGCGGGCTTGCGGACGTCCGCCTGGAGTTGCTGCTCGCGCCGGTGCGCCTCCAACTCCGCGACGCGGGTCTCCTGGACCACCACTTCCTGACGGGCCGCGGCGTCCGCGAGCGGACCGGCCTGACGCGCCTTGGCGGCCGCCTTGTCGCGCTCGGCCTGATAACCGGCCTGCAGGATCTCGCTGTCCCGGGTGGCCTCCGCCATCCGTGCGAACGACTGCTGCTCGGCCTCGGTGGCCAGACGGTTCGACTCGGCCTGCGCGATGCGCGCGTCCCGCTGCACCGCCGCCGCGTGCGGCGCGGCCAGGTTCTGGATGTAGCCGGTCGGGTCCTCGATCTCGTGGATCTGCAGCGAGTCGACGATCAGACCCAGCTTCTCCATCTCCGTGCCGCAGGCGGCCCGAGTCTGACCGGTGAGCTTCTCCCGATCGCGGATCATGTCCTCGACCGTCAACCCGCCGACGATCGAGCGGAGATGACCCGCGAACACGTTGTGCACCCGCTCGGACATCAGCCTCTGCTGGTCCAGGAAGCGGCGGGCCGCGTTGGCGATCGACACGAAGTCGTCGCCCACCTTGAAGATGACCACGCCCCGCACCTTCAGCGGAATGCCCTGGTGGGTCACGCAGTCGACGTGGAGTTCGGTCTCGTTGAGGTCGAGGGAGAGCTTGCGCACCGCCTGAACGCCCGGCAGCACCAGCGTGCCTCGTCCGGTGACGATGCGGAACCCCATGCCTTCTTCGAGCCCTTCGGTCCGATGCTTCGAACCGGAGATGATCAGTGCTTCGTTGGGCTCCGCGACACGCCACATGAGCTTGAAGACCACGAAAACGAAGATCAATGCGAGGGCGACGGCCCCCGCGACGACGCCGACGACCATCGGCATGCGCCCCCTTGGCCTGGTGCCTGGTCGGCACCGAACGAGGGTGAGTGTGCGCGTGCCAGGGCCTCAGGGTGAAGACGTCGACGGATCATTGTTGCAGTCTTGACGCGTACCGCTCCCACTTGCCGGGAGGCGGGCTCAACTGTCGTACGCCGCCTGGACGTACACGGTTCGCGGTGGCAGGTACTCCACCACCATCACCACCGTGCCCCGCTCGATACGGTCGCTCCCGTCCGCGGGATACGCGAGGAAGTGCTCGGCGCCGCCGCGCACACGGACGATCACCTCGCCGACCAGTCCGGGCCCGACGGTACCGGTCACACGCCCCACCAAGCCGACCATCGACGCATCGTCCATGGCCACAGCGTACGGTCCGGACACGCCTGCGTGGCCCGTGAGTTCACGGCGGCCTCCGGCGGCGGCCAACGTTCGTGCCGCTCGCCGGTCCACGCAGGCGCTGCTGTCTCAGGGGGTCACTGGCCGCTCTGCTCGGCGTTCGCCTGCTGCTCGGCGACCGCCTTGCGGACCTCGTCCATGTCCAACTTGCGCGCCTGTCCGATGACGTCATCGAGGGCGGCCTGGGGCAGGGCACCCGGCTGGGCGAACACGGCGACCTGGTCCCGGATGATCATCAACGTCGGGATCGACCGAATACCGAAGGCCGCCGCCAGTTCGGGCTGCGCCTCGGTGTCCACCTTGCCGAACACCAGGTCGGGGTTGTCCGCGGCAGCCTGCTGGTAGACCGGGGCGAACTGGCGGCACGGCCCGCACCAGGAGGCCCAGAAGTCGATCAGGACGAACTCGTTGTCCTTGACCGTCTGGTCGAAGTTCTCCTTGGTGAGCTCCACGGTGCTGCTCATGGTGTGTCTCTCTTCCTGGTGTCGGGGCTGCTGTGCACAACGGCGACGCTGCCTCATGTATTCCGCGTGTGTACCCGTGTGGCCACCGCGCACACCAACAACCAGACTGGCCCCATGACGGAAACGGAACCCATCGCGTACGACGTAGTGGTGCTCGGTGCCGGGCCCGTGGGAGAGAACGTCGCGGACCGTACCCGTGCGGCCGGACTGTCCACCGCGGTCGTGGAGAGCGAGCTGGTCGGCGGCGAGTGTTCGTACTGGGCGTGCATGCCCAGCAAGGCCCTCCTGCGTCCGGTCATCGCCCGCGCAGACTCCCGCCGCGTCCCGGGCCTCGCCCACGCGGTACAGGGCCCCCTCGACGTGCCCGCGGTCCTGGCCCACCGTGACTACGAGGTCTCTGACTGGAAGGACGACGGCCAGGTCGCCTGGCTCGACGGCACCGGGGCCGACCTGTACCGGGGGCACGGGCGGCTGGCGGGGCCCCGCACGGTCACGGTGACCGGTCCCGGAAGCGACCGTCGCGTGCTCACGGCCAGGCACGCGGTGGCCGTGTGCACCGGCAGCAGCGCCCGGCTGCCCGACCTGCCGGGGCTCGCCGAGGTCAGGCCCTGGACGAGCCGCGAGGCGACCAGCTCCAGGTACGCCCCCGGGCGGCTGATCGTCGTCGGCGGGGGCGTGGTGGCGACCGAGATGGCGACGGTCTGGCAGGCCCTCGGGTGCCAGGTCACCGTTCTCGTCCGCGGCAAGGGCTTGCTGGCCCGCATGGAGCCCTTCGCCGGGGAACTGGTCGCCGAGGCGCTCACGGAGGCCGGCGTGGACGTACGCACCGGGACCTCGGTCGAGTCGGTTCGGCGAGAGGGCGGCACCGTTGTGGTCGTCACGGACGCAGGCGACCGCATCGAGGCCGACGAGATCCTCTTCGCCACCGGCCGGGCGCCCCGCACGGAGGACATCGGCCTCGACACGGTCGGCCTGGAGCCCGGCTCCTGGCTGACGGTCGACGACACCCTGCGGGTGACGGACAGTGAATGGCTCTACGCGGTCGGTGACGTCAACCATCGCGCACTCCTCACCCATCAGGGCAAGTACCAGGCGCGGATCGCGGGCGCGGCCATCGCGGCACGGGCCGCCCGGGTCCCACTGCTGGAGACGGACGCCTGGGGCGCCCACGCGGCGACAGCCGACCACGCAGCCGTGCCCCAGGTCGTCTTCACCGACCCGGAGGCGGCCGCCGTGGGACTCTCGCTCGCCGAGGCGGAGCGGGCCGGTCGCCGCGTCCGCGGGGTGGACGTCGACCTGGCGTCGGTGGCGGGCGCGGGTCTGTACGCCGGTGGCTACCGCGGCCGCGCCCGGATGGTCGTCGACCTCGACAGCGAGACGCTGCTGGGCGTCACGTTCGTCGGCCCCGGCGTCGGCGAACTGATCCACTCCGCGTCGATCGCCGTCGCGGGCGAGGTCCCGATCAGTCGCCTGTGGCACGCGGTGCCCTCGTACCCGACGATCAGCGAGGTCTGGTTGCGGCTGCTGGAGGCCTACCGGGGATAGCCCGGGATGTCCAGGCGGGTACCGGGAGCCGAGGCCTGCCGCATCACGGCCTGGGCCCGGTTCATCGGGCCCAGGCCGTCGGCCTTCGGTGCCGGGATCACACCTGCGGGAAGTCACCCGCGAGCGCCGAGGCGATGCGCAGGTGTTGCTTCGCCTCGTCGCTGCGCCCCTGACGCTGGAGCGTGCGCCCCAGCAGCAGCCGGGCGTAGTGCTCCACCGGGTCGCGCTCCACGATGACGCGCAACTCGGCCTCGGCGCGCTTCAGTTGGGCCGAGTGGTAGTACGCCCGTGCCAGCAGCAGCCGCGGCCCGGTCTGCTCCGGCACCTCGTCGACCAGCCCTCCCAGGACCCGCGCCGAGGCGTAGTAGTCCTTGGCGTCGAAGAACATCTGCGCCCGCTCCCAGCGCTCCGCGGGCGTCCCGTGCTCGTAGTACGTCGTGTTCACTCAGGGCCTCCTTCGCCGTGGACAACGGCACAGGTTGGTTGAATATTCCACGACTCTCGGCAGGAGTCGGCAACTGTTCGCCAGGGAGTGTGCACAAGGTCGCTTTAACTTGATCGTGTGTTGGTCGGCTCGCGGGCTTGCGGCGCGCTGGGCTGTTCGGGTTAGCGTGGTCGTGCGATCTGGGACGTCGGGTAGGGCGTCTGGGGGTGCCCTCTCTGGGGGAGTGCGGGGCCCGATCGGACCACGGACAGGATCCGTGTCGCTGCCCCGGGGCGAACTCACTTCTGCTCAGTCCACAGGAACGGTACGCGGCGGCCGCTGAGCGTTCGCGCGCTCGACAACACCAGCGCCGGTACCCGATCGGCGGTCGCTGGATCATCCCGCGGAACGCCCCGGTGGAGCGGTACGCGACCCTCGCCGTCCGCCTGGCGCCAGGCACCCGTGCCACGTCGAACCCAAGACCGTCTCCACGGTCGAGCGGGTGGCCTGACGCGGATGCACCCGGGGTACTAGGTTGTCGGGCATGAGCAATCTTGATCGCGAGGCGGTGCCCGCCGTGTGTGGTGGCCGCGGCTTCGTGGTGGCGGAGCCGGTGCGAGAGCTCCTCAGTCCTCGTCGGGTCCAGCTCGGCGAGTCCACCGAAGTCCGCCGACTGCTGCCGAACCTGGGCCGTCGGATGGTCGGCGCATGGTGCTTCGTCGATCACTACGGTCCGGACGACATCGAGGACGAGCCGGGCATGCAGGTCCCGCCCCACCCGCACATGGGTCTGCAGACGGTGAGCTGGCTGCACGAGGGCGAGGTACTGCACCGCGACTCCACGGGCAGCCTTCGGACCATCCATCCGCGCCAGCTAGGCCTGATGACATCGGGCCGCGCGATCAGCCACTCCGAGGAGAGCCCGAAGTCGCACGCGCGCCTTCTGCATGGCGCGCAGCTGTGGGTGGCCCTGCCGGACAGCCACCGCCACACCGATCCCCGCTTCGAATACCACCCGGAACTGCCCGTGGTCACGGCGCCGGGCCTTGACGCCACACTGATCCTGGGCGAGGTCGACGGCGTGACATCACCCGGTACGACGTACACGCCCATCGTCGGCGCCGACCTGACCCTGGCGCTTGGCGCGGACGTACGCCTGCCGCTGAAGGCGGACTTCGAGTACGCGGTCCTGTCGATGTCCGGTGAGACTCATGTCGATGGCGTCCCCGTCCTGCCGGGCTCGATGCTCTACCTCGGCTGCGGCCGCACGGAACTCCCACTGCGCGCCGAGTCGGACGCGGCTCTGATGCTCCTGGGCGGCGAGCCGTTCGAGGAAGAGCTGATCATGTGGTGGAACTTCATCGGTCGGTCGTCGGAAGAGATCGCACAGGCGCGCCGGGACTGGATGGAAGGCCGGCGATTCGGGGAGGTTAAGGGGTACGACGGCGCTCCGTTGCCTGCCCCCGAGCTGCCGAGGGCGCCGCTTAAACCCCGGGGGAACCGGCGCTGACCTGCGAGGATGCCTGCTCGGTCGGTCGCCTGACGGGGGGCTGCTCGTAAGGTCTTACCTCCGTGATGCGGACGCTTGGTGAGGCAGCGACTGGCCAGTCGGAGGGGCCGACCGAGATGACCACCGATCCAAAGTATCGCCGCGTCCTTTTGCTGACCCAATGCTGACTTTGCTGACGCTTCGTCAGATTGCGCGGAAGCGTCCCTGTCGTAGCTCTACCGCCCGTAGCGGCGCTGCCGACAGCCGTCGCCGCCCGGGCCGTTGCGGCTGGATCGGTGCCGACCGGACTGTTGCTGACCCTGGGGGTGGCGGGCTGCGCGACTGCATGTGGGAGTGAGGCGCCTGCCGAGACGTTGTCGGGGGTCAACAAGATTTGAGTACTCGACGCTTCGTGCTGCTGGCCGCGCCTGCCGTGGATGTGGCTGGGGGCGGGCTACGCATGAGTGCTGGCGTTGGCAGGCATCGGCTTGCCGCGTCTGATGTCATCACCCGTCCCAGCACTTCCCGTGCTGACTTGGTGCTGACTACGCTGCGTAGAACTCCGGCATGAGCCGCAGATCGGGCGCCGCAGTGCTGCGGTGGCCTGTGGGGTGCGGGGCGGTATGCGCGCCAGGGATCCCGGCCAACGGGAGGAGACGGTCCTTGGTACAGGGCGCGTACCGGCCGCTTGACGCGCCGCACGCCCCCTGGAAGCGTGCGGCAAGACGTTGTTCGGCTACACCCTGGGCCACCTCTCCTCCCACGCAGGAGCCGGGCCAACTGGTGCACCTTCACGTGGGCGCCGGCAGGTGTCCGGGTACTCGTTGAAGTGGCCCTGGCACGTTCGCCGTGGAGGTCGCGCTGAGGCATCGCGGCGCCAGTTCGGGAACACACTTTCCGGCACGCACAAACCGCATGGTCAGGAGTCTTGTAGCCGGCGCACGGAGCGGGGGCGCAGCATGGCCGGTTCCCACTCCGTGGCCGCGTGCTACGTTCACGTCATCGGACGACCGGGGGCATGTGGTGACGGAAGCAGGCAAGCCGCAGCCGACGTCGCGGGCGCGGCTGCGGAGGCAGCCTCAGCAGGCACGCAGCCGAGCCCGGGTCGAGGCCATCCTCGCCGCGGCCGACCGGATCCTGTCCCAGGAGGGGTACGAGGCGCTGACGATGCGGCGGATCGCTCAGGAGGCGGGCGCGCCGGTCGGCAGCATCTACCAGTTCTACCCGGACAAGAGCGCCGTCGTGGACGCGCTGGGCCAGCGGTACCTCGATGCCTTCAAGGCCACCATCGACGAACTCGTCGAGCGTACCGTCGAGGGCGAACTGACCGACCCGGTCGGCGTGATGGTCGGCGTCTACGCCGAGCTCTTCCGGTCCCAGGCGGGCGGCGTGGCTCTGTGGGCCGGGCGGCACCTCAGTCCCGAGCTCGCGCGGGCCGACGAGGCGAGCAACACACACATCGCCGAGGGCCTGCAGCGCATCGTGGAGCACCTGACCGGCGGGCCCGGCGGCCACCGGGCGCAACGGGCGACGCGGATGGTGGTGTGGGCCGCTAACGCCGTGCTGCACGAGGTGTTCAAGAGTGAAGGCGAGCCGGACCTGGAAGCGGTGGACGAGCTCAAGCGGATGCTGAACGCCTATTGGGAGGACCTGCGCAGCCGGCTGACGGCCGCGGAAGGGTGAACCGAGGTGTTCAGCAGTTCGCCGGGCCTCGAGCCGCGGGCCCGGACTGTCGGGCCGACCGGCACCAGCGCTGACCAGCCCGCACCCTGAGCATCGTGACACGGGCAACCATCCCGGCGAGGCCCTCCCGGCAACTCGCGCCGGCCGAGCCCAGCCACCCGAGGTCCACCGCCGCGGACCGTGGTCTCGGCCTCGACGCTCGCCCTGGGGCCCGGACAACACTGCCACTGTCCGAGCAGCGCCCCCTCCTCGCCGGCCAGATCGCGGCCAGGCCCGACCCATAGAACGTGAACGGTAGTTCATGTTACGGTGCGGCCACCTTGGACGGCGTGCCCCGGTCACGAACAGCCGCCCCCCAGGCTGCCGTTGGGGCACGAAGAGCGGCCGTCGGCAGAATTTCGGAGCCTCGCGCGGGCAGCCCCAACCTGGGCGACTCGCGCATCACCAATGAAGGCAGGCGCCAGTGATGACAAGCTCCACCGATGCCATCCGATTCCCCCGGCTCCCGGCCGACTTCGCGTGGGGCGCCTCGACCGCCGCGTACCAGATCGAGGGCGCGGCCGACGAGGACGGCAAGGGAGCGTCCATCTGGGACACCTTCGTACGGCGCCCCGGGGCCGTACGCGACGGCCACACCGGTGACGTTGCCTGCGACCACCGCCACAGGTTCGACGAGGACGTCACGCTGATGAGCCGACTCGGGCTCGACGCGTACCGCTTCTCGGTCTCCTGGCCTCGCATCCTGCCGACCGGCGCGGGCAGGGTCGAGCCGCGCGGACTGGACTTCTACGACCGCCTGGTCGACGCGCTGCTCGACGCCGGGATCGAGCCGACACCCACCCTGTTCCATTGGGACCTGCCGCAGGCCCTGGAGGACGAGGGTGGATGGCTGAACCGCGAGACCGCCGATCGGTTCGCCGTGTACGCGGCCGTGGTCGCGGAACGGCTGGGCGATCGGGTCAAGCGGTGGATCACCCTGAACGAGCCCTTCGTTCACATGTCTTTCGGCTATGGCTTCGGCGTCCACGCCCCAGGCCGCGCACTGATGCTGGACGCACTGCCCGTCGCACATCACCAGCTGCTCGGCCATGGTCTCGCGACCGCGGCGCTGCGGGCCACCGTTCCAGGTGGGCAGATACTGATCGCCAACAACTGCACGCCTGTCCGTCTGCGCTACGACGCCCAGCAGGACAAGGACGTGGCGGCGGCCGCCGCCTATGACGCCCTGCACAACCGGCTCTTCAACGACCCACTGTTGCTGGGGAGTTATCCCGACCTGTCGGCCTACGGCATGACCGACCCGAGCTGGGGAGGAGTGGTGCGCGACGGCGATCTCGCCACGATTGCCGCACCGTTGGACGGGCTGGGCGTCAACTACTACAACCCCACCTGGGTCACCGCCCCGGCCGATCCTGCCGCCGCGCTGCCCTTCGACCTGACCGAGCCCACGGAGCCGTACGAGCGAACCGCGTTCGACTGGCCGGTGGTCCCCGACGGGCTCACGGAACTGCTCACCGGCCTCAAGGCCCGCTACGGCGACGACCTTCCGCCGGTGTGGATCACCGAGAACGGCTGCTCGCAGCCAGCCGGGCTGCACGACCAGGCGCGCATCCAGTACCTCGCCGGACACATCGCCGCGGTCGCCCGCGCCGTGTCCCGCGGAGTGGACGTCCGCGGCTACTTCGCCTGGTCGTTGCTCGACAACTTCGAGTGGGCCGAGGGCTACCACCAGCGCTTCGGTCTGGTCGAGGTCGACTTCGCCACCCAACGTCGCACGCCCCGGGCGAGCTTTCAGTGGTACCGCGACCTGATCGCCTCCCAGCGGTCCTGAGCGGCGGAGTCGTCATGTCCCACGCCTCCGCGGCGGACGACGCCGCCGTCTTCGCCGAGCCCACCGTCCCGGTCGGGGCCGGCTGGACGGTGAACCTCTCGCTGGCCACGCTTGCCGTCTTCATGGCGTTCATGACACCCATTCAGATCCTGTTGCCACTCCAGTTGGAGCACATCGACCCGCACGGCAAGAACGATGCACTCTCGCTCGTCACCGGCCTCGGCGCGCTCGTCGCGATGCTGGCCAACCCACTCGCCGGCGCGTGGTCGGACCGCACCACGAGCCGGTTCGGCCGCCGTCGGCCCTGGATTCTCGGCGGCGCCCTCGCCGGGGCAGCGGGGTTGTCGGTCACCGCCACCCAGCGCACCGTGGCCGGGGTCGCCATCGGCTGGTGCCTCGCGCAGGCAGGCCTGAACGCGATGCTGGCCGGGGTCACCACCCCGGTCGCCGACCGCGTACCGCTCACCCAACGCGCTCAGGTCTCCGGCTGGACCGGCCTCATGCAGTCCTTCGGTCTCGTCCTCGGCGCGCTGATCACCACACTGCTGATCACCGGTGTCCGCTCCGGCTACGGCACCCTCGCCGTGCTCACCGTCGCACTCGCCGTCCCCTTCGTGCTGCGTCACTCCGAGCCGCGCCTGCCCCGGGCACTGCGCCCCGCCTTCAACGCCCGCGCCTTCGCCCGGTCGCTCTGGGTGAGCCCCCGGCAGCACCCCGACTTCGGCTGGGCCTGGCTCACCCGGTTCCTGATCAACCTCGGCAACGCCCTCGGCACCCTCTACCTGTTCTACTTCCTCGCCGACGCCGTCCACTACGGTGACCCCGGCACTGGCGTACTGATCCTCACGGTGATCTACACCCTCTGCGCCGCACTCACGTCCATCCCCGCCGGTGTCCTGTCCGACCGCATTGGACGCCGCAAGGTCTTCGTCGTGCTCTGTTCGCTGGTCATGGCCGCAGCGGCAGTGTTGCTCGCCCTGCTCCACACCTGGCCGTCCGCCCTCACCGCCGCGGCCGTCCTCGGCGCGGGTTACGGCATCTACCTCGCCGTCGACCAGGCCCTGGTCACCCAAGTTCTGCCCGAGGCCGCCGACCGCGCCAAAGACCTCGGCGTCATCAACATCGCCAATTCCGGCCCGCAGGTCCTCGCCCCCGCCCTCGCCTCGCCGATCATCACCCACCTCGGCGGCTACACCAGCCTCTACGCCACCGCGGCCCTGGGCATCTTCATCGGCGGCCTCCTCGTCAACCGCATCCGCAGCGTGGCCTGACGATGGCCGGACGGGCGGGCCTGTCCGGCCGGGCCACTCGATCCTCGAGACTCGATCAACCCCCAACTGAACGCAACCGAGCCTGAGTTCACAAAAAGTTGAGAAATCCTCATGTTTATCGGTCCGGACCGTTGACTCCGCCGACGGCGGTCACAATCCTGAATACCCGTCAGTAACTTCAATCGAAGTGAGTGATGACCATGGTTCTACCTCCGCACCACAGAGTCAGATCCCTCACGGTGGTTTCACTGCTCCTCGCCGTGGTGGCCCTGGTGCTCGGCCCGATGCCCAGTTCCGCGGCGGAGCCCGACCCCGGCTGGTGGACCCCGACCGCGCGGCCCACGCCCGACGCGCAGATCGACGTCACGGGCGAGCCCTTCAAGGGCACCGACGCCCGGGGCCGCGTAAGAGGCTTCGTCGACGCCCACGACCACATCATGGCCAACGAGGGCTTCGGCGGCCGGCTGATCTGCGGCAAGCCGTTCTCGGAGCAGGGCGTCGCTGATGCGCTCAAGGACTGCCCCGAGCATTACCCCGACGGCTCGCTCGCCATCTTCGACTTCGTCACCAAGGGCGGCGACGGCAGGCACGACCCCAATGGGTGGCCCACTTTCAAGGACTGGCCCGCCCACGACTCGTTGACCCACCAGCAGAACTACTACGCCGGAATCGAGCGGGCATGGCGCGGCGGCCAGCGGGTGCTGGTCAACGACCTGGTCACCAACGGCGTGATCTGCTCGGTCTACTTCTTCAAGGACCGCAGCTGCGACGAGATGACCGCCATCCGTCTTGAGGCGAAGAAGTCGTACGACATGCAGGCCTTCATCGACAAGATGTACGGCGGCCCGGGCAAGGGCTGGTTCCGGATCGTCACCAGCAGCGCGCAGGCCCGCGAGGTCATCGCGCAGGGCAAGCTGGCCGTCGTCCTGGGGGTCGAGACTTCCGAGCCGTTCGGCTGCAAGCAGATCCTGGACATCGCGCAGTGCAGCAAGGAGGACATCGACCGCGGCCTGGACGAGCTGCGCGAACTGGGCGTGAGCAGCATGTTCCTGTGCCACAAGTTCGACAATGCCCTGTGCGGGGTGCGCTTCGACTCCGGCGCCCTCGGTACGGCGATCAACGTTGGTCAGTTCCTGTCGACCGGCACCTTCTGGAAGACGGAGACCTGCCGCGGCCCGCAGCACGACAACCCTATCGGCAACGCGGTGGCGGCGGAGGCGGAGAAGCAACTGCCGAAGGGGGTCGCCGTCCCCTCGTACGCCTCGGGCGCGCAGTGCAACACCCGCGGGCTGACCAGCCTGGGGGAGTACGCGGTGCGCGGGCTGATGAAGCGCCACATGATGCTGGAACTGGACCACATGAGCGTCAAGGCCGCGGATCAGGCCTTCGACGTCCTCGAGTCCGAGTCGTACCCGGGCGTCATCTCCTCGCATAGCTGGATGGACCTGGGGTGGACCGAGCGGCTCTACAAGCTCGGCGGGTTTGCCGCCCAGTACATGAGCGGCTCCGCGGCGTTCAGCGCGGAGGCCAGGCGCACGGACGCGCTGCGCGAGAAGTACCAGGTCGGCTACGGCTACGGCACCGACATGAACGGTGTCGGCGGCTGGCCGGGCCCGCGGGGCGGGGACACCCCCAACCCGGTGAAGTACCCCTTCCGCAGCACGGACGGCGGCTCGGTGATCGACAAGCAGACCACCGGCGAGCGCACATGGGACTTCAACACCGATGGCGCGGCGCACTACGGCATGGTCCCGGACTGGATCGAGGACATCCGGATCGTCGGGGGCCAGGAGGTCGTGGACGACCTCTTCACGGGTGCCGAATCCTACCTGCGCACCTGGGGGAACGCCGAGAAGTACAAGTCCGGGGTGAATCTGGCCTCGGGTGCGGCCGCCTCGGCGTCCACCTCGGAGTGGTGGAACCCGTTCGTCAGCTTCGCTCCCGGCAAGGCCGTGGACGGAGACAAGGGCACCCGCTGGGCCAGCGAGTGGAAGGACGACCAATGGCTGCAGATCGACCTCAGCTCTGCGAAGCCGGTCAAGCGCGTCACCCTCGACTGGGAGGCGGCATACGCGAAGTCGTACCGCATCGAGCTGTCGCAGGACGGCAAGGACTGGCAGACGGCATGGTCCACGACCGCTGGTGACGGCGGCCTGGACACAGCGCGGTTCACCCGAACTCCGGCGCGCTACGTACGAATCCACGGCCTGGAGCGCGGCACCAAGTGGGGCTTCTCACTTCAAGAGGTCGGCGTCTACAGCGACTGACGGGGACCTTGCGCCGGCGCCGGGTGTTGGCGTCGAAACGCTGCTGCTCGGCGGCCGGCCTGCCGAGGTCAAGGCGCTCGCTCTTCGAACTCGGTCCTACGAGGTCCTGCTTGCGCACACGCTTGATCGCTTTGGGCACCTTCTCCGGCATGAGAGCAGGTCAGCCATTAACGGCCAGAACGCGAGTTGCTGCACAGCACAGGCCAAGACTCTGCGACGCCCCCAGCACATACAGTGACTGCACTGACGCTTGGGCAGCAGTTCTCGCGACAGTTGAATACGCGAGTCCGGACTGAAGCACGATCGGGTGACATCTGAACGGGCTTGCCCTGTAGAGCGGGGGGAGGGAAGGACGCCGCTGCCTGACCGGCAACAACGGCTTGATTCGCCCCCACAGGTCATCCGGCACCATCCACGGAGGACCGTTCCCCTTCCCCATGACGCGTTCAACGAGTCAGCCAGGAAGGGGATTTGGCTACGACCAGGATTTCTATCAGGTGCTCAAACTCCCGCATGCTGACTGCCTAAAAATAGGGTGTGGTCGGCTGAGCTGGGGTGATAGGTAAGCGATGTGACAGAGAGTCCTGAGTATTCCGCCCTGCTGCAATTGATCGACGAGCGGTCGGCCGCGTTCCGGAGTGCGGTTGCCGCCGCGCCCAGCCTTGACGCGCCGGTGCCGTCCTGCCCCGAGTGGACTTTGTTCGATCTGGTGCAGCACCTGGGTACGGGCCAGCGCTGGTGGGCCGCGATCGTCGCCGCGGGCCCGGCCGAGGCTCCGCCGGCCAAGGATGCCGCGGAGGTGCCGCACAAGCTCGAGTCGCTGCTGGCCTGGTACGCCGAGTCGAACGAGCTGTTGCTGAGTGCGCTGCGCGAGGCTGGCCCGGAGCGCGAGTGCTGGGCGTGGTGGGGCGCCGGCGTGTCGCCGGCGAATGCCTGGGGCGTTGCCCGGCGCCGGGTGCACGAGGTGCTGGTGCACACCTACGACGCCCAGCTCGCCGCAGGCGCCGTGCAGCCGATGCCGGCGGACGTCGCGATCGACGGCGTGGCCGAGTTTCTCGACACCTGCAACTCCACCCCGGCGGCCTGGCCGCACGAGGCCGCCACCATCCACTACCACGCCACCGAGGGCCGCTCCTGGCTCCTCGCGCTGGACGGCACCGGCGCCTGGCCCGCACCCCTCACGGACGACGCCGCGCCCGCCTCCGCTTCGGCCACGGGCACGGCCGAGCAGCTGCTCCTCTTCGTCTGGGGCCGCCTCACGCTGAGCGACCTGAAGATCGAGGGCGACCAGCAGGTGTTCGAGCAGCTGATCGCCTGGGAGCCCGAGGAGTAGCCAGTCAATACCGCCAGCGGACGGCCTCGATGACGTCCACGCTGGACAAGATTCGCGTCCCCAAGCTTGGACCGGGCCGGCCCCGCAAGAAGCCCGCCGGCGTCGCGGCGGACAAGGCCCACAGCAACGTGCCGCGAATACCTGCGGCGGCGGGGCATCCGGCACACCATCCTGGAGAAGACCGACAGCCGGGCCGCCCGCCTGCGCAAAGGCTCACGGGGCGGACGGCCCCCTGCTTCGACGAGGAGCGGTACAAGAAACGCAACACCATCGACCGGACAGGTCCGAGGCTCGGCGTGGACGCCTACAGGTAGTCCTGCGTCGTGGTGACCCGACCGAAGCGCGGGAAGATCTTCGCCTGCTCCCGGTCGGGGGGCTGGTCGTGGTGCTCTCCCCGGTCACCGGTCGGCTGGTTGGTGCGCACGGCCCCCGGCTGCCGCTGGCGGTCGCCGGGGGCGCGCTGGCCCTGGGCGGTGCCGCGTCACTATGGCTCGGACCGGCCACCCCGTTACCGGCGGCGCTGGCGGTCTATCTGCTGTTCGGTCTCTTCCTGAGCACCGTCAACCCGCCCATCACCAACACGGCTGTCTCCGGCATGCCTCGCTCGATGGCCGGGGTGGCCGCCTCGTTGGCCTCCGCCAGCCGCCAGACCGGCACCACCCTGGGCGTCGCGATCTCCGGAGCGATCGTAGGATCGGTCCTTCCTCGCGACGGGACCGCGTTCACCAGGGCAGAGCGCGGTGTCTGGTGGATGGTGCTCACCCTGGGCCTGAGCATCGTGGTCCTGGGGCTGCTCAGTACCGGGCGCCGGGCCATGCACACCGCCGCGCGAGCGGCGGCATTGTTCGACGAGGTGGACCAGGGCGCGGAGCTACGAACCGTCCTCACCAGCCGCCAGTCATAACGGCAATGCCACGATGGCACACACGAAGACCATCGAGGCCGGGCCATCGACTTCGAGAAGCTCCGAGCGGTCGACTCCAAAAACACGCCCCATCCAGCACTATCGGAAGCTCCATGGTTCATCGCAACGCGCCCCTGTCCCTTGAGGGGCGCCGCCGCCTCGTCGAACGTTGCCGGACACGCCCGATCGCGCACGTCGCCGCGTAGCCCGAGGGAATGACAGCGCGGTCAGGTGCGTACTGCGGCGGCTTGACCCCGGTGACGGGTTGTCGTCGAACAGGCCCAGCCGGTGGGCGTCCAGCAGGATCGCCCGGAACTCGTCGAAGACATTGGCCCGGGTCGCCAGGCCGACGCCCGCGTGTGGGTCGGCTTGAGCGTGACCTGCCTCGTGGCAGCCCTCCTGGCCGTGATCGTCCGTATTCCATGAGCAGGCCTCGGGCATCATCACACGGCCACCCCGGTCCGTGACCGAGGTGGCCGCTCGTGGATCAGGTACCGCTAGCCCACGTTCACCGCGCTCCAGGCTGCCGCCACTGCGTTGTACTCAGTGCTGCCCGCGCCGTAGAGGTCCTTCGCCGCGTTCAGCGTGGCGGTGCGCGCGCCGGCGTAGTTCGTCGAGGACGTCATGTAGACCGTAAGGGCCCGGTACCAGATCTGGCCCAGCTTGTCCCGGCCGATGCCCGTCACCGTCGAGCCGTTGTAGGTGGGGGAGTTGTACGAGACCCCGTTGATGGTCTTCGCGCCGCTTCCTTCTGCGAGCAGGTACGCGAAGTGGTTGGCGACGCCCGAGGAGTAGTGGACGTCGAGATTCCCGACGGACGAGCTCCAGTAGTTCGCCGAGTTGCCGTCCTTGGACGGCTGGTCCATGTACCGCAGCGCCGACTTGCCGAAGCCGGACCGGACTATCTTCTCGCCGATCAGGTAGTCACCGAGATCGGAGGGGTTGTTCGCGTACCACTCCACCAGTGTCCCGAGGATGTCCGAGGTCGCCTCGTTCAGTCCGCCCGACTCACCTGAGTACGTCAGCGCCGCGGTCTTGGATGTCACGCCATGCGACATCTCGTGACCCGCCACGTCCAGCGCGACCAGCGGCCCGAACGTCGTTCCGTCGCCGTCGCCGTACGTCATGCAGAAGCAACTGTCGTCCCAGAAGGCGTTGTTGTAGTTGGAGCCGTAGTGCACACGGTTGTACGAGCCTTTGCCGTCGCCCGCGATGCCGTTGCGGCCGTGGACGTTCTTGTAGTAGTCCCACGTCTCGTTGGTGCCGTACTGCGCGTCCACCGCCGCCGACGACCGGTCCGATGTCGTGCCAGAGCCCCACTGGTTGTCGGAGTCGGTGAAGAGGGTGGCGGGCGCGCGGCTGAAGCAGATGCCCAGGATGCACAGGTCCGTCTTGTTCTGGGCGTCGCCGGTGTAGGTGTTGCCGCGGGTGGGGTCCTTGAGCTGGTACGTCGATCCGGACTGCGTGGTCTCCAGTGGGACCGTGCCGCTGTAGAGGGACTGTCCGTCGCCGGTCGCCGTTTCGATGCTGTCCCAGGCGTCGATCTGGCTGCCGGTGCGCGCGTCCGTGAGGACCGTGCGGGCGACCGGGTTGCCGAGAGAGTCCTGCCCCACCGCGTTGGTACGCCAGGCGAGCCGGGGATCGCCGTGCAGCGCGTCGACGACGAGTTGGGGCTTGGCGGTCACGTTCCTCAGCGAGGTACCGGCATGCGTGGTGCGCAGCGCGGCGGCGGCCAGCTCGGCGGCTTTCGGTGCCTTGACCGCGGGGGTGGTCGTCGGCACGGAGATTGCGCGGCTCACGGCTCGGTCCGCGCTGTGGTAGGAGCTGTTCGATGTCAGGTGGACGATGAAATCGCCGCCCAGCACGGGGAGATGACGGTATGTTCGGTCATAGCGCACATGTTGGCTGCCGTCCGCGTCCACGATCACGTCCCGCACGCTGGTGCCCTGCGCGGGAGTCAGGCCCAGGCGTGTGGCCTGGCGCTCCAGTGCCGTCGAAGCGTTGCTGATCGCGGTGGCCCGGCTGGGTCTGCTGGTCGCGCCCGCGGCGGGAGCCGGTGCGAGGGCGGCGGCCAGCAGGGCCGCGGTGGTGGTGGCGGTGCCGATCACGGCGAGACGAGAACCTTGGATGTGCCGTATCCGACTCATCGGTCTCCTCGGGAAGGCGCCCGGGGGCGCGTGTGGGGGGTCAGAGACGGTGGCCTCTGACATCGCTTCGATTTAAGGGTTCATGACATGTCATGTCCATAGCGTCTCCGGGGGTTTGTTCAGGGGTGACGAAGCGAGGAGCGCCGGGCTCATGCGGCACCCGCGCGGCTCTCCGGGCAAAGCTGACGGCGTGACAGCGGCGGCACGGCAGGGGTGGACACAGGGCGTGCGCGATGGTGAGCGGCTGGATCTTCCACGTACGACTCGCACCCGGATTCAGAACTGACCGCCAGCGCCGCAATGCCGTTGAGCTGCGGAAACGCCGGCACAGCTCGCTATGTGGTGGAACTTCGTCGGACGGTCATCGGAAGAGATCGTTCAGGCGCGCCGGGATTGGATGGAAGGCCGGCGATTCGGTGAGGTGAAGGGGTACGATGGCGCGCCGTTGCCTGCCGCCGAGCTGTCGAGCGTGCCGCTGAAACACCGTGAAGGCCGGCGCTGACTTGCAGTAGATCTCCTAACACACGCGTTCTCAGCGCGAGCACGGTGACGGCTCCGGCCGGCGTGAGGCAGGCGGAGACGGTGAAGGCCAGGTCCGCGCCGTAGGACGGCTGGCCCGGGGCGGCGGTGGCAACGGTGATGGTCAACGCGACCCCGGCGGCGGAACCGATGTACCGGGCCGTGTTGTTGACGCCGGAGCCCATCGCGGCCCGCTGTCGACGGCGTGCCGCGGTAGAGCGGCATTAAACAGACCGGCGCCGATCCCGAACGCCACAATGCCGGGCATCATGCGGGGCCAGGAGCCCGCGGAGACGGCGCCGAGCATGGTGAGCATGCCCGCCGCGGCCAAGGCGAATCCGGGTGTGGTGTCGGATCGTCAGCGTCCCGGCTCCTCGTCGGATACACGGACGACGGACAGGGACCGCTTCTGTCGGCCTTCCGCGTCGAAGTTGTCGGGCGAGAGCCACTCTCGCAACGCCTTGCCGACGTGTGGCCACTCGGAGTCGATAACGGAGTACCAGGCGGTGTCGCGGCTGCGGCCCTTGTAGACCATGGCCTGGCGGAAGATCCCTTCGAAGGTGAAGCCCAGCCGCAGCGCCGCCTTTCGCGAGGGCGCGTTGAGGCTGTCGCACTTCCACTCGTAGCGGCGGTAGCCGAGTTCGTCGAAGACGTAGGACATGAGCAGGAACTGGGCCTCCGTGGATACCGGAGTCTGCTTCAGCAGCGGTGAGAAGGCCACGCTGCCGACCTCGACGACGCCGTTGGACGGATCCTGGCGCATCAGGGAGAGGGTGCCCACGGCCTTGCCGGTGCGAAAGTCGACGACCGCGTACTGCAGGGGGTCGTCCACTTGTTTCGCCGTCGTCACGTGGGTGCGGTAGTCGGCCGGGTCGTCGAAGGGACCGGTCGTCATGTACGTCCAGTCCCTGCCGTCCGCCGCGAGAGCATAGGCGGAGAACAGGTCGTCGGCGTGGCGGTCCGCGTCCAGGGGTTCCACCCGGCAGAAGCGGCCCTCGAGGGCGACCCGGGCGGGCGCGGGACGCGCCGCCCAGTCGGGCAGAGGGTGGCCGACGGGCTGGCCGTATTCGTTGAGACTTGAGGACATGCTCTACTCCTGGTGTGTGCCGGTCCTTGCCAGGCTAAGCACCGCGTGGATCCTCGATAAGGTCCACGGTAGGGTCATTCCATGGAGCCACGACGGGATCCTGCGCACATGGAGGTCGTGGTGAGCGAAGACGGAGCGGTGCCGGCCGACAGCGAAGCCCTCGGGCCGCAGTTCGACTTCCTGCTCCAGGAGCCGCTGTCCCGGGCGCGCGGCGGGGATTCCCTGCAGAAGCAACTCCTGCACCGCCTCCGGGCCGCCGTCCTCGACGGCCGGCTTCCGGCGGGCAGTCGTCTGCCGGGCTCGCGTACCTTGGCGGAGAGTCTCGGGGTGTCACGCAACACCGTGACGCTCGTGTACGACGTGCTGAGCACGGAGGGCTACATCGAGCCCAGCAGGCAGGGCACCCGTATCGCCGCACTGGCCCGCCCAGAGCCGGAGAATCGCGCGCACTCGACCCCGGCCACCCTGTCGCGGCGTGCCGAGCGGATCCGCAAGTCCGACCTGGGAGACGTCGACTCTCTCGCCTTCACACCGGGAGTCCCCGCCCTGGACCAGTTTCCCCTGGCGGCCTGGCGGCGTTCCCTGGACCGGGCGCTCCAACGGGGCGGGACGGAGCTGCTGGGTTACGGCCCACCGCAAGGTGAACCGGCACTGAGGACCGCCGTCCTGCATCACCTCGCGCTCGCCCGCGGCATGCGCTGTACCCCGGAACAGGTCGTCATCACCGAAGGAGCGCAGGAAGCGCTCTCCCTGTGCGTCCGGCTGGTCACCGAGCCGGGGGACACCGCCTGGGTCGAGGACCCCGGCTACCGCGGCGCGCAGACCGCGCTGGCCTGCGGCGACCTGGCCGTCGTACCCGTCCCGGTCGACGCGGAGGGCCTGCGGACCTCCGCGTCCGACTGGAAGGACCGCCCACCCCGCCTCGTCTGCACCACCCCCGCGCACCAGTACCCGACCGGCGCGGTCCTCACCGCGTCCAGACGGCTCGACCTGATCGAGAAGTGCCGCCTGCACGGCGCCTGGATCATCGAGGACGACTACGACAGCGAGCTCCGCCACAGCGGGGCACCCCTCGCCTGCATGCAGGGCCTGACACCCGGCGCGCCCGTGTTCTACGTCGGCACCTTCAGCAAGACCCTGTTCCCCTCCCTGCGCCTGGGGTTCCTCGTACTGCCCGAGCCGCTGGTCGACCGGGCAGCGCCGGTCGTGGACGAGCTACTGCGCGGCGGGCATCGCTGCGAACAACTCGCCCTCGCGCACTTCATGGAGAGCGGCCAGTACAGCAGACACCTCGCCCGCATGCGCCGCCTCTACCGCCGTCGACGGGACGCGCTCAGGACGGCACTGGTCGAACACTTCGACGTGCCCCACACCGTGACCGGCGGGGACAGCGGGATGCACCTGACCGTGCGACTGCCGCCGGATGCCCCCGACCAACCCCTGGCCCGCGCCGCCCGCCGCCACCGGATGGCCCCCTGGCCCCTGTCCCAGTACTCCCTGCTCCCCGACGCAGCCCACAACGGGCTCGTCCTGGGATACGGCAACACTCCCGAGTCGGCGTTCGCACCGGGCCTGCGCCAACTCGCGCACCTGATCAGGGACCTGGAATGACCTGCACGCACAGCAGCTCCAGGAACGCCTCGCCCCTCCCGCTGATCGCTCCACCGCCTGCCCCGACGACCGGACTTCGGCAAATGCGGTGAGAGTCGTGTCCACTCGTCCATGCGTCAGATCACCCTGCCTGCGAAGCCCGCCCGGTGCAGCATGGCGGTGAGCGCGGTCTGCGCGCTTTCACGGTCGGGAAGCAAGGCGAAGGACCCGGTGGGGCTCACGATCGTTTCGAAGGCGCCGGGGTTGTGGTGCGTGGTCATGTCGCCTTCGAACCCCAACCCGCACCTCACCTTCGGCCACGGGTCCCACTACTGCATCGGTGCCGGCCCCGGACGCATCGAACTCCAAGAAGCCTTCACCCGCATCCCCGCCCGGCCACACAAGCTGCAACTCGCCGTCCGCCGCGACGAACCACACCTGCGCAACGACCGCCTCACCGGCGGACTCGCCGAACCACCCGTCACCTGGTGAAGGCCGTGTGCTCGGCTGGACGGCCCCGGGTGCGGGTGCCTGTCGATCGCAGCACGGCCCACCCAGACGGTTCCGCTACGGGTTGGCGGGTGATTCGTCGGCGGCGTCCGCGATGAAGCTCTCGGCCGCCGCCGCGTCGACGCCCAGCGAGGACAGCACCCCGGCGCCGTTCTCCTCCTCCAGCAACCCCAGCAGAACATGGCCGGTGCCGACACCGTCGTCGTCGAGCCGCAGGGCCGCCCGCGACGCCAGTTCGAGCGCCTTCTTCGCGCGGGCGTCGTACGGAGTCAGCACCGGATCGGCGTCGCTGTGCGCCGGCAGGGCCGCGACTACCGTGTCCCGCGCCTGGCCGAGGTCGATGCCCTGCGCTCGCAGGGCATCGACCGCTGTGCCCTCGGTGCCGAGCAGGCCGAGGACGAGATGCGCGGGGACGATCTCGGCGTTGCCGGCCAGCTTGGCCTCGTTCATGCTGGCGACGATGGCGCTGCGAGCGGGCTGTGAGAACTTCTCGAAAGCGTTCGACGGCTTGGCCTCGGGCTTACCGACGAACCGCTTCTGGGCGGCCTGCCTGGTGACGCCCATGCTGCGGCCGATGTCGGTCCAGGACGCGCCGGAGCGACGGGCCTGGTCGACGAAGTGACCGATGAGATGGTCGGCGACCTCGCCGATGTGGTCGGCCAGCAGGACCGCGCCGGCCAACTGGTCGAGGGCGTTGGTGTGGTTCTCGGTGATCGCCGTGATCAGGTCGTCGAGCCTGACCGGCGGAGTAATCTGCGTCATGTCGTCAACCTAAGGTTGTCAACTGCTGCCTGTCAACCAAGAGTTGACTGCCTGTCGCATCCTCTACGCGTGCAGCAGATCACCCTCTCGGTCCGGCAGACGCGGTGAGCAGACGTGCCGGCCGGGCTGCCCGCCCAGGTGCTCCGAGTCGCCGCGGGAGTCCGGCCAGGAGCAGGGCGGCTCGCCGCTCTCACTGCTGATCCGTCCGGGACTGCTGTGGCCGGCCGGCCTCGTCGGCCAGCAGCGGTGAGCGGGAGAGCACGATGACGGGTCATCCCGTACGCCGATGGTGTTTCCTTCACCGGCGCTTCCCTCCGCCCGCCGACCGGGTCGCGGTGGCCTTCGACCGTGAGCGCCACGGGACGCAGCGGGCGTCGCCGGACGGCTGCTACGGCTGCTACGGCTGGGTCCCTCATGGGAAATGCGATTCGAGCGTGCCGCGGCGCCGGACATCGAGGGTCGCGCAGTGAAATGATCCGCCGAACGGCGCGTAGTGCAAAAGGTCGCACGGAATGGGCTCGAAGCCCCAGTCCTCAAGTGCCCGCAGTGCCCTGGTGTGATGGCGCTCGGCGATCACACGCTTGTCGTCAATCATGAGCGTGTTCATGCTCAACCACTTTCCGCACATCGAAGTGATCTTGAGCAAGGGTTCGTCGATCGGGTCGGGCTCCGGAGCGATCAGGATGTCCCAGGACTTCAGTATCGGGGGCAGGCGATCGATGTCGATGTACTCGGGATTGACCATCACCTTGCCGGGCGCCAGCGGAACGAACGTCGTATCGATATGCATGGGCGCACGGCAGCGACTCTCGATCTCATGGACTCGGTACGCCGACCCCAGGTGTCTGCGCAGCCACTCGATCCCCATGCCGTTGGTGACGTTGCTTCGAGTGACGAACAGATCGCGTCCTGCGCGTACGAAATCCGCCGCGTCGAACACCGGCTCGTACTCGGTGAGGACGTACCTCATCGACTCGCCCGCGGCGGGGGTACGAAAATCCTTCCTGAACAGCTCTTCCGTGAGCTGAGGCTTCGGTGCTGAGGTCCAGCGCGCCCCCCGCCGGAAATACTCCTTGAGGACCGATCGGTAGGAATGCGTCTCGAAATACCGGCAAGGCCATGCCATCGGGGTTTCGATGATCTCGTCCCCTACCACCAGGAGACCGTCACGCGGACATGTGTTGCAGAAACCGCGGGACGACCAGTCCGGCGTGCCGAAGCGTTGCTTGAAGTCGACCGCGTCGGGCCGCCTGACTGTGATGCCAAGGGATTCGAGGAGTGTGATGAACTGATCGAGTTCCTGCTGCGCCTGCTCGATCAGAAAGTGTGGATACCTGAAGCCGGCGGCAAGGCCTTGCAGTCGCGCGGCCCATGGCGGGACATTGCATGCCACGACCGGATGGTGGGAGGGGATCGTCGCACCCTCGAGACGCCCGACGATCACCTCCTCCAGCGGATCCCACTCGTTGTGGGAGCTCACCGGCGACACGGAAATTTCCTTGGTACCCGTACTCGGGAGCGACGGTTCCATCACTCCTACCTCTCGGCTCGGCGACGTTCGTCGACTGCTGCCGCCGCGAAGTCCCCGGATCACGAGTACCCGCGCCCCAAGCGTCGAACCGGCCGCCCGCACGGGCCGACCGGGTGCTGCAGGCACCCGCGTCATGGCCGAGGACGGCACGTCCGCGGGTTCCCCTTGCGGTGGTTCGCATACGCCATGCGCGTCTATGTTCTTTGTCCGTGTTCACGCGGTTCGTCAAACCCTCTCCGTCCGCCACGCCAGTTGCCTGCGGCAGCCCCTCGGCCGGTGGCCTGCCTGCCTGCACGGGCGAAAGCGGCCGTTAAGTGCCAGGCTTGGCTCTGCGGTGCCTGCGGTGCCTGCGGTGCCTGCGGGGCCGCGCAAGGATCAGGGCGGCGCGCCCGAAGTGATCTCCTGAAGGTCGGAATGTGCACACGGGGAGCTCCCATGCAGGATGAGCCGACCGCTGGTGTCCTCACCCGCCGCCAGGAGTTGGCCGAGACGGGCGTCTTCCTGCTGCTGATCGTGCCGTCGATGGCGTTGTCGTTCCTTGTGGTCGGCCAGGGCACCTTGCCGTTCCCGTTGATCGCCGCCGCGACGATCCTGCGCGATGTGGCTTTGGTGGCCCTGATCCTGCTTCTGCTGTCCCGTGGTCGGCAGTCCGTCGCGGCCGTTGGCTGGGTCCGCCGCACCGTCGGGCGGGAGATCATCGTGGGGATCGTTCTTTCGGTACCGGTACTGATCGGCATGCAGGTACTGAACGCCGCCCTTCGGACTGCGGGCCTGTCCGGACCGCGGACACCCGCTACGGGCCTGCTGCCCGCCCCCCATTTCGGCAGCCTGCTCCTCGCCGTCGTACTCGTCGCGGTGGTCGCGATCGCCGAAGAGACGATCTTTCGTGGGTACCTGATCCTGCGGCTCACCAGCGTTCTTCGAAGCCGCGTTTGGGCAGTGCTGCTGTCGTCGGCGGTCTTTTCCATCGGCCATGGCTACCAGGGCGCCGCGGGGGTGCTGACGGTCGCCGCGACGGGCGTGGCCTTCGCCATCGTCTACCTGTGGCGGCAGAGCCTTGTGGCACCGATCGTGATGCACTTCTGCCTGGATCTCGTCCCGGTCGTGCTGGTGCCGCTTCTTCGCTGACTGACGAGCGCCATGCGGGCAGGAGACTCGACCGGGCCAGGGGTTACCCGCACTGTGGGAACGGCCGACCCATAAGACATGAACGCGGACCTCCGTGGTCGCACGGCGAAAGTCCGCGACGATGGCGGGTACGAGAACGGGGGCCACGAGAGGCTGATCGGCAAGCATGATGAGCGACAACGGACCGCCCTCAGGCACCTGGACGTTGGATGCCTGTACAGCCGCGGGGGATGCCTGAACGCATGACGGGTTCATCACGCCCGCCGCGGAGCGGCCGACCATTCCTGTACTACAGGTGGCGTTCCCACCTGCACCATTCGGCCGCTGCACGACTCTGGCGGCACGGCAGCGATCTCGAACTGCTCCAGAGATCCATGGGGTTCGCCGCACTTGCCCTGGTCACGCTCGCCCCGTTGCTGATCGTCGTCGCCGCGGCCTCCCCCTTGCGGCGTCGCGGCTTCGCCTCCTGGGTGACCGACGGCATGGACCTGTCCGGACATCCCGCCCACGCCGTGCAGCAGCTGTTCGCCGCACCTCACCGGGTACTGAGCGCCACCAGCGTCTTCAGCGTGGCCGCCCTGGCATTTTTCGGACTCACCTTCGCCTCAAGCGTGCAAACCGGGTACGAACGCGTCTGGGACCTGCCCTCAGGCCGGTGGCACACCGTGTGGCGCCGCGCAGTGTGGCTCGCGGCGATGACGGCCTATCTGTTCGCCGAAGTGCACAGCGGAGTGGTGCTGCGAAGCGGGACCTGGCAGTTCCCCATCCGCGTCGCACTCACCCTTCTGTTCGGCGTGCTGTTCTTCTGGTGGGCCCAGCACTTCCTCCTCGGAGAGCGCGTCTCCTGGAAGGCCCTGCTGCCCGGCGCGGTGGCCACCATGCTGGGCCTGATCGGGCTGCGCTGGTTCTCCTACCAGATCTTCTCACCGCTCATCGTCACCAACGCGGTCACCTATGGAGCCGTGGGCACCATACTCATCGTGCAGTCCTGGCTCATCGGGGTCGGATTCGTGGTCTTCGGGGGCGCCCTTGTGGGGCGCCATGTTCATGAGGCGCTGGCCAAGCGGCGGCCCGGATGAGCAGGGCGGCCTGCCAACGGCAAATCAAAGGCCCCTCCACGGGCACAGGCGGCGGGCCGGTCAGAGAGGTCGCGGCTGCTCGGAATTCGGCGGCGGAGACGCGCCGAGTGGCCTTCTTGAACGCGTGCACCCATCACTTACAGTCACTCACGTGACAGTGTGTAATGGAGTGTATGCCTTCGGACCGCCAACCAGCCGTCTGCTGATCAGGACCAGTCGCGCCGGGTTCGGCCGGAGTGCGGGCCACGATCTCGTGATCGAGGCCACCCGATGGGCGGGGAAAGCGATGATCGTCGCCGACGACCCCGGGAAGTCGTCGGTGACCGTGACGGTCGAGACGAGATCACTGACCGTGAGGGAGGGGACCGGTGGACTCAAACCGCTCACCGACACTGACCGGTCCGAGATCGAACGGACGCTGGGCAGCGCGGCGCTGCTGCACACCGTGAAGTACCCCACCATCGCATTCCGCTCCGTCGACATCACGGGAACACCCGAGGACTTCGAGATCACCGGGGACCTCACCATCAAGGGCCGACCCCGTCGTGTCACCGTGCACGGCGGCAGTGACGGCGACGGCATGGTGTGCGGCTGGGCGGCTGTCGCCCAGTCCACGTGGGGTATCAAGCCGTACGCCGCCTTCCTGGGTGCGCTGAAGGTAGCTGACGAGGTCCGGATCGAGTACGAGGTGACCGAACTGAAACCGCTGCCCGGCCCTGGGCCTGCGCCCGGATAGGAGCTTTGCGCCAGCCGGTGTCCCTCAGGTTGTGATGAACAGGCGCTGGTTCTCGCCCCGTTCAGAGCGGAGCCAGTGGTTAACATGATCTCCTTGGCCATGGTCGGCATGGAGGAGGTCCGAGAGGTGACCATTGACCGCACGCCTCGTGGCAAAGGCCCCCAAGTGCACGGGATCTTCGAGAAGATCGCTGGGTACTACGACCGGATGAACTTTGTCATGACCCTCGGCCGCCATGAAAAGTGGTGCCGTGAAGTGGCCGCACGTGTCGCGCCACCCGCCGGCGGACAACTCCTGGACTTGGCCACAGGGACAGGTGTGATCGCCTTGGAGGCGGCACGGAGATTCCCTTCCGCCACCGTGACAGGCGTCGACTTCTCGGAGGAGATGCTGAGTCGCGCAAGGGTCAAGTCCGGGGCGAGCGCGATTTGTTGGCAGCAGGCGGATGCGGCCCGCCTGCCGTTCGAGAACGAGTCCTTCGACGGGATCACCGAGGGCTATCTCCTCAGGAACGTCGAAGACCTGGACGGAGTGCTTCGCGAGCAGTACCGAGTTCTCAAGCCCGGTGGCCGGATCGTGATCCTCGAAACGTGCCCACCGAGCGGCCTGGCGAGGCCGGTGGTGAAGTGGGGAGTTCGCACCGTCGTTCCGCTGCTGGGAGCCGTCGTGGCTCGCGATCGATCGTCCTACACGTATCTCGAATCCAGCACACTCACCTTCGAGTCGCCAGAACACATCGCCAAGATTCTGAACGGACTTGGTTTCGAGAACATCGGGTGGCGAAAGAAGTTCTTCGGCACGAACGTCATCCTGTGGGCCACCAAGTCGAGATGACCGAGATGACGGAGATGGCGCGCCGTCGGTGATCGTCGCCGTGGTGCCCACGCCGGCCTCGGCGATGTCGGCCACCCCCCGTGGCGTCGCCCGCCCGAAGTGTCCTGCCACGCAGGTGAACTACCGGGTCAGCAAGCGGATTCGTCGAGGCGCTGTCGCGCCCGGGCGAGCGACCGTCGGCAGCGGCTCAGTCCCTTCCAGACGTCTCCACGCTGTTCGAGACGTTCGGGCAGGGTGCGCAGCGTCCACCGCTGTGGGCCCAGGTCCGGGTCGTCGAGTTCGTCCCAGTCCAGCGGGGTGGCGACCGGGGCGTGTGGGCGGGCTCGCACGGCGTAGGGTGCGACCGAGGTCTGCGCGTAGGCGTTGCGTTGGGTGTCCAGGTAGAGGCGGCCACGACGCTTGTTCTTGCGGGGTTCGGTGGTCAGCCGGTCCTCGTGCCGCGCGGCGAGAACCTCGGCGACGCGGCGGGCGAAGCGCCGAGCGGTGTCGAAGTCGGTGCGGCGGTCGAGCAGGACCAGCAGATGCAGGCCGCGCGATCCGGTCGTCATCAGGGCCGGCCGGAGCCCGAGTTCGGTGAGCAGGTCCCCGAGGACGCGAGCGCTCCACCGTACGGTCTCGAATCCGTCGCCGTTGCCGTCGGGAGGATCGAGGTCGAAGACCAGTCGGTCAGGACAGTCGAGGCAGTTCGCGGGGCTCAGCCATGGATGCGGTGTGATGCAGGCCTGGTTGGCGAGGTAGACGAGGGTGGCTGTGTCGTCGCAGACCGCCATGGTGAGGCTGCCGCCTTCCTTGGGCACCTGGACGGTACGGACCCAGTCGGGGAAATAGGCGGGAACGTTCTTGTGGAAGAAGGACTTTCCCCGGTATCCGTCGGGATAGCGTTCCATCACCAAGGGGCGCCCCTTGAGATGGGTCAGCATCGGCCGCGCGATCGCCCGGTAGTAGTCGACCAGTTCCGCCTTGGTGATTCCGTCCTCAGGAAACAGCTCCTTGTCGGGATTGGACAGTGGAACGCTCCTGCCGCTGACACGGATCTCGTCCTTCGTCTCCGCCCGGGTGTTCATGAGGTCTGCTCGCCGTCCTCGGGGAGCTCGTCCAGGGTGCGGCCGCTGCATACGGACGCGGGCTCGGTGCTGACGGGGTTCCGGCGGGCGTCCGCCTCCTCGTCGGACAGCTTGACCATGATCCAGCGCTCGCGATCGCCCGCAGGTCCAGTTCGGGTCAGCGCATAGCCACCGCGCAGCTTCTCGCCTTCCAGCCACACCTTGACGTGGCCCTGGCCCACCCCCTTGGCGACCGGCACTTTTCTGCCCTCCTGCTCGGCGAGGTTGCGGTAGGTGCCGATGTCCCAGACGAGAACCTTGCCCGCGCCGTACTCGCCGGACGGGATGACTCCCTCGAAGTCGAGGTAGTCCACGGGATGGTCCTCGGTCCGTATGGCCAGACGCTTGTCCTTGGGGCTGGTCGACGGACCCTTCGGCACGGCCCACGATTTCAGGACGCCGCCCGCCTCCAGACGGAAGTCGTAGTGCAGTGTTGTGGCCGAATGTTTCTGGATCACGAACCGTCGCTTTCCGCCCTTGGGTGATGCGCCGTCCATCGGCTCCGGCGTATGTCCTGCGCGGCGCTTGCCCCGGTACTCGTCCAACCGGCGACCTGACGTGGGTTTCCGGGAGTTACCTCTGCTACCAGCCACGGTGCACGGGTTCCCGGGGCCTCCGTGACAAAACGGCCGCATCGATCCGAGTCAGGCGGGTACCCGGAGCGGACGAACGCGGCCCGCTGTGAAAGGCCGTTGAAGCGTTGAACGGGAGAAACGTTGAATCGGTGACAGGAATGACCACGAAAACGGAAAGAAAGTCAGCGAATTCCCACAAATCCCACAGCTCCGGTAAGAAGACGGCCGAAGCGACGGACAAGGCGGTGGTCCGCGCTCTGCTGGACCGACAGCGGCAGACCTACACCGCACAGGCCGGAATCCGGCTGCGCAACACCCCGGCACCGCTCTTCCAGACGCTCGTCCTGGCGATACTCCTCAGCGCCCGCATCAAGGCCGACATCGGCGTGGCGGCGGCCCGGGCGCTGTTCGACGCCGGACTGCGCGATCCGCGATCGATGGCGGACGCGAGCTGGCAGAAACGTGTCGACGCGCTGGGCGAGGGCGGCTACCGGCGCTACGACGAGCGCACCTCGACCATGCTCGGCAAGGGTGCCGAACTGGTGCTCGAGCGCTATGACGGTGATCTGCGTCGGCTACGCGAGGAACCCGACCCCAGAGCGGCCCTGTTGGACATACCCGGGATCGGGCCCACCGGAGCCGACATCTTTCTGCGCGACGTGCAGGGAGTCTGGCCGGAGTTCACGCCGTACATAGACGGTAAGGCCCTGGACGGCGCGCGACGGCTCGGACTGCCCACTTCGCCCGAGAAGCTGAGCGACCTGGTCACCGGTCGCGAGATGCCGAGACTGGCGGACGGACTTGTCCACGCGGCCCTCGACAAGCCCCTGGCCGACGAGGTGCGCGCAGCGGCCACATCGGCGTGAGACACCCCCACGCGGTTTCACCACGACCGCTCGTCTCTTCGTCGGTGCCGCTGAGGCGAGAGCGGGTACTCGGGCCCACAAGCGCCGGCCCGTAGCGCATGTTCCGGTTCACGGTCAGGAAGGCGGTCTCTCTCCGATGACTCCCATACCCCTCTTCGACATCTCCACGTTGGATGTGGCCGGTCTGGAGGACGCGCTTCGTGCGACGGTGGACGCGGAGGTGCGGTTCGACGCGGGGAGCAGAGGCACCTACTCCACGGACGGCTCCAACTACCGCCAGATGCCGATCGGCGTCGTCGTACCGCACACCGTGGAGGCGGGAGCCCAAGCGGCGGACGTCTGTGCCCACTTCGGAGCCCCGATTCTCTCGCGGGGCGGCGGCACCAGCCTCGCTGGGCAGGCCACCAACCTCGCCGTGGTGATCGACTGGACCAAATACTGCCATGCTCTGGTTTCTGTCGATCCCGAACAACGCACCTGTGTGGTCGAGCCGGGGATCGTCCTGGACGAACTCAACAGCCGGCTGTCCTGCCACCGCCTGCAGTTCGGGCCGAAGCCGTCCACACACAGCCACTGCGCCATCGGCGGCATGATCGGCAACAACTCGTGCGGGGCGTCGGCGCAGGCATACGGCAAGACGGTGGACAACGTACGACGGCTCGAGGTCCTCACCAATGACGGTGCACGCAAGTGGGTGGGTGCCACGTCCGCGGTCGAGCGTGCGCGGATCGCCGCGGAAGGGGGCCGATGGGCCGAGATCTACGACGGTCTGGACCGCCTCGTCGCCGAGTACATGGGGGACATCCGGCGTGGCTTCCCCAAGATCCCGCGCCGGGTTTCCGGCTACAACCTGGATTCGCTGCTACCGGAGAACAGCTTCGACCTGGCCAAGGCCCTGGTGGGCAGCGAGGGCACTTTGGTGACTGTGCTGCGCGCCGAACTGGACCTGGTGCCGGTCCCCAACTGTCAGGCACTCCTCGTCCTTGGCTACGACAGCATTTGCGATGCCGCCGACGATGTGTCGCACCTGCTTCAGCTGTGCTCGCCCACTCAGTTGGAGGCCCTGGACGGGCGGATGGCGCAGTTGATGCGTGAGGAGAGCGCCCACCTGGATTCCCTCAATGCCCTTCCGCAGGGAGACAGTTGGCTGTTGTTGCAGTTCAGCGGTGACAGTCAGGACGACGTCGACGAGCAAGCGCATGCCGCGTTGCGCGCGCTGGGCCGTGGCGAGAAGGACTCGACGGTGGCCTTCTCCGATGATCCCGAGCGGGAACAGAGGATGCTCAAGGCGCGCGAGGCAGGCCTCGGGGTGACGGCACGTCCGCCCGACGGCCGGGAGACGTGGGAGGGCTGGGAGGACTCCGCCGTCCCGCCGGAACGTCTGGGTGACTACCTGCGCGACCTGAAGACACTGTTCGCCGAGTTCGACTACGACCACCCCTCGCTGTACGGGCACTTTGGACAGGGATGTGTACACACCCGCATCCCGTTCGGTCTGAAGACCGCCGAGGGGGTGGCGGACTTCCGCCGTTTCCTCGAGAGCGCCGCAGACCTCGTGGCCTCCTACAACGGCTCCCTCTCCGGCGAACACGGGGACGGTCAGGCCCGGGGCGAGATGTTGACCCGGATGTTCGGAGAGCGACTGGTGTCCGCGTTCGGCGAACTCAAGGCGCTGTTCGACCCGGACAACCGCATGAACCCGGGCAAGGTGGTGGACCCCAACCCTGTCGACGGGCAGTTGCGACTCGGCCCCGCGTGGCGGCCGGCAACGCCGCAGACGCACTTCGGCTACCCGGAGGACGAGCACTCCTTCACTCGCGCCGTGATGCGCTGTGTGGGCATCGGCAACTGCCGAAGCCATCACGGTGGCGTGATGTGTCCCTCCTACCGGGCCACCAAGGAGGAGGAGCACTCCACGCGCGGCCGGGCCCGGCTGCTGTTCGAGATGCTTGACGGTCACGCGGTCTCCGCGATCGGCGACGGCTGGCGCTCCACCGAGGTCCGTGACGCCCTCGACCTGTGCCTGGCGTGCAAAGGGTGCAAGTCGGACTGCCCGACCGGTGTCGACATGGCGACGCTCAAGGCGGAGTTCCTCGCCCACCACTACGCTGGAAGGCCACGCCCGGCGGCCCACTACTCGATGGGCTGGCTGCCTGTCTGGGCCCGGCTCTCGCGCGTCGCCCCCTCGCTGGTCAACAGCGTGTGCCACGCACCCGGCCTCGCCTGGGCGGCTAAGCGACTGGCCGGGGTCGACGGGGCCCGACAGGCACCGGTCTTCGCCGATGAATCCTTCCTACAGTGGTGGCAGGAGCGTGGAGGGACGCAACCGGACCCGGCCGACCCGCGGACCGTGCTGCTGTGGCCCGACACCTTCAGCACGTACTTTCATCCCTCGATCGCGATCTCGGCGGTACAGGTCCTGGAGGACGCCGGCTTCCGTGTCGCCGTACCCACCACGCCCGCGTGCTGCGGCCTGACCTGGATCTCCACAGGTCAGCTGGCCGTCGCCCAGAGGGTGCTCCGGCGCACGCTGGGCGTGCTGCGGCCCTATCTGGAATCGGGCACCCCCGTCATCGGCCTCGAACCTTCCTGCACCGCCGTTTTCCGAGCGGACGCGCCGGAACTGATGCCCGAGCACCAGGATGTGCGGCGTCTGGCCGGGCAGGTCCGCACCTTCGCCGAGCACCTCGTCGACCACGCGCCCGACACCTGGCAGCCGCCCCGACTGGCCCGGCACGCGACCGTGCAGACCCACTGCCATCAGCACGCCATCATGAAGTTCGAAGCCGACCAGGAACTCATGCGCCGCGCCCACCTGGACGCCCATGTCCTCGACGAGGGCTGCTGCGGCCTGGCCGGCAACTTCGGCTTCGAACGCGGACACCACGAGGTCTCCATGGCGGTGGCGGAACAGGGCGTCCTGCCCGCCGTGCGCGCGGCGGCCCCCGACAGCCTGTTGCTCGCGGACGGCTTCAGCTGCCGCACCCAGATCGAACACGGCGACACAAACCGCCGGGCTCTGCACCTGGCCGAGGTGCTGGCCATGGGACTCGACGGCAACCTGCCCAGCGAGTACCCCGAACGCCTTGCGGCACGTCCCTCCCGCCCCTCCCGCGCGGCGCGGTGGGCGACCACCGTGAGCGCCGCGGCCCTCGCGGCGACGGCTGCTGCGGCGGCCGGGCGGGGCGCCCTGCGGCGCCCGCAGCCGCGACCCTCCGAAAGGTTCTGAACATGTCGACGAAGGTCTCCGACCACATACTCGAGCGCCTGCGCACCTGGGGGGTGGAGTACGTCTTCGCCTACCCCGGCGACGGCATCAACGGTCTGCTCGCGGCCTGGGGCCGCGCCGACGACAACCCCCGATTCGTCCAGGCCCGCCACGAGGAGATGGCCGCCTTCGAAGCTGTCGGCTACGCCAAGTTCTCCGGCCGGGTCGGCGTGTGCGCCGCCACCTCCGGGCCCGGCGCCATCCACCTGCTCAATGGCCTGTATGACGCCAAGCTCGACCACGTACCGGTCGTCGCGATCGTGGGGCAGACCAACCGGAGCGCCATGGGCGGCTCGTACCAGCAGGAAGTCGACCTGCTGAGCCTCTACAAGGACGTCGCCTCCGACTTCTGCGAGATGGTCACCGTCCCCGAGCAGTTGCCCAACGTGCTGGACCGTGCGATGCGCACAGCCATGGCCCGGAGCACGGTGACGGCGATCATCGTCCCCGCCGACGTACAGGAACTGGACTATTCGCCGCCCGAGCACGCATTCAAGATGGTGCCCTCCAGCCTGGGCATGCCCCACTACGCGCCCGTGCCGAGCGACGAGGACCTCACCCGCGCCGCCGAGGTGCTCAACGCGGGAAAGAAAGTCGCGATCCTCATCGGCCAGGGAGCTCGTGGCGCCCGGCAGGAGGTCATGGCGGTCGCCGACCGGCTCGACGCCGGGGTCGCCAAAGCACTGCTCGGCAAGGACGCCCTCGACGACGACCTGCCTTACGTCACCGGCGCCATCGGGCTGCTCGGCACCCGTCCGTCGTACGAGCTGATGCGGGACTGTGACACCCTCCTGGTCATCGGCTCGTCGTTCCCCTACACCCAGTTCCTGCCGGAGTTCGGGCAGGCGCGGGCGGTCCAGGTCGACATCGACCCGCACATGGTCGGGATGCGCTACCCGTTCGAGGTGAACCTGGTCGGTGACGCCCACGAGACCCTGAGCCGACTGCTGCCGCTGCTGAACGCGGTCAGGGACAGGGGCTGGCGCAAGAAGATCGAAAAGGACACTGCCCGCTGGTGGGAGGTCATGCAGCGGCGCGCCGCCGTGGAGGCCGATCCGATCAACCCCGAGTACGTGGCCTACGCACTCAACGATGTGCTGCCGGAGAACGTCATCCTGGCCTCGGACTCCGGGTCGGCGGCCAACTGGTATGCCCGTCATCTGAAGCTGCGCGGCGCCATGCGCGGCTCGTTGTCCGGCACCCTCGCCACCATGGGGCCCGGTGTGCCCTACGTCATCGGTGCCAAGTTCGCGCACGGCGACCGCCCCGCGATCGCGCTCGTGGGCGACGGGGCGATGCAGATGAACGGGATGGCCGAGCTGATCACCGTCGCCAAGTACTGGCAGGAGTGGGCGGATCCACGCCTGGTGGTGGCCATCCTCAACAACCGGGACCTCAACCAGGTCACCTGGGAGATGCGAGCCATGGCGGGAGCCCCGCAGTTCCTGCCCTCCCAGTCGATTCCCGACGTCGCCTACGCCGACTTCGCCCGCCTCATCGGCCTGGAAGGCCTGCGGATCGAGAAGCCGCAGGACGTTCCCGGTGCGTGGGAGACCGCGCTCGCCTCCGACCGGCCCTGCGTGCTGGACTTCGTCACCGATCCGGCCGTGCCGCCCATCCCGCCGCACGCCAGTATGGACCAGATCGAGGCCGCCGCAACCGCCGTACTCAAAGGCGACAGCGACCGTGCCGCCATGGTCCGCCAGGGCTTCAAAGCAAAGGTGCAGGAATTCCTGCCCGGTCGCCGTCACCAGGAAAAGCAGTGACCGACACCCCGGTCGCGGAGCGAGTCGACAGCGCCGTCTTCACGGTTCCGACGGACGCGCCCGAGGCCGACGGCACCCTCAGCTGGGACAGCACCACCCTCGTGCTCGTCACCGTGCGCTGCGGTGAATACACCGGACTCGGTTACACCTACGCGCCCGCCGCCACAGCGCGCATCGTCGATGATCTCCTCGCCGAGATCGTGACCGGCTCCCCGGTCCTCGACGTGGCACGCACCAACGAGGCCATGCACCGCGCGGTCCGCAACGCCGGACTTCCCGGCATTGCGGCGCAGGCGATCGCCGCCGTCGACATCGCCCTGTGGGACTGCAAGGCCCGCCTCATCGGCCTCCCCCTCGTCCACCTGCTGGGCGCGGCGCGCGACGACGTACCGGTCTACGGCAGCGGCGGCTTCACCACGTACGACGACGAGCAACAAGACCGGCAACTGCGCGGCTGGGTCGAGAAGGAGCGCATCCCCCGGGTAAAAATCAAAGTCGCCCAGTCGTGGGGGCGATGCGAGGACCGCGACCAGCGGCGGGTGACCCGGGCCCGCGCCACCATCGGCGAGCCGACCGAACTGTACGTCGACGCCAACGGCGGCTACGGCGCCAAGCAAGCGGTGCGCGTCGGCCGGGCGCTCGCCGACCAAGGAGTGACCTGGTTCGAGGAGCCGGTCTCCTCCGACCACCTCACCGCCCTCTCCACCATCCGCGACCAGGTGTCCCAGGACGTGGCCGCGGGGGAGTACGGCTACACCCTGTCGTACTTCGAGCACATGCTTGCCGCCGACGCCGTGGACTGCCTGCAGGCCGACGTCACTCGCTGCGGCGGCATCACCGTCTGGTTGCGCGCCGCAGCCCTCGCCCATGCGCGCGGCATCGACATCTCCGGGCACTGCGCCCCGCACGCCCACGCGCACGTCGCCGCCGCGGTGCCCAACCTGCGGCACCTGGAGTGGTTCCACGACCACGTCCGCATCGAACGCCTCCTCTTCGATGGCGTCCTCGACGCCGGCGGCGGCAGCATCACGCCCGGCAGCGAGGGAGAGCCCGGACTCGGGCTCAGCCTCAACACCGAGCGCGCACAGACCTACCGGGTGGGCTGACGGCAGGAGGCAGCGCTCATGATCACCACGTCGCTTCCGCCGCACGTTCTGCGTGACTACGCCCTGCTGGCCGACGGTGAGCGTGGCGCCCTGATCGGGCCTGACGGCGCCGTCGCCTGGCTGTGCGCTCCCACCTGGCACGACGACGCCGTCTTCGCCTCCCTCCTCGGTAGTCCAGGCGTCTACGCCATCACTCCGCGCGGCCGGTTTGTCCCCGGCGGCTACTACGAGGAGGACACTCTGATCTGGCGCAGCCGATGGATCACCAGCAGCGGTGTCATCGAGTGCCGGGAAACCCTCTCCTTCCCCGGTGAAGAAGCCCGCCTCATCCTGCTGCGGCGACTGCGCGCCGTCGACGGACCAGCCCACGTCCGGGTCGTGCTCGACCCGCGTGCCGACTACGGTCGCGCCCCGCTGACCTCCCCGCACCGCGACGACGACGGCGTCTGGCACCTGTACAGCGGCCACCACCGCCTGCGCTGGCAGGGCGCCCAGACTGCAGGCGCAGCCGCGGAGGGCCTGGTCGACGACCTCGTCCTCCAGCCGGGCGAGAGCCATGACCTGGTCCTGGAGTGCTCCACCTGCCCACTGCCGCACACCCTTCCGCAAGCCGAGCAGTTGTGGGCCGCAACGGAACAGGCTTGGCGCCAGGCCGTTCCAGCGCTGGAGCAGACCATCACCCCTCGTGACGCGAAACGCGCCCACGCCCTCTTGCGCGCGCTGACCACACACGGCGGGGGCATGGTCGCCGCGGCGACCACCAGCCTGCCCGAACGCGCCGAGGCAGGCCGCAACTACGACTACCGGTACGTGTGGATTCGCGACCAGAGTTACGCCGGGCAAGCGGCAGCGGCCGTGGACGCCCCGGACCTGCTCGACGCCGCCGTCCGCTTCGTCAGTGAGCGGCTGCTTGCCGACGGTCCGAATCTCGCCCCCGCGTACACGGTTTACGGTACGGCCGTCCCTGACCAACAGGAACTCGACCTGCCCGGCTACCCCGGCGGTTTCAGCCGGATCGGCAACCACGTGGGGAAGCAGTTCCAGTTGGACTGCTTCGGCGAGGCCCTGCTGCTGTTCGCCGCCGCCGAGCGCCGGCGCCGTATGTATCCCGATGCCTGGAAGGCCGCCGACCTCGCGGTGCGGGCCATAGCCGAGCGATGGCGCGAACCCGACACAGGGATCTGGGAGTTGGATCCCCGACCATGGACGCACAGCCGTCTCATCTGCGTCGCCGGGTTGCGCACCCTGGCCCACGCGGCACCGCGCCATCCGCTCGCGGACACCTGCACCCACCTCGCCGATACCGTGCTCGCCGCCACCTCCGCCACGAGTGTGCATCCCGAGGGCCACTGGCAGCGCACCCCCGACGACCCGGCGATCGACGCCGCACTGTTGTTGCCCCCACTGCGGGGGGCCCTGCCCGCTCACGACGCACGCACCCGCGCCACCCTTGCGGTCTGCCGTGGGCAACTGACACAGGACCACTTCGTCTACCGCTTCCGCCACGACGACCGGCCCCTGGAGGAGGCCGAGGGCGCGTTCGTGCTCTGCGGGTTCCTCATGGCGCTTGCTGAACACCAGCAAGGCCGCCTGATCGACGCGCACCGCTGGTTCGAACGCAACCGCAGCGCCTGCGGCGCGTCGGGCCTGTACGCCGAGGAGTTCGACATAGCCCAGCGCCAACTGCGCGGAAACCTCCCACAGGCCTTCGTCCACGCCCTGCTGCTGGAGAGTGCCGCCCGCCTCGCCGAGGACCCGAGCCGCATGGCGCGCGCCGCCGAGTAAGGAGCTGACCATGTCCCAGACCGTCGTCATCACCGGCGCCAGTGCCGGCATCGGCCGCGCCACCGCACGTCTGTACGGCAAACGAGGCGCCAATGTCGTCCTGATCGCCCGCGGCCAAGCAGGCCTGGACGCTGCCGCCAAGGAGGTCGAGTCGCTCGGTGGCCAGTCCCTCGTGCAGGTAGCCGACACTGCCGACGCCCAGCAGGTCGAAGCCGCCGCCGACGCCGCCGAGCGACGCTTCGGCGCCATCGACGTATGGATCAACTGCGCGTTCACCAGCGTCTTCGCGCCCTTCGACGAGATCACCACCGAGGAGTACGACCGGGTCACCCATGTGACCTACCTCGGCTTCGTCAACGGCACCCGCACGGCGCTGAAGCGGATGCTGCCCCGCGACCACGGCACCGTCGTGCAGGTCGGTTCCGCGCTCGGCGAGCGAGCCATCCCGCTGCAGTCGGCGTACTGCGGGGCCAAGCACGCCATCAACGGTTTCACCTCCTCGCTGCGCATCGAACTGCTTCACCGAGGCAGCAATGTGCGGGTGACGGTCGCCCAGATGCCCGCGGTCAACACCCCCCAGTTCTCCTGGGTGCGCTCCCGCCTGCCCCGGCACCCGCAGCCGGTCCCGCCGATCTACCAGCCGGAGGTCGCCGCCCGAGGCGTCGTGCACGCCGCGGACCACCCACGACGCAAGCAGTACTACGTCGGGGGAACCACGCTGGCGACCGTCTGGGCCAACCGCCTGGCCCCTGCCCTGCTCGACCGCTACCTGGCGCGCACCGGTTTCGACTCCCAGCAGACCGACCTGCGGCCCCCGAGCGGCGACAGCAACCTCTTCGAACCTGTCGACCGGACGGGGGGCAGCGACCACGGAGCCCGCGGCATCTTCGACGCCTTGGCGCACAGCCGGTCCTTCGAGGCCACTGTGGCCCGCCATCCCGTCGCCGTCGCCTGCACGCTCGCCCTCGGCACAGCCGCCACGGCGAAGGCCGTGCTGAACAGGCGCGGCCACGCACGGCCCCTGGTCGACCCGGATGGACGCGCATGACGATTCATGTCGCCTCTGCCCCGACCAACTGAGCGGAAGATGTCTGACGCTTCGTCAGTGTGGTCCGTTGCCTGGACCGCTCCCAGCGCTCACGTTGGAGGAATGAAGTCCCTGCTTGAGATCCTCTTGAAGTCCTTCGTCGGTGGCTTGTTCGTGGTGGGTTTCGCGTTGGTGGCGGAAACCATCCGCCCCAAGCGGCCGGCCGGAGTCTTCGCGGCGGCACCCTCTGTGGCCTTGGCCGGCCTGATCCTTCTGGTCGCGTTCAAAGGCAATCGCGACGCCGCGGAAGCCGCACGGGGGATGATTGCCGGAGCGCTTGCGTTCACCGCCTATTGCCTCGTCGACGTCCCGACTCTGGGCAGGCTCGGGGCCGTGCGCGGGTCCGCGGTGGCACTAGTCGTGTGGTTCGCCGTAGCGGCCGTCCTCGGCGTCGTGGTGGCACCATGAGCCGACCAGCGGGGTCCGCGGGCGGAAACGGAAAGCGTGCCGAGGACAGGGACCGGGTGCGGCTGGACCTGCGGGCGGCTTGGGACATGCCCCGCAAGGACCTGCTCGTCCGGTTCGGTTTCGGAGTGGCAGTGTCGTTCCTCGCGGCTGTCGTCTCGACCGTGTTCGGCCCGTTCGTCGGCGGAGTATTCCTCGCCTTTCCGGCCATCCTGCTGGCCAGCCTGACGCTCGTGGCGAAGGAGGAGGGTCTTCGGCGGGCCCGTGACGATGTCCGCGGCGCCACGCTGGGAACGTTGGGGCTTGCGGCGTTCGCCGTCGTCGGCACGGTCCTCCTCCGCCACCACTCGGCCTGGCTCGCGCTCGGGGCGGCCACGGCAGCCTGGGCGGCGGTGTCGCTCGCCGCCTATGCGATGGTCCGGGCGGCAGGGTGGGGAGGGGACGAACGCCCCCCTGGCGAGTAGGACGTAAGACGTCCCGAATCCAGGGCTCATCGACGGCCACGGCGCGTCACGAGATCGCGGAGGCGGTCCCAAGGGCCCCATACCTGTGAGGCGGCCTTCAGCAGCGGGGCCGATTCGGGTGCGCCCGGGCGGGGCCGGGTGGGTGCGGACGCCTCCGCGTCGCGGACTTTCTCTCCGAGCTCCCGCAGGACATCGGCGGGGCACATCGCTTGGAGCCGTGGGAAGAGGAGCTGCTCCTTTTTGACGACGTGCCGCGTCACCCGGGTGACCAGGGCCAGCAGGAGGCGTCCGAACTCCTCGCTGTCGGGTTCCTGTGCTTCCAGAGAATCCAGCAGCTCCTCGATCGCCCGATGCTCCGTGAGCTCGTGGTCCATCCAGGCGTCGCCGTCCGCTACGAATCGACGCACCGCTGGATACAGGTACTCCTTCTCGGCCACCGAGTGGCGGACCAGAGTAATGCTGACCTGCTCGACAAGAGCCTTCCGCTCATTGCTGCCGGGCGCGGAGGAGCGGATACGGTCGAAGAGACGCTGGATCTTTCGGTGGTCTGCTGTCAGTACCTCGATGATGTCGCTTCGGCTGCCCACTCCCACTCCTTGGTGGCGCGTTGCCCCGTTCGGCGTCGTGCTTTCGGCAGTGATCAGGGCGTGGGCACCCGGTCGCTGCTCAAAACCGTGTGCCCCTCGGCACGCCTGCGCCATGCACCTTGGGTCCACGATCAAGATTGAATCACGCGGCACTCGAGTAACCCCGGCCTTCCGTGCGGCCGGCCGAGCTGCGCGGCCCGGTTCAGGGAAGGCCGTAGAGGAGTGTGATGTGGCGTGCTGATCGGGCGACGCATGGCGAGGTTGCAGGCGAAGGCCCGGCAGGCGGCGTTCCAGGGGTACGTTGTGGCGGACCGGCGCGCGCCGGTCTCGGAGCTGGCCGGACAACTGTTGCGCAAGGCCTTTCCCGACCACTGGTCGTTCTATCTCGGCGAGATCGCGCTCTACAGTTTCGTCATCCTCGTCCTCACCGGCAGTTGGCTGACGCTCTTCTTCGACCCGAGCATGGCGGAAGTGGTCTACGGCGGGTCGTACAAGCCGCTGCAGGGCCTGCTCGTCACGAAAGCCTTCGAGTCGACGCTTCACATGAGCTTCGACGTGCGGGGTGGGCTGCTGATCCGCCAGATGCACCACTGGGCCGCCCTCGTCTTCGTGGCGGCCATCGGGGCCCACATGTTGCGGATCTTCTTCAGCGGCGCGTTCCGCCGGCCGCGTGAGCTCAACTGGATCATTGGCGTGACGCTGTTCATGTTGGCCCTGCTGGAGGGATTCTGCGGTTACTCGCTTCCGGACGACCTGCTGTCCGGCACAGGGCTACGCACCGCCCACACCATCGTGATGTCGATCCCGGTCGTCGGGACGTATCTGGCCTTCTTGCTGTGGGGCGGCTCCTACCCCGGCACGTTGCTCAGCCAACGGCTCTACATCGCGCATGTGCTGTTCGTGCCCGGGTTGCTGATCGGTTTGATCACCGTGCATCTGATCCTGGTGGTCTATCTCAAGCACACGCAGTGGGCGGCACCGGGGAAGACCAACCGGAACGTCGTGGGTCAGGCGATGTTCCCTTCGTTCGTCGCCAGGTCGACCGGGTTGTCCCTGATGGTCTTCGGTGCCACGGCGCTGCTGGGCGCGGTCGCACAAATCAATCCGGTGTGGAACTACGGCCCGTACGTCGCCGATCAGGTTTCGACCGACGCCCAGCCCGACTGGTATGTCGGATTCCTGGAGGGGGCCTTGCGGCTGATGCCGAACCTGGAGACGAACGTTGCTGGGCACACCTTCATGTGGAACGTCCTGCTGCCCGCGGTCGTACTGCCTGCGTTGCTGTTCCTGGTGCTTTACCTGTATCCCGTCTTCGAGCGCTGGCTCACCGCGGATCTGGTGGAGCATCACCTGTGTGACCGGCCCCGGGACCGGCCGGTGCGGACCGGGCTCGGCGTGGCGGCCATCGTCTTCTACGCGGTGCTGCTCATGGCGGGCGGCAACGACGTGATCGCTTACTTGTTCCATGCCTCTGTCAATGTGCTGACCTGGGTTTTCAGAGTGGCCGTCGTCGTCGGTCCTGTCATGGCTTACCTCATCACCAGACGCGTCTGTCTTGCGCTGCAACTGCACGAGCGGAAGTTGTACCAAGAGGGTGAGGAGACGGGTGTGGTACGTCAGGACCTCGGCGGCGGAATGGGGGAGCGTCATGTCGCTCTTGACCGGGAGCGGCGCTACCGCCTGCTGGTCAGGGAGATTCCCCGGCCGCTGGATCACCCTGGGCCGCAGGCTCCGTTGCGCCGCCGCCTCAGAGCGTCGCTGAACTCCTGGTACTACCGCGACCGGGTCGAACTGCCCACCACAGTGGAGGAACGCCTCCAGATCACGGGGCGCACTGCCGATCCGGTATCGGGCGGAGTCGACGTGGAAGGGTGAGCGAGCGCAGGCGCCCGCCACCGCCGACCCGCTGCGGAACCGACGGCAAGGTGGAGGGGAACCAGTCTCAGGTGCTCTCTCGGTCCCCGAACTGGAAGACCAGTCCGAAGATGCCCGGCCACAGGAGGCCGAACCCGATGAGGATGATCCACACGCCGTAGACGATGCCGACGGCGATCACCGCGGCGCCGAGCGCGGTCAGGACCGGGTAGCCGCTGTGCGGGGCGAAGAAGTCGACGGTGCCACTGCGCTCGCGGATGTCGGCCTCCGGGCGGTCTTCCGGGCGTTGCCCCCGGCGTCGGTAGTTGACCAGACAGAAGAACGCGATCACCGATGACATGCCGAAGGAGACGGTCAGCGCGGCGATGCCGGCGGGTTCGCGCGCGAACCAGATGTACGCGGCGTCGGTGAGCAGGAAGAACAGAGCCACGCCGGCGAAGAGATAGGCCTCGGACTTCATTCGCTCTGCTCTCCCAGCGTGTCGGGGGTCGGCTCGGTCGTTCCGCGAGTCGCAGCGGGCAACCGCAGCGCCTCAGGATGATGCAGATCGAACGCGGGAGAGTCAGACCGAACGCGCGGCAACGCGGTGAAATTGTGCCGTGGCGGGGGACACGAGGTCGCCCACTCGAGGGAGCGGCCCCAACCCCAGGGATCGTCCGTGTCGACCTTGGGGGCGTACTGCGTGGTCTTCCACACGTTGTAGAGGAACGGCAGGGTGGACAGGCCGAGCAGGAAGGCACCGATCGACGAGATGGTGTTCAGCGTGGTGAAGCCGTCGGCGGGCAGGTAGTCCGCGTAACGACGGGGCATGCCCATCTCGCCCAGCCAGTGCTGGACGAGGAAGGTCGTCTGGAAGCCGACGAACAGCGTCCAGAAGTGGATCTTTCCCAGACGTTCGTCGAGCAGCTTGCCCGTCATCTTGGGCCACCAGAAGTAGAAGCCGCCGAACATGGCGAAGACGATCGTCCCGAAGAGCACGTAGTGCAGATGGGCGACGATGAAGTAAGTGTCGGTCAGATGGAAGTCCAAGGCCGGGGAGGCGATGAGCACGCCGCTGAGCCCGCCCAGCAGGAACGTCACCATGAAGCCGACCGACCACAGCATGGGTGTCTCGAACGACACGCTGCCGCGCCACATGGTGCCGATCCAGTTGAAGAACTTCACGCCCGTGGGCACGGCGATCAGAAACGACATCAGGGAGAAGAACGGCAGGAGTACCGCGCCCGTGGCGAACATGTGGTGGGCCCAGACGGTGGCCGACAGCATCGTGATCGAGATCGTCGCACCCACCATGCCGACGTACCCGAAGACAGGACTTCGGCTGAACACCGGGATGATCTCCGTGACGACGCCGAAGAACGGCAGTGCCACGATGTAGACCTCCGGGTGGCCGAAGAACCAGAACAGGTGCTGCCACAACAGGGCTCCGCCGGTGGCGGAGTCGAAGATATGGGCGCCGTAGGCCCGGTCGGCCACCAGGGCCAGCAGGATCGCGGTGAACACGGGAAACGACAGCAACACGAGGATCGACGTGAACAGGATGTTCCAGGTGAACATCGGCATACGGAACATGGTCATCCCCGGAACCCGAAGGCTCAGGATCGTGGCGATGAAGTTGACGGAGCCGAGCGTGGTGCTCACGCCCGCGACCGCGAGGCCCATGGCCCACAGGTCACCCCCGTGGCCGGGGGAGTGGACCGCGTTGTTCAGCGGTGAATAGGCGAACCACCCGAACGGAGCCGGACCCTGCTCGACGAAGAAGCCCGAGACGACGATCAACCCGCCGAAGAGAAAGAGCCAGTACGACAGTGCGTTCAGGCGGGGGAAGGCGACATCCGGCGCCCCGATCTGCAGGGGCATGACGGCGTTCGCGAACCCGGCGAACGTGGGGGTGGCGAACAGCAGCATCATGACCGTGCCATGGATCGTGAACAGCTCGTTGTACTGCTGCTTGGTGAGGATCTGCAGCCCCGGTCGGGCCAGCTCGGCGCGCATGAGCATGGCCAGCACCCCTGCGAACAGGAAGAAGCCGAAAGAGGTGACCAGATACAGGCGGCCGATCTTCTTGTGATCGGTGGTCGTCAGATAGTCCCGGATCCGTTCACCCATGGGGACGTGCGGATCGCGAGTTGGGATCCGGGACCCGTCGAGCCCTGGGGATGTCTGTGACATGACTGCTCTCCACGTGCTGGACTCACAAGGCGGCATCCGGCGCGACGCGAGCGGAACTGCCTCCGTGGGCTGGCCTTGCCGGCGCCACCCAGCCCCCGCGACACCGTGTGGAGTGTCGGCAGCGCAGCCGTCGATCGCTCACTGTAGTGCACCGCTACCTTAAGTGAGCGAGGCGTGTTCCTGGCGGCGCGGAACGTTTTACGTCGAGTTCGCTCGAGCAAGCGCGCTCGCTTCTCGGAGCCGCTCGGTGAGTGAACGCTCCATGTGCTCATCCCGTCCGCCTGGCGTGACCGCCCGTGTGCGCCACGGCCCCGAGGCCGCAGCCGATGTCGAATGCGAGCTCGGCATGTTTGCACAGGGGACGGTGGGCACTCGGCCTTAGGAGGCCGACATGTCGGACACAGGACGTGCATCGAACGCACCGGGCTCCCCCAAGCCGTCGAAGAACGGCGCGGCGGGGGGAGGGCCGGGGGCGATGGAGGTGTTGCGTCATGCGCGCGACCAGTTCACGCAGCTCACCGGTATGGCCCTCGAGTCCGTGTCGTCGTTCGAACGCACGGAGGACGGCTGGGTGCTGGAGATCGAGGTCCTGGAGCTTTCCAGGATTCCCGACACCATGAGCCTGATCGCGAGCTATGAGGTGGAACTCACCGCGGACGGTGAGCTCACCGGCTACCGGCGCGTTCGCCGCTACGAACGCGGGAGGGCCGACCCCCAGCGGCCGGCCGGTCGCTAGCGGCCCGCACTCCCGCCCAGATCCCCACAAACAAGGAGGCGCGGTCGGCATGACCGTTGTCCCGGCACCGCAGACCGGAGGGGGCGGCGGCTCCAGCGGACTGTACGACGTCCTGGAGCTCGTCCTCGACCGAGGGCTCGTCATTGACGCGTTCATCCGTGTCTCGCTCGTCGGCATCGAGATTCTGAAGATCGACGTACGAGTCGTCGTGGCAAGCGTCGACACGTACATGCGCTTCGCCGAGGCGTGCAACCGGCTCGATCTGGAGGCCGGCCCCCACAAGCCCGCCGGGCTTCCCGACCTCGTCGGCGAGATCACCGAGTCCGGCGCGCGGGGCAAGTCGAAGGGCGCTCTGACCGGCGCCGCGCAGACAGTCTCCGATGCCTTCAGGCAGGCCCGCGAGGAGGCCCAGAGTGAGGCCAGGCCGCGGGCGCACAGGACGACGCCCACCCGCAGGAGGGAGGAGGAGCAGGAGTGAGCACGTACGTCTACGGCATCGCCGCGAGCTCGCACGCCTCGCTTCCCAAGGAGATGGGTGGGGTCGGTGATCCGCCCTGCCCGGTCAGGATCCTGAAGGAGGGCGAACTGGCGGCAATCGTCAGCGACGCCCCCGAGCACCTGAGGCCGAAGCGCAGGGACCTGCTCGCCCACCAGAAGGTGCTGAGCGAGGCAGCCGGGGGCGGCGCCGTGCTGCCCATGCGTTTCGGCAGTGTGGCCCCCGATGACGCATCCGTCACCGGGGTGCTCGCTGAGCGTTCCGAGCACTACCTGGAGCGGCTGACGGCCCTGCAGGACAGGGTCGAGTACAACGTCAAGGCCACTCACGACGAGGAGTCGGTGCTGCACCTGGTGATGGCGCAGAACCCTGAGGTGCGCGCCCTGGCGGAGGCCAACCAGCAGGCCGGAGGAGGCAGCCATGAGGACCGGATGCGGCTGGGCGAGATGGTCGCCGCGGCGATCCAGGGCCTGGAGACGTCGGACGCCGTGGATCTCCGGCGTGCGTTGGAGCCTGCTGCCGAGGCCCTCAGCGTCGGGCCCGAGTCTCACGGCTGGCTGGCCAACCTCTCCTTCCTGGTGCCCCGCGACTCCGCCGAAGAGTTCCTGGCCGCTGTGGAGGAGGCCCGCAACAATCACCCGCACCTCGAGTTGCGGGTCAACGGGCCGCTGCCGCCATACAGCTTCGTCGAGCCAGGCCCCGCCGAGCCCGCCGAGCCCGCCGAGCCCGCCGAGACCGCCGGGACCACGGCAGGCACTGCCACGAGTGAGGAGTGACCCATGGGACTGCTGACGGAGGTACTGCTCCTGCCGTTCGCACCGGCGCGCGGCAGCCTGTGGGCGATCCGGCAGGTGATCGCCGAGGCCGAGCGGCAGTACTACGACCCGGTGACCGTCAGGGCCGAACTCGCCCTTCTTGAGCGTCGCCTCGAGGAGGGCGAGATCACCGAGGAGGAGTTCGACCGCGAGGAGGACGCACTCCTGGACCGGCTGGAGATCGGTCTGGGCCGGACATCCGCAACCGGCGATGGGACGACATGATGAACCGAGTGGCGCTGGGCCTCGCGATAGGGGCCGGGTATGTCCTCGGACGTACCAGAAAGATGAAGCTCGCCCTTGCTGTGGGCACGGCGATCGCCGGAAAGCGGAAGCAACTCAACCCGCGGGCGCTCACCAACCTGTTCGACGAGCAACTGCGGAAGAACCCGGAGCTCAAGGCAATCGGCGACCAGCTGCGCAAGGATCTGCGCGGCGTCGGTTCGGCCGCCTCCGGCGCGCTGGTCGAGCGCCAGATCGACAGCCTCGCCGACCGGCTGCACGGCCGTACCGAGCAGGTGCGTGAGCGGCTCTCTGGCGTTGCACCGGAGCCGTCAGGTGAGGAAACCGAGGAAGAAGAGACCGAGGAAGAAGAGACAGAGGACGAGGGCCGGGCCGAGGGGACCGGCAGCGGGGAGACGGCTCGCAGGTCGGACAAGGCCGAGGAGACCCCACGCAGGAGGCCGGCGGCGAAGGCCCCGTCCAAGACCCCGTCCGGGAAGAGCGAGACCGGGAAGCGGCCCGTGAAGAAGGCGCCCGGCCAACAGGGCGCGGTCACGAAGACAACCGGGAAGGCCACGAAGGCCGCCAGGTCGGTCGCCTCGAAGACGACCGCCGGCGCAAAGGGCGGAGTGGCCCGTGCCACCCGCGGTCCGGCAGGTGAAGGGAGGCGGTGACGATGGCCGACACCGTCGGTAGAGCCACCGACAGCGCGAAGGGCGGACTTTCTCAGGTCGTCCAGGGCGAGGCGGTGGAGCGCCTCAAGGCGGAGCTGCAGTCCTATCTCGCCGCTCAGGGGCAGCGGCTTCTCGTCGGTGCGGGGCGCAAGCTCGGCCAGACCACAGTCAAGCTCAACGACATCGCCGAGGGGAACAGCCCCGGCTTCGCCCGGCTCGCACTGGAGGGCGGGCGCAAGCTCATGGAGGGCAAGGGCCCGATGCGCGCCCTTTTGGAGGCCGGTGTCGGACAGGCCAAGGAGAGGGTCTCCGAGGCGCTCGGGAGCCTCACCGGCGGCGGCAAGAGCAAGCGCAAGCGCGGGGCCGGCAACAAGCCCACCGTCATCATCGAGTCCATCGACGTCGCCGTGCCGCTGCGCACCGCCTACGACCAGTGGACCCAGTACCAGGACTTCAACACCTTCGCCAAGGGCGTCAAGAGCGCCAGCCGCGCCGACGACATCACCTCCGACTGGCATCTGAAGGTGTGGTGGTCCAACCGCAGCTGGAAGGGCCACGTCGTCGACCAGGTGGCCGATGACCGCATCCACTGGACATCCGAAGGCGCCAAGGGCACGACCAAGGGCGTGGTCTCCTTCCATTACCTCGCCGACAGGCTCACACGCATCGTGCTCGTCATCGAGTACTACCCGCAGGGGTTCTTCGAGAAGACGGGCAACATCTGGCGCGCCCAGGGCCGCAGGACACGTCTCGATCTCAAGAATTTCGCTCGCTACATCACCTTCAAGGGTGAGGTCGAGGACAGCTGGCGCGGTGAGATCCGCGACGGTGAGGTCGTACGCACCCACGAGGACGCGCTCGCCGAGGAGGAAGAAGGCGAGGAGGGCGAAGAGGCCGAGGAAGCGGAGGAGGCCGAGGACGAGGGCGAAGCGGAGGAGGCCGAGGAGGAGGGCGGCGAGGAGGAGCCCGAGGACGAGCACGACGGCGAGGAGCCCTACGAGGAGGACCGCGGGGGTGAGTACGAGGACGCGGATCGGTACCCGGAAGAGGGTTACGAGGAGGAAGAGCAGGACGAGCGCGAGGACGAGCGGAGCCTGCGATGACCACCCCCAGCAGGCTTCCGTCCCCCTACGAAGGCCCCAGCAGCGGCGCCAACCTCGCCGACATCCTCGAACGGGTGCTCGACAAGGGCGTGGTGATCGCGGGGGACATCCGGATCAACCTGCTGGACATCGAACTGCTCACCATCAAACTGCGGCTGATCGTCGCCTCCGTCGACAAGGCGAAGGAAATGGGCATCGACTGGTGGGAGGACGACCCGGCGCTCTCCTCCCGCGCCCGACGTCAGGAACTGTCCCGGGAGAACGCGGAGTTGCGCGCTCGCCTGGAGAGAATGGAGGCCACGCGCGACGAGGAGGAGCTGGAGCGCGCGCGAGGTGAGAGGGAGCCACCGTGACCGGACTGCGGTACGTCTACGCCCTCTGCCGTCCCCTCCGTGCCCCTCTTCAGGCCTCGTTGACGGGGGTCGCGGGAGCACCCGCCCGGCAGTTGGAGCACCACGGCCTTGTGGCCGTCGTCAGCCAGGTCCCGGAGGGCGACTTCGCCGAGACTCCCCTGAAGGCACATCTGGAGGACTTGGACTGGCTCGCCGCCACGGCCCGCGCCCACCAGAACGTCATCGACGCGCTCACTGATGTCACCACTCCGCTCCCCCTGCGGCTGGCGACCGTGTTCCGGGACGACAGCGGCGTCAGGACGATGATCGAGGAACGCGAGGATGACTTCCGTCGCGCCCTCGACCGGCTCGAAGGACGCGTCGAATGGGGTGTCAAGGTCTACGTCGACGACCGCGGAACGGACGCGGTGGAAAGTGACCGCCCCGCCGGGAAGGCCACTTCGGGACGCGACTACCTCCGGCAACGCAGCACGCGCACCATGGCGCACGAGGAGATGTGGGAGAAAGCCGAGGAGTTCGCCCGCCGGCTGCATGAATCGCTCTCCTCGCACGCGGAGGAGTCCCGGCTGCACGCTCCGCAGAAATCCGCGCTCTCCCGAGCCCCCGGGCGCAATGTGCTCAACGCGGCCTACCTGGTGACGCGGAGCCGTTCCGAGGAATTCGTGGAACTGGTGGACCGCACCGGGGACGACACCCCGGGAATCCGGGTCGAACTCACCGGCCCCTGGGCCGCCTACTCCTTCACCGGGCTGCAGGAAGGAGAGACGTGACCATTGTCGAACGCCGGGAGATCGCCCTGGTCGACCTGCTCGACCGACTGCTCGCGGGCGGGGTCGTCATCACCGGCGACATCACCTTGCGCATCGCGGACGTCGACCTCGTCCGTATCGATCTCAACGCCCTGATCAGCTCGGTCAACGCCCAAGTCCCCTCGCCCTGGTCGGAGGCCTCACGACCATGACCGACAGGACGTCCGGCCGACACCGCAACCGGCTGGACCTGGAGCCCGACACCGTCGAGCGCGACCTGGTCAAGCTGGTGCTGACCGTCGTCGAACTGCTCCGCCAGCTGATGGAACGCCAGGCGGTACGCCGCTTCGACACCGGCGAGCTGACCGAGGAGCAGGAGGAGCGGATCGGGCTCACGCTGATGCTCCTGGAGGACCGCATGTCCGAACTGCGCGAGCGCTACGGCCTGGAGCCCGAGGACCTGAACCTGGACCTCGGGCCGCTCGGACCCCTGCTTCCGCGTGACTGATCGCCGGGGGTCACGGGGAACGCGGGGCACAACGCGGGCCGCGTGCCCTCACCACCGGCGACTTCCGGTGCAGAGGGGCCGACGCGTCGGCCGAATCCGCGCGCCTGGCCCATGAGTGATCAAGGGCTTGGCAGAGGCCGGACGGTGAGGATCTGCTGGGCGTGTCCCAACGGGCCGGTGACGTCGTGCAGGACGGTGCTGGTGACCCCTTGGCCGGTCGGTCCGAAGGTGACGGAGGTGTCCAGGCCGGTCCAGCGGCCCTCGGGTCGGCGGTGGAGGTGGATGGTCAGGTCCACGTTGGGGTACATCCACGCGGTCGGCGGCTGGCGTACGGCGATGCCGTTGGCGGTGTCGACGAGGGCGATGTACGAAGCGAGCGGGCTGACCGGCTCGCCGCTGACGAGGTCAAGACGGGTGGAGACCCAGGTGGTCGCGCGACCGGGTTGCGGCTGAGTGAGAGGGCGGACATCCAGGGAGGCGATGAAGCCGCCGGGCCAGAGTTCGCTCATCGGCCAGGGAGCGAGTCCTTCGGGAGGGGTGAGTTTGCCGTCGGGGCCGCCCGCTATGGATGCGGTGTCCACTGCGGCCAGGAGCCAGGCCCGGGCCCGGACCACCGGGCGGTCGGCGACGCGTACGACGGCTTCGAGGAGTTCGATCGTGCGGCCGGGCCGGACGGTCTCCACCTGGATCTCGCACTCGTCGAGGGCGAGGCGGCCGAGGATGTCGAAGCTGATCCGGGAAAGGAACATGTCATTGCGTGGGCGCGCGGCCAGGTGACGGTCGATCGCATGGACGATGAGGCCGCCGAGCGGGCTGAAGTGCAGCTCGTCGGTGTCCCAGGCTCCGCCCGCGTGGGGCGTGGGCTTGTAGCGGTGGTCGTCTATGCGTTCGTAGTAGCTGTCGGCGGCTGCGGGGGCGGTGTTCAACGGACGCTTCTCCTCGGACTGCAACGGTCGCTTCTCCCGGGCTGGTCACCGGGGTGTGAGCAGTCTGACGTAGACAGCGGTGCCGATGCGATCCCCCCGAGAACGCCGTGCACCGGGAGGAGTTCGCTGTCGACCGGACCGTCGGCGAAAACGGGCGGTGGTGGAGATTCCCTCGGGACCGATGCGACGTCCCGGAACGTGCCGACCCCCGCGCAGCCGGACCGGCTCCGCGGGGGTGCGGGGGTGACAATCTCAGAGCTGTGACGGATCCAAGTGGACGGGGAGCTTCTCCAGTCCCCGGAACGCGGGGAACGGAACCTTGAGCCACTCTGCCTCAGGAGCGGGAACGGCAAGATCGATGCGAGGGAATTTCTCGAAGAGCGTGGTCAGCGCGATACGCATCTCCATCCGGGCCAAGGGTGCGCCGAGGCAGTAGTGGGCGCCGCTGCCGAAGCCGAGATGAGCGCTTTGCAGTCCCTCACGTCCCACGTCAAAGGTGTCGGGCGACTCGAACTTTTCCGGATCCCGGTTGGCGGAGGCCACCGAGACCTGGATGAGAGAGCCCTTGGGAATGACCGTCCCTCTCATGGTGATGTCCTCGAGCGCATGCCGAAACGTCGCGTTCTCCACCGAACCTTCGAAGCGGATGACCTCCTCGATCGCATTCGGTAGAAGTTCCGGGTCCGTCAGGATTTCTTGCAACTGATCGCGGTGGGTCAGCAGATTGAACACGGCATTGCCGATGAGGTAAGCCGTTGTTTTGTGGCCCGCGAAGAGCAGCACCCAGAGAGTCGACAGAAGTTCGCCGTCGGTCATGGCGCCCTGCTCGTCCTGAGTCCGGATCAGCGCGCTGAGAAGGTCTTCGGCCGCGACTTGACGCTTCCTTGCGATGAGTCCGGCGAAATAGTCCCGCAGTGACCCCTCGGCCAGTGCCAGCTTTTCCTTGTCTCCTTTGCTGAACCCGGTGCGAGCCACAACCGCGCACCATTTCTGCACGTCCTCTCGCTCTTCCTCGGGAACGCCGACCAGCTCACAGATCACGACGAGCGGCAGCGGGAAGGCGAAGGACGACAGCAGGTCGACGGGTGCCGTCGTGGAGCAGCGCGCCAACAACTCGTCGGTGATCTGCTGGATACGAGGGCGCAAGGACTCGATGCGGCGCGGACTGAACGCACTGTTGACGATGCGACGTAGTCGAGTGTGCTTGGGCGGGTCGGAGAAGAGCATGTTGTCGTCGAGTGCGACGGACGAGTCACCGAAAATGGTGTGGTACGCGTCCATGGCCGCGTACATGTCCTTGCTGATACGTGGGTCCGTCAGAGCGGCTTTCGCGTCGTCATACCGCGTGATCAGGTAGGTTTCCACCCCATGCGGGGGAGACAGGCGACAAACCGGGGCCGATTCGCGCAGGCACTTGTACACCGGATAGGGGTTGGCGCGGTATTCTGCTGAGCCGCGCGATGCCGCCGAGACCGCCTGCGCCGTCGAATCCGTGGCGTCCCGTTCGTCGAGCTGAGTCATCCTTCGGCCTTCCTGAATGGTTCCCGCGCCGGCCGCGGGGCGGCAGGTATATGACGTGCCATCAGTCATTCCCCCGGTGGATCTTGATCGTAAACTCGGTTCGCTCAATCGCGTGCACGTCCAAGGCGCCCGAGCGGTGCCGCGGCTGAAAGAACCTCCGCTGATCGAGTGATTGCTGAGTCCTGTCCCGCGATGTGTGGGACAAGGACAAGGAGCGCGTCATGGAAACCCTCGGCCGCCGCGCCACGGAGATGCTTACCGCAGAGGAGAGCACATGTTGAATGATCGCGGCAATGACCACGTGCCCGTCCTGATCGTAGGGGGGTCACTCGTAGGTTTGTCCGCGTCCGTCTTCCTCGGGCGTCTCGGTATCCAGCATCGTGTCGTCGAGCGTCATGCGGCCACGTCGGAACATCCGCGTGGCCGCGGTAACAACATGCGGACGATGGAGGTGTTCCGGACAGCCGGGCTCGAGCCGCAGATCCGGAAAGCAGCGGCCACGCTGTCGGTGAACCATGGAATTCTCCAGGTGGACACCCTGCACAGCGGGAATCAGCGGTGGCTTTCGGGGCGGATCACCGGCCGACCGCCCGAGGTCGAGATGTGCTCGACGGTGCGTTGTGCCTGCAGTCAGAACGATCTGGAACCCGCACTGCTCGAAGGTGCCCGCAACCTTGGTGGGGACGTGCGTTTCGGTACGGAGCTGCTGTCCTTCACCCAGGACGACGACGGTGTGCAGGCCGTCGTGCAGTCCAGGGAGTCCGGTGAGACCTACACGGTGCGTTCGGACTACCTTCTTGCCGCCGACGGTCCACGTAGTCCTGTGCGTCAGCGGCTCGGGATCGAGCACTCGGGACCAGGAGACCTGTTCCACAACATCAGCGTCACCTTCCGCAGCAAGTTGCTGCGCGAGGTGGCGGGAGATCAACGCTTCATCGTGTGCTACGTCACCGACCCCGCCGGTGAGGGCGTGCTGCTGCCCGTGGACAACGAAGAGCAGTGGGTCTTCCATGTGCCGTGGTTTCCCGAGCGCGGCCAGACGATGGAGTATTTCACCGACAATCGGTGCATCGAGCACATCCGGGCGGCGGTCGGCGTGCGTGATCTGGATGTGGAGATCACCGGAAGAGCGCCTTGGCATGCGGCGGACCGTGTGGCGAACAGCTACCGCGCCGGACGGGTGTTCCTGATCGGTGACTCCGCGCACGAGATGCCGCCGACCGGCGCTTTCGGTTCCAACACCGGTATCCAGGACGCGCACAATCTCGCCTGGAAAATCGCCGCCGTGCTGCGTGGCTGGGCGGACCCGAAGCTGCTGGACAGCTATGAGGCCGAACGCCGGCCGGTGGCGCAGGCCACGAGTGCACGAGCGACGTTGCAGGCGGCACGTGAGCAACATCCCGGCTACTCGGTCAGGACGGAATCGACCGACTCCTCCGATCTGATGGCCACGGCGCTGGGCTACCGGTATGTGTCCGAAGCGGTGGTGGGTGCATCTGTGGATGAGCCCATCATTCCCGATCAGCTGAACCTGCGGGCCGACCCCGGCACCCGTTCACCGCACATGTGGGTCAGTCACAACGGAGAGACCGTTTCCACCATTGACCTGTATGAGCGCTCCTTCGTCCTGCTCTGCGGAAGTCCGGAGTGGCGGCATGCCGCCCGGGCCGTAGGCGCACAGCTCGACGTGCCCCTCGACTCCTACCTGATCGGCGAAGGCGCGGGGTACGACCTGGACACCGGCGACGGCCCGGACTGGTCGTCGTTGCACGGCACGACGCCGGAAGGCGCGGTCCTGGTGCGGCCGGACGGCTTCGTGGCCTGGCGGGCCGACGGAGAAACGACTGACCGGGAAAAGGAACTGACGGGCGTTCTGCGCAAGGTCCTCGGACGCTGAACGAACCACGGCCCGGAAGCAACGAAGACTCTTCCGGCGAGCACAGGATTGGGGTCTGTCCATGACACCACTGCAGACGGCCGCGGCCGCGGCCCCGGTGGCCAACAGGGAAAACGGCAAGCCGGCAGAAGGTGACGCGCGCCGGGCGCGTGTGGACGTACACCACCACTACACCGCGCCGGAATGGATCGACTGGGCGGAGAAGAAGGACATCATCCATCGCGAGAGCCTGCCCCCGTGGACCCGGTGGGACGTAGGCACGGCTCTCGCGATGATGGATGAGGCGGGAATCCAGACCAGTGTGTTCACCGTCGCCATGCTGGGGCGCCTGAAGGAACCGAAGTTGCGCAAGGAGAGCGCCCGGGTGGCCCTGCAGGCTGCCAGGGACCTCGCCGACAGCCACTGCGATCGCTTCGCGTTCTACACCCCTGTCTTTCTCGAGAGCCCCGATCTGTCGGTGTGGTCGCTCACCCATGGAATGGACGAACTCGGGGCGATCGGAGCCAGCGTTCGGACAAGCGTGAAGGGTGTGTATCTCGGGCACCCCTCCCAGGACAGAATCCTGGCGGAACTCAATGAACGCTCGGCTGTGGTCAGTACGCATCCGATGGAGGTTCCCGGAGGGGAGGAAGGACTGGAGGGGGTCCCACCGTTCATGTGCGACTTCCTGATGGACACCACACGTGCGGCCATCAGTCTCATCATCAACGGAACCCTGGACCGCTACCCGAACATCACCTTCATCCTGCCGCACGGAGGCGGTTTCCTGCCCTACATCGCAAGCCGGGTAGAGGTGTTCGGCCAGTTTCTGGATCCCAAAGTGGAGCCGGACCGGGTCCGCGACTATCTGCACCGTTTCTACTACGACACAGCCGGTCCCATGTCCCCCTCCGCCACACCGAGCCTGCTGTCCGTGGTCGGTTCCTCCCGGATCCTCTACGGCAGCGACTGGCCGCCCACCCCCTCCCATCTGGTCACCGGTGTCACCGCACCCGCGCTCGACAGCGACCCCGCCCTCGATGAGCAACAGCGTCGTTGCATCAACCGCGACAACGCCCACCGTCTTCTGCCCGCACTCGCGACGGGCCGCCCTCGGCAGACCTGAGGGGCGGCACGTTCCCCGGAGCGCACCTCGGGCCGCCGCGCCAGCAGCGGTGCTCAGGCCGTCAGGACGGCGCCCGTGACCATGCTCATGGGCGGGGCCAGGGGCGCCCGGCGAGGCGTTCGATACTGATGTTGAAACGCTGGAGGTAGCCGGCGAAGGCGGCGATGTCGTCCTCCGGCCAGTCGGCCATCACCTGCTCCAGGCCGCGAACGATGCCCTCGCGTTCCTCCTCCAGCAGGCGCTCGCCCGTGGCCGTGATGCGGAACTTGCGGGCCATTCCGCCGTCCGGATCGGGGATGCGCTCGACGAGACCGGCCCGCATCGCCGCAGCGGTCTGGCGGTTGAGGGTGGAGGCGTCGAGTCCGAAGGCGTCGCTCAGTTCCCCGATCGACATCGGTCCCTGGACGCGTATGCGACTGAGCAGGACGTAGGCGCTGCGCTCCAGCACGCTGTCCTTGTGGTGGCCGCCTCTCTGGGTCAGGAACGTGTGGCGGCTGAGCAGCATCTGCTCGTACTCGACTGCGTGCGTCGGCCTGTTCATGCGCCTGAGCCTCCTGCTTCGTGCGGCCGTCACGCGCCATCTTTCGGCGAGCGGCCCTTTCATCCTCTCATATCGGTATGCAAGCACCACATCATATGGCCCATACATACGATGTGTAGGATGCACATCTTTCGTACGGCGCATTGTTTCCCATAGACACTCGAGGAGTCCCGACATGGGCGCCCCCCAGTCATCAGCCCGCCCAGGTGGCGTGGTCGCAACCCTGGCACTCGCCGGCATCACGGCAGCGATCATGCAGACCCTGGTCACGCCCCTCATCGCGGAGTTGCCGCAGATCCTGCACACGACGCCCTCGAACGCGGCCTGGGTGATCACCGTCACCCTGCTGGTGGCGGCGGTCTGCGTGCCGGTGTTCGGGCGTCTCGGCGACCTGGTGGGCAAACGCCGCATGCTGCTCGTGTGCTGCGTGCCCCTGGTGGTGGGCTCGGTGGTGTGCGCGCTCTCGTCCTCCGTCGTCCCCATGATCATCGGGCGTGGGCTGCAGGGCATGGGCATGGGCATGGTGCCGCTCGGTATCGCCCTCCTGCGTGACGTGGTCCCGATGGAGAAGCTGAGTTCCTCCATCGCGCTGGTCAGTGCCTCCATGGGCATCGGCGGCGGCCTCGGTCTGCCGATCGCCGCGGCGGTCGCCCAATACGCCGACTGGCGCGTACTGTTCTGGGGCTCGGCGGTCCTGGCCGCCGCTGTCGCGGTGCTGATCTGGTTCCTGATCCCGGACGTACCGGCCGGCGCGAAGGGGCAGCGCTTCGACGCTGCCGGCGCACTCGGCCTCGGTATCGGGCTGGTCTGTCTGTTGCTCGCGATCTCCAAGGGAGCCGACTGGGGCTGGGGTTCGGCGACCACGCTCGGACTGTTCGTCGCCGCGATCGTGGTACTGGGGTCCTGGGGCCTGTGGGAGGTGCGTACCGTGGACCCGCTGATCGATCTGCGCACCACGGCCCGACCCCGGGTGCTGCTCACCAACGTGGCCTCGGTCTTCGTCGGCTTCGGCATGTACGCCAGCATGCTGGTGCTGCCGCAGTTGCTGCAGTTCCCCAAGGCCACCGGCTACGGACTGGGCCAGTCGATGCTCGCTGCCGGCCTGTGGATGGCACCCGGTGGCCTCATGATGATGGTCGTCTCCCCGCTCGGCGGAAAGCTCACCAATGCCCGCGGACCGAAGTTCACCCTCGTCGCCGGTGCCCTGGTCATCGCCGCGGGCTACGGCCTGTCCATGGCGCTCCTGGGTTCCGCCTGGGGGCTGATGCTGGTCGGTATCGTCACCAGCGGTGGCGTGGGCCTCGCCTACGGTTCGATGCCTGCTCTGATCATGAGCTCCGTCCCGCTCTCCGAGACCGCCGCCGCCAACGGCTTCAACACGCTGATGCGGTCGCTGGGCACCTCGATCGGAGCCGCCGTCATCGGCGTGATCCTCTCCCAGATGACCACCACCATGGGCGGCTACACCTTCGCCTCCGAGAACGGCTTCCGCACCGCGCTGCTGATCGGTGGCGGCCTCGCTCTGGTCTCCGCGTCCATCGCGGCAGTGATCCCGGCCGCGCGTCCGGCCCCAGCCGACGGTGACGACGAAGCCGACCCGACCGTCGCGCCCGAACAGTCCGCAGTTCAGGCCTGATACCTGCGGCACGACGGGACGGCGCACCAAAGTCCTCCGGGGCGGTGAAGTACGCACGTACCTCACCGCCCCGGAGGCTCGTCGCCCGAGAGGTCCTCGCATTCGCCGCCGATCCGGCTCCGCGGCTCACCGGTGTCAGCCCGTGTCGGAGGCGCCCCGGTACCGGGGTCCGTCCGCTTTGCCGCTACCGTCACGCCTGGAAGATGTTTCCCCACTCGCCCCGTTTGGTGGAGAGGAGAGCGATCTGCGTGGCTGGTTACCCTGTGACCGATCTTGCGGCAGGGAGTCCGGTGGAGCCGACCGTGGGCCGACTGCTGTCGACGTGGCAACTGGACGTGCCCGCGCTGCTCCTGATCGTCGTGCTCGGCGCACTCTACGGCTGGGGTGTGACGCGGCTGCACCGGCGGGGCGAACCCTGGCCGCTCGCCCGCGTGGCGGCGTTCGCGCTGCTCGGGCTCGGCACACTGGCGGTGGCCACGATGTCCGCACTCGCCGTGTACGACCATGTGCTGTTCTGGCCCGCCGCCGTGCAGAACATCCTGCTCGACCTGGTCGCTCCGCTGGGTCTGGCACTCGGGGACCCGCTGCGCCTGGCGGCGCGGGCCCTGCCGGAGGACGCCTCAGCGCGCGTACGGCGGACCATGACCGGGCGCTTGGTGCGGGTCCTCACCTTTCCACTGGTCAGCACGGTCCTCGTGCTGGCCACCGAGCTGACGGTGTACTTCACGCCGTACTTCGCCACCGCTCTGAGGGTCGGCTGGCTGCACGAGCTGATGTATCTGCACCTGCTGGTGGCCGGTTGCCTGTTCGTGGTCCCTGTGCTCACCCATGAACAGACGCTGCCCGCGTGGTGCACCCACCCGGTGCGGGCGGCGCTGGTGTTCCTCGACGGCATCGTCGACGCGGTACCGGGCGTGGTGGTGATGACCCATGGATCGCTGATCGCGGGCGCCTGGTACCTGCACCACGCCCCGTCCTGGGCCCCGGACGTCCACCGCGACCAGCAGCTCGGCGGCGGCGTGATGCTCAGCATCGCCGAACTCGTCGCACTGCCTTTCCTGTTGGTGCTCCTGGTGCAGTGGGCACGCCACGAGCGCGTCCAGAACGCGGCCCTCGATCGCCGACTGGAGGGGGAACTCGTCCCGGCCCCCGTCGAAGTACCGGACCGGGACAGGGGACAGGACCCGACTTCCGACCTCGTGCGCCCCTGGTGGGAGACGGAGCAGGGAGAGATCGCCGACCGCGTCCGACGTCAGCGGTCCGAGCACTGACCCCACCCGCGGGCGGCCCTGGGACCGGGCCTGGCAGAGCCCGTCGGCGTGGCCACCGATACGGGCGCCCGCCCCGGCGAGTGCTACTGGCCCCACCCGTGGTCCATGGAGTGGGACCCGACACTGATGGATGCCCGACCGGAATGTCTGCGACGATGGACCTGCTCGTGTGCAGGGCGAGGAAGAGACGACGGCAGGGTACCGGGGCACAAGGCGCCGGGGCGAGGGCCCGTGTTCGCATGGGGTCGGCGCCGACGTGCAGGGGAGGGCCATGTGGAGAGGTACAACCGCCGTTCGACGGTGCTGTCCGTGCTGCCTTTCGCCATGATGGCTGCGGTCGGCGCGGCCGACGTCGCCGCCGGCCCGGCGCTGGGCTTCCTGCCGCTGATGTCCCTCGGGCCCGCTTTCGCCTCGCTGGTGGGCGGCTGGCGGCGCACCGCGGGCATCGGGGCGATCGCGCTGCTGCTCTGTTCGGGACTGGGCTGGCGCGAGGAGATGTCCGACGTCCGGCGCGGCTCCATGACCCTCGCCTCGGTCGTGGGCGTCACCGCGGCGGGCCTCGTGGCCGTTTCCATGCGTCAGAAGCGGGAAGCGGAACTCGACAGCGTCCGGTCGATCGCCGAAGCGGCGCAGCGCGTTCTGCTCAAGCCCGTGCCCCGGCTGGCCGGGCAACTGCGCGCGGCTGTCTCCTACATGTCCGCCGTCACCGAGGCACGGATCGGCGGTGACCTCTACGAAGTCGTCGCCTCACCGTACGGGGTACGGGTGATCGTGGGTGACGTCCAGGGCAAGGGACTGGAAGCGGTGGAGACCGCGGCCGTGGTCCTGGGTGCCTTCCGTGAGGCGGCCCCTGACGAGGCCGACCTGGCGCAGGTGGGACGCAGGTTGGAAAGGGCCGTCGACCGGCAACTGGACGGCGAGAAGTTCGTCACCGCCATCCTCGCCGAGGTGAGGGCCGAGGAGGCCACCTTCCTCAACTTCGGCCATCCGGCACCCCTGCTGATCCGTGCCGACGGCACCGTCACGTGGCCCGAACCACCCGCCTACGCACTGCCGCTCGGCCTTGGCGCGCACGGGACGGCGCACCCGGAGCCGTACCGCACCGACTTCCTCCCCGGCGACCAACTGCTGCTGTACACCGACGGCATCACCGAGGCCCGGGACGCCGACGGCGGGTTCTACCCCCTGGGCGACCGTGCCCACCTCCTCAAGGATCACGACGCGGAGTCCGCGCTGGAGACCCTGCGCCAGGACCTGCTGCGGCACGTGAACGGCCCGCTGCACGACGACGCCGCCATGCTGTTGCTGCGCCACCGGTCGCACCACCCCGGAACGACCCCTGCCTCCGGGCCCCACATGGCCGACGCCTCCGGCTGACCGCGTGGACCGGCAGGTTCTCGTCGCCAGTACGACGGCGACCTGCCGACCGGCATCACTCTTTCGGCATGCCCCACCGCGCGTGCGCTCCGCCCGGTCTCCGATGCTGGCCTGAGGGAGATGACCGCCGTCCGGGGCGCCCGCGAGCCGTGGTGCTCCACGGACCTGGCCGCCGGAAGGGGCGGAGCGTTGATGAGACTTGTCGTCGATCTCAACAGATGCCAGGGGTACGCGCAGTGCGCGTTCTTCGCGCCGGACGTGTTCGCCCTGCACGGTGAGGAGTCGCTCGTCTACGACCCACGGCCCGAGGAGGAACAGCGGGAGAGACTGGCCCGCACCGTCGCGGCCTGCCCGGTGCAGGCGATCATGGCCGAGGGACTGGACGACACACGTGACGCGTCCGCCGAGTCAGGGCAGGAGACCTAAGGCTGTCCGACGATTCCCGTCCGACAGGCCCAGCACGCGCAACGTGGATGCGGGGGCGCCGTGACGGCGACCGTCGGCAGGACCCCAGGACCCCAGGACCCCAGGACCCCAGGACCGCAATCGCAGGGCCGTGCCGCAGAAGACGGCTGCACAGAAGGTGGGACACATGGACAGGGACGTCTCGAGGCCTCGTGTCGTGGTGGGTGTCGACGGGTCGCCGTCCTCGCACGCGGCGCTGCGTTGGGCCGTGCGATACGCCGGCCTGATCGGTGGCCGTGTGGACGCGGTGGCCGCGTGGGAGCTACCGGGGATGTACGGCTGGTCGGCCCCGGCGGTGGACGCCGATTTCGACGAGGAGAGCGCTCGGCAGGAACTGGCCCGGGAACTGAGGGATGTGCTCGGCGCGGAGGGAGCGGCCGCCGTCAGGGCACTTCTCGTCCGCGGCAATCCCGCCGACGTGCTGCTGAGAGCGGCAAACGGGGCTGAGTTGCTGGCCGTGGGCAGCCGAGGTCGGGGCGGATTCGCGCGGGCCCTGTTGGGATCCGTCAGCCAGCAGGTCGCACAGCACGCCGGTTGCCCTGTCGTGATCGTCCGCCCCGAAGCATCGTGACACCACGACACGACAGGGGCCACACCGCTGTCCCCGCCCGAAGTCGCACGGCTGTCCGCTCAGGGTCCGCACGACGGACCCTGAGCCGAGGGCGGACCGGGCGGCTCTTCGAGGATGCTCCAGGCAACGGGACCGAGAAGGTCGGCCAGCCGCTGAAAAACGTCCAGGAGCAGGTCGTCCACGGTCAGGATCCCCACCACCCGCCGCCCGTCCAGTACGGGCAGCCGACGCACCCCCAACCCGCGGAAGGCCCGGTACGCCACATGGATGTCGTCGGCCACATTCACCGTGATGACCCGTGGCGACATCAGCGTATCCACCCGTGCTTCCCGGTCCAGGCCGCGGCCCAGCCCGCGCACGGCAAGATCGCGGTCGGTGACGATTCCGCGCAGCGCCCCGCCCTCGATGACGAGCACGGAACCGATCCCGTGCGCGTCCATCTGCCGGGCCGCCTCTGCCAGGGAGGTACCGGGCGGGACGGCCACCGCCGGAGCGCTCATGACCTCGGAGACCTTCATGCGTCGACTCCTCGGCGAAGGCCGCGGGCCGGGCAGGCAGGGACACACCACCCGGGGCTCAGGGCGATGGCCTGAGCCCGGCACGCGCTGCCGACGCCCTTCGAGTACGGCTCGACGGCGCGCTCATGGGTGTGGAGCATCTCCACGGTGTCCTCCTGGCATCCGGCGCATGGCGCGAGCGGCGGCGTCCTGCCCGTCCTCGTGCCCCGGTCCTCACGGTGTTGTCCTCACGGTGTTGCGGCTCCCACGCCTGCCATGCCTACGACACTCGAGCGGACCGGGAATCACCCGAAGAGCCGGAGCACGATGCTGATCCACGACTGCGGCACGGGCCGGTCGGTTCCGCCGGGTGGCGACAGCCGGGGGCCGGACACAGCCTGCCGTGATCCGGTCGTCATGGTTCCGCGTGACACGACCGAGGTGTTACCGCACGTTCCGAGGGACCATGAGAGGAGGAGGGCGGTGTCGTACGACCGACCAGCGGTGGTGCCTCACCCGTCCTGCCGACCGAGGAAGTGACCAGCGATGCTGCCCGATGAGCGACCGGTGCTTTGCGAGGAGGGTCCGGGCCCCGCGACACGCCGACCCGGTTCCGTGACCGGACCTGGTCGCCGGGCCGGATGACATGAGGCTTGTCGGAGGAGGCGGTGCGCCGTGATCTCGCGAATGCGGATGCCGCACCGGCATCTCATGCCACCGGCCAAGTCGGGGCCACCGCGGGGTGCGCCCAGGCGACCGGGGCAGCAGCCACGGTCGGGCTGGCCGTGGTGGACCATTCCGTTGGCCTGGGTGGCCTTTCTGGCCATCCTGCTGCTCGTCCGCGGCCCGACGGGGTCGACGCCCACCCACCTGACCTACAGCGACTTCGTCACCAAGGTCGATGTCGGTCAGGTGAAGACTGTCGACATCAACGACAAGGGGGCGGTCAGCGGCACCCTGAAGAACGGCACGAAGTTCACCACCCAGCTTCCGACGGCGCTCGGGACCGGATCGCTCCAGCAGAAGCTCCAGACCGAGCACGTACAGATCACCGCATCCCAGAGCAGGGGCGGCGGTAACCCGCTCGTGTCGTTCGTGGTGGCCTTCCTGCCCCTGCTGCTCCTGTTCGGTTTCTTCTGGTGGATCGGGCGCCGTGCCGCGCGTTCGGTGACCGGCGGGCTCAGTGCCATCGGTCGTTCCCGGGCGAAGATCATCGAGGCGGAGCGGCCCACCACCAGGTTCGACGACGTGGCCGGGTACAACGGTGTCAAGCAGGAGATCAGCGAGGTCGTCGACTTCCTGCGCAACCCGGCACGCTACGCGGCGGCGGGTGCCAAGGGCCCACGCGGAGTGATCATGGTGGGACCGCCGGGTACCGGTAAGACGCTCTTCGCCCGTGCCGTCGCCGGGGAAGCCGACGTGCCGTTCCTGTCGGTGACGGGGTCCGCCTTCGTCGAGATGTTCGTCGGAGTGGGCGCGTCCCGGGTGCGGGACCTGTTCGACGACGCCCGCAAGCGCGCGCCGTCCATCATCTTCATCGACGAGATCGACGCGGTGGGCGCCCGTCGCGCGGGCGGCGGGCGGATCGGCGGCAACGACGAACGCGAACAGACCCTCAACCAGCTTCTGGCCGAGATGGACGGCTTCGACCAGTCCACCGGCATCGTCGTGCTCGCCGCCACCAACCGCCCCGAAGCCCTCGACCCCGCCCTGCTCCGCCCCGGGCGCTTCGACCGCCAGGTCACCGTTCCGCTGCCGAACCAGTCCGAACGCGCCGCCATCCTGCGGGTTCACTCCCGTGGCAAGGTCCTCGCCGCCGACGTCGACCTCGACGCCATCGCGCGGGCCACTCCGGGTTTCTCGGGCGCGGACCTCGCCAACCTGGTGAACGAGGGCGCCATCAACGCGGTCCGAGCCGACCGCATCCTGATCGAGCCGCAGGACCTGGACGCCGCCCGCGACCGTGTCCTGCTAGGCCGTCGCGAGGAGTCCAACGCCCTGCTGCCCGAGGAGCGCCAATCGGTCGCCGTCCATGAATCGGGCCACGCCCTGGTCGCCGCGCTGTGCGAGCACGCCGACCCAGTCGCCAAGGTCAGTGTGCTGCCCTCGGGCATGACGCTCGGGGTCACCGAGCAGCTACCCGAGGCCGAACGTCATCTGTACAGCGAGGGATACCTGACCGACCTGCTCGCGGTCCGACTCGGCGGCCGGGCCGCCGAACTGGTGGTCTTCGGCGAGGGCTCCAGCGGTGCCGCCAACGACCTGGCAGGTGCTACCCAGATCGCCACGCGGATGGTCCGGGACTTCGGTCTGTCCGCGGCCCTCGGGCCCGTCGGCTACGCGGCCGCCGGCCCGCGCTACCTGGGCGATACCGCCGAGGAACCCGTCCGGCAGCCGTACTCGGAACAGACCCAGCGGATCATCGACAAGGAAGCCGCGCGTCTGCTGCGTGAGGCGGAGGAGAGGGCTACGGGGCTGATACGTGACCACCGCCGGGCTCTGGACCGGCTCGCCGAGCTGCTGGTCACCCGTGAGACCATCGACGGCTCCGCCGTCCTCGACGTGCTGCGGCAGGAAGAGCAGGACCGGCGGGAAGGGGACGGGAGCCTTGCGGGCACCGCTGCCGACGATCTCCGGCCCGTCTCACCACGGGCCCGGGTTCCAGGCGAGGAGTATCGGCCGGAGGCCGACTCGGCGGCGAAACGTGAGGAACCACGTACCGACGGAGGACCGAGCGAGGCGCCCTGACGGAGGAGGGCGGTGGCGGGGCGGGGAGGCTCACTCGGCGGTGTGCGGTACGGCGATCACGGGGCACCGGGCGTAGCGGAGCACGCCCTGGCTCACCGAGCCGAGCAGCATGCCCGTGAAGCCGCCGTGGCCCCGGGTTCCCACCACCAGGCCCAGCGCCTGGACGGACGCCTCGGTCAGCACCTCCACAGGGTGGCCGCGGACGACTTCGGGGCGCAGCTCGACGTCCGGGTACATCGCACCGCGGCCGACCACGGTCTCGGACAGCAGACGCTCGCACTCCTGCCGTGCCGCGTGTTCGTCGAGCACTCCGAGCAGCCTGGGATGCCAGACGTACAGCGCCCGTAGCGCCGCGCCGCACAGGGCGGCCTCCTCGAATGCGAAGTCGACCGCGGTGGCGGAACGCGCGCTGCCGTCCACGCCGACGACGAAGTACGCGTGTTGCTCGGTGACGTGCTCCGGGCCGGGCACCACGACCACCGGGCATTGGGCCTGCGCGATGACGGGCAGGGCCACCGGGGCGGTGCCGAACATCTCCTTCATCCGGCTCAGGTGCCATGATCCGAGCACCAGGGCCGTGGCTTCCTGGCTCTGTTCCCGCAGGATCCACACCGGGTTCCCCTCCGCCAGCAGCCCGGACACCTCGATCTGTGGCTGCCGGGCTTCCGCGAAGTCCACCGCCGCCTTGAGCACCTTTTCGCCGGCCTCGTGCAGTGCCCGGTTCCAGGCCTCCCAGGAAGGTGGGATCTCCCATCTCCGGAACCCCGCGGTCGGCACGCCTTCGGCGTGGACCAGGCGCAGGGGCACCCGGCGTCGTGCGGCCTCGTCCGCCGCCCAGGCCAGCGCCGTGCGTGTCCCGGGTTCTGAGTCGACACCGGCCACGATCGGCAGCCGATCACCCGGCAGGGCCATCGTCACCTCCACCAGCTCGTTCCGGACGCCCCGACGACACCGCATGAAAAGACTCTGGATACGCGTCCGGCGGGTCGCGCCGGTGGCGCTTCCTCACCGGTCCGGGCACGTCCATGTCGTACTCGCCTGCTCGACGCGGTGACGGAAAGGGCCCCGCCCGTGTCCCACGGGATTCCGATCACGCGGCGCACGGCAGGACCGCCGCTCATGGCCCTAGGCCGTTCTCTCGCGCTCTCATGGGCCCTTTCCGTCATTTCATGAAAAGCCCGGCACGACTGGATGCAAAAGGGCCGTTGGTCCCCATCCCGGGCCTGTCGGCCCAGACGAGCGAGCCTGCCGCTCGTTCCCGCCGAATGGTTCGAGGGCATCGGATGTGCCCATGCCGGATGGAAAGGACTTTCGGGTCCCCGAAAATGGGCTGTTCGGCCTCAGCGAGGAGCAACTGCGCGCGGTGGACTTGAGGTGTCAGCAGCCGCAACCACACCCGAGGAGGTACGGCGATGGCCACACTCGCACGCCGACCGTTGTTCCCGTTCCCGGAGCTGCCCGAGTGGTTCGAGTCCTTCCCCGCGCGGTTCGCGATGCCCACGATGGGTGACCTGTACACGGTCCGGATCGAGGACTACATGGAGAACGACCGGTACGTCATGCGGGCGGAACTCCCGGGCGTCTCACCCGGGGACATCGACGTCATGATCAGCGACGGAGTGCTGACCGTCGAGGCCGAGCGGACCGAGCAGAACGTGGAGAAGAACCACAGCGAGATCCGCTACGGCTCCATGAGTCGCAGTGTCACCCTGCCGGCCGGTGCCGACGAGAACGATGTCAAGGCCGACTACAGTGACGGCATGCTCACCGTCACCGTGGGGCTCGGGACAGAGAAGACCGAGGCCAAGCACATCGAGGTCAAGCACAGTGCGTGATCCCGCGCCCGGCGGCTCTCGACCGGGCGACTCTCACCCGCCCGGGTCCGCTGCCCCGGGCCCGGGCGACTCCGCCCCAGCAGACACGCCGGGACGCGCCTTCCCCCGGCCCGGAAGCGGCGGGAAGGGAGTCGGCGAGTGATGAGGAACCGTAGCGTGGCCGACCTGATGACGCCCACCGCCGTGAGCGTGCTGCCGGGCGCGACGTTCAGGGAGATTGCACGCCTCCTCGACCAGTACGGCATCACAGCCGTGCCGGTGGTCGACGAAGACGGCCGGCCGGTCGGCGTGGTGTCTGAGGCCGACCTGCTGCGCAAGCAGACCTCCGCCTTCGTCGGGAACACCGCCCGAGACCTGATGACGAGTCCCGCCGTGGTCGCGGAGCCGGAATGGAGCGTGGTCCGCGCGGCACGCACGATGGAGGCGCGCAGGATCAAGCGACTGCCCGTGGTGGACGGCGAGGGCCGGCTGATCGGCGTGATCAGTCGCAGCGACCTCGTGCAGCTCTTCCTGCGCAGGGACCGTGCCATCCAGGAGGAGATCATCGAGGACGTCATCGTCCGTACGCTCGGGCTCGCGCCCTCCGCGCTGACCGTCGAGGTCACCGACGGCCGGGTGACCCTGAGCGGTAGCGTGGAACGCAAGAGCCTGGTCCCGGTCACCGTCCGGCTGTGCGCGGGCGTCGACGGCGTGGTGGATGTCGACGCCCGGCTCGATTTCGACCGGGACGACACCGTGGACGAGGCCGCTCCGCACGGCGGCTCCCCAGCGGCACGCAAGGCGTGAACCGGACCTTCCTGACCTCATCGGGCCATGTCTCCCGGACCTCCCGATCGTATGATGGCGCCCAGATCGTTCGAACGAACATCCAGGGCGGGGAGGCCTCATGCGTGAGCCAGTCGGCCTGGGGCGCCGATGACCCCCTCGACACCGGGCCCCGGCTTCCGGCCCCGTACGGCCCTCGCCATGTCCCCGGAGGCCGCCGGGGCCGTCCTCGACCCCGAGTCGCTCGACGCACTCGCCGCGATCTGTGACCTCGTCCCGCCGCCCGTCCTCGACGACCTCACCACATCACGGGCTCGGGCCCTCCTCGCCGACGTCGACCTGCTGGTCACCGGCTGGGGCTGCCCCCCGCTGGACGCGGTCGCGCTTCGGGCGGCGCCCCGGCTGCGCGCGGTGGTGCACACCGCGGGCAGCGTCCGCGGCCACATCACCGACGCCTGCTGGGAGCGTGGCATCGAGGTGTCCTCCGCCGCCTCTGCCAACGCCGTGCCGGTCGCCGAGTACACCCTCGGGATGATCCTGCTCACCGGCAAGCACGTCCTGGAACGCGCCCGCGACTACTGCGCGTCCCGCACCCGCGACGACTGGCTGCGCACACCCCGCACCATCGGCAACCACCGCCGCACCGTGGGCATCCTGTCCGCGTCGCTCACCGGCCGCCGGGTCATCGAACTGCTGCGCCCGCACGACATGGACGTACTCCTCCACGACCCGTACGTCAGTGACGCGGACGCGGCCCGACTCGGCGTCACCCGCGTCGGGTTGGACGAGCTGTTCGCGCTCGGCGACACCGTCAGCGTGCACACGCCGCTGCTGCCTGAGACCCGCGGTCTGGTCAGTCGTTCCCTGATCGAGTCCATGCGCCCCGGCGCCGTACTGATCAACACCTCGCGCGGCGCCGTCGTCGACCAGGACGCACTCGCCGAGGCAGCCGGTGCGGGCCGGATCCGGGCCGTCCTCGACGTCACCGACCCCGAAGTGCTGCCACCCGCACACCCGTTGTGGGACTGCGACAACGTGCTCATCACTCCCCACCTGGCCGGATCCCAGGGCAACGAGTGGCGCCGCCTGGCCGACCTCGCCCTGGCCGAGACCGCGCGCTGGGCCTCCGGCGCCGGGTTCCTGCATCCCGTACGACGCGAACGGCTGGCATTCCAGGCATAAAGCGTCCCGGGGCCGAGTGGCGGCCCGACACCCGCATTTCGGGTGACCCCGCAGCCTGTCTGCGGTCGCGGGGGAGGGGCGTGGCTGACGATCGCAGCGGCCGGGTACCTGAGGTCCTGTCGTCGAACTCACGCCTACCCCGGGAGTTCGGTGACCGACCCTGGCCCGCATCGTCGTCCGCCGGGAATCCGCCGGGAGCTCGCCGTGCACATCCTGCTCGTGGCCAGCGCGTTCAACAGCCTCAGCCAGCGCGTCCATGCCGAACTGCGCGACCGGGGCCACACCGTGGCGGTCGAACTGGTGCCCGTGCCTGACGGTTCGTGGACCGAGGCCGTACGGCGGCACGCCCCGGACCTCGTCATCGCGCCGATGCTGAAGACGGCGATCCCCCGGGAGGTGTGGGCCGCGTACCCGTGCTTCGTCGTCCACCCCGGTCCCGTCGGGGACCGGGGGCCATCCTCCCTCGACTGGGCGATTCAGGAGGGTGTCGAGCAATGGGGGGCGACGGTCATCCAGGCCGAGGAGGAGATGGACGCCGGTGTTGTGTGGGCGTCCGTCGCCTGTCCGGTCCCACCGGTGTCCAAGAGCGACCTGTACCGCAACGAGATCGCCGACGCGGCGCTCGTGGCCGTCATGCTGGCCGTGGAGCGCTTCGCCTCCGGGATGCACACCCCGCTCCGGCAGAGCGTTGCCCATACCCGTCCCTACCTCGACCAGCGCGTCCGGCGGATCGACTGGGACGCCGACTCGACACAGACCGTCGTCCGCAAGCTGCGCGCGGGGGACTCCCAACCTGGCGTGCTGGACGTGCTGTTCGGCGAGGAGTGGTACCTGCACGGTGGCCACCCCGAGGACGGACTGCGCGGCGCCCCGGGGCAACTGCTGGCCACCCGGGCCGGAGCGATCTGCCGGGCGACGCGGGACGGCGCCGTCTGGATCCCCGAGCTCAGGCGCCGGCGCGGGCGGGGGCAGCCGCCCACGTTCAAGCTCCCCGCCGTACCGGCGCTCGGCGACCGGCTGCCCCCGCTGCCCGAGCTGCCCGCGCCCCTGGAGGCGGCGTGGCCCACCTGGACGGACATCCGCTACCGGGAAGAGGGGAGTGTCGGCTTCCTCTCGTTCTCCTTCCCCGGCGGCGCGATGAGCACCGCGCAGTGCCGGCGCCTGCTGAACGCCTACCAGGAGGCGTGTGCGCGCCCCACCTCGGTGTTGGTGCTGGGCGGCGGGCGCGACTTCTTCTCCAACGGGATCCACCTCAACGTCATCGAGGCCGCCGAGGACCCCGCGGCGGAGTCCTGGGCGAACATCAACGCCATCGACGACCTGGTCGAGACGGTTCTGAGGACCACCGACCGGCTGGTGGTCTCGGCACTGGCGGGCAATGCCGCGGCGGGGGGCGTGATGCTGGCTCTGGCGGCCGACGAGGTGTGGTGCCGCACCGGCTGCGTACTGAACCCGCACTACCGGCTGATGGGCCTGTACGGCTCGGAGTACTGGACGTACACCCTGCCGCGCCGGGTGGGTGCGGCGGCCGCCGGCCGGCTGCTGAGCGAGGCTCTGCCGGTGAGCGCCGTGAGCGCCCACGGCATCGGGCTCGTCGACCGCGTGGTCGCCTGCGAGCCGCGGGACTTCGCCGCCGAGACCGGTCGGCTGGCGGCCCGGCTGGCGTCGCTGGCGGGAACGCGGTCGCGGATCGCGGCGAAGAAGGCGCAACTGGAGCGTCAGGAGAGCAGGGAGCCCCTGTCCGCCTTCCGGGAGCGGGAGCTGGCCAGGATGCACCGGACCTTCTTCGACCCCGACGCCCCTTACCACGCACTGCGCCGCGCGTTCGTACGCAAGGAGAAACCGTCCCGCACGCCCCCGCACCTCTGCTTCGCGCCGCGCGTGCGCAAGGCGGCGGAGCCGGACCCGCCCACGGTCGCCGTCACGGGAACGGACCGCGATGCCCTCTCGCCGCGGCCGGATCGCCGGCATCCGCTGTGAGCAGGCCGCTCTTCATTCGCTTCCGGCCCGACGAAGTCCCAACCCTGGAGGACAACGCATGAGCCCACCCACCAGCAGCAGCGGCGTCCTCGTCGCCGGCATCGGCAACATCTTCCTCGGCGACGACGGCTTCGGCGTGGAGACCGCGCGTGCTCTGGCCGGGCGCCGTCTGCCCGAACACGTCGAGGTCGCGGACATCGGAGTCGGGGGAGTGCACCTCGCGTACCGACTCCTCGACGGCTACGACACCCTGATCCTGGTGGACGCCACCACGCGCGGCGAAGACCCCGGCACCCTCTACGTGATCGAACATGACATCGCCGCCGGGGACGAGGCACAGGGCGCCCCGCTCGACGGCCACCGGATGACCCCCGACGCCGTACTCGCCCTGCTGGGTACGCTCTGCGCCGGCACCGGGGGACAGCCGCCGCGGCGCGTTCTCGTGGTGGGATGCGAACCGGCGTCGCTGGAAGAGGGCGTCGGTCTCAGTCCGCCGGTGTCCGCCGCCGTTCCGGAGGCCGTCCGGCTGATCGAGGGGATGCTGCGGGCCGACGAGCCGGTCGAGCCCGCGCCGACACCCGTGACCCGTGGGGCCGCGCAGTGAGGAGAAGACCATCGTCGGCGCCGTTGCGGCGAACGGCGTACGCGGCCGCACGGCGACGGCGTGCCGGTCCATCGCTCCGTAGTGCCACACCTCTAATGGTCGTCGGCGGGCCGTGCACGCACGCCCGCCCCAGGGGCCGGGGCACCCGGCCTTCGCCGGGACGGAGACCGATGCACGAGATGTCCATCGCACTGGCCGTGATCGGGCAGGTGGAAGAGGCCGCCGAACGGGCCGGTGGCGTCACGGCGGTGCGTTCGGTACGGCTCCAGGTGGGCGAGTTGGCCGGCGTCGTCCCCGACGCACTGTCCTTCTGCTTCGAACTGGCCTGCGTCGGGACGGTGCTGGAAGGTGCCGAACTGATCACCGACCCGGTGCCGGGCCGGGCCCACTGCGCCGCGTGCGCGCACGAATGGCCCGTCGGCATGCCGCCCCTGCTGAGCTGTCCGCGATGCGGCGCCGACACCGCCGACCTGCTGACGGGTCGTGAACTGCAGATCCTCAGCGTGCACTGGGAGGACGGCCCGACGCACGCACCCATCCGCGAACCGATCCCCGAGGAGCGCTGAACCATGTGCCGTGTGGTCGACCTGCAGCAGGCCGTACTCGCCAAGAACGACCAGGCCGCGCACACGCTGCGCGCGGAACTGGCGGCTCGCGGCACCACCGTCGTCAATCTGCTCTCCAGTCCCGGCAGCGGCAAGACGGCCCTCCTGGAAAGCGAACTCGTGCTCGCACGCGAGAGGTCCGTACCGGTCGCCGCGCTGACGGCGGACCTCGCCACCGAGAACGACGCGGCGCGTCTGGCGCGTTCCGGCGTCCCGGTCAAGCAGATCCTCACCGACGGGCTGTGCCATCTGGAGGCCGCCATGCTCGGCCGCCATCTGGACGGCTGGCTGCCCGGCGCCACCCGGCTGCTGTTCGTCGAGAACGTCGGCAACCTCGTCTGTCCGGCGTCGTACGACCTCGGGGAGACACTGCGCGTCGTCCTCGCCTCCGTGACGGAGGGCGAGGACAAGCCGCTCAAGTACCCCACCGCCTTCGGCCTGGCCCACCTGGTCGTGGTCACCAAGACCGACATCGCCGAGGCCGTCGCCTTCGACGAGGCGGCGTTTCGTGCGAACGTCGAGCGGGTCAATCCCGGGGTGGAGGTGCTGCTGACCTCGGCCCGCGGGGGCCTCGGGACCGGCGCCCTGCTGGACCGAGCGCTGGCCGCCGCGGACGGCGTCCCCGTCCACACACCCGTCATGGCTCGTCAGCCCCACCAGCACACCCATGCCCCCGCGGACGGCACCGGCGTCATGGCCCCGTCCGGCTCGTGAGCGTCCCGCCGGCCTCGATGGCCGTCGCCGTCCCGGCGTCACTGCGCCGCCGGGTCACCGTCCAGGGTGTGGTGCAGGGCGTCGGTTTCCGGCCCTACCTGCACGCCCTCGCCACCGCCCTGGGTCTGTGCGGACACGTGACGAACACGCCCGAAGGCGTCATCGCCGAGGTCGAAGGAGCCCCCGAGGCGGTCGCCCGGTTCTGCGACCGGATCACCGTCGACGCGCCACCGCTCGCCCAAGTGGACTGTGTGCGGTACCAGGAGGTGCCCGCCACCGGTGACACCACGTTCACCATCCTCGCCTCCCGCACGGACGGCCCGGCCGGGACGCTGATCCCTCCGGACACCGCCACCTGCACCGCGTGCCTGGGCGAACTGGCCGACCCCGCGGACCGGCGCCATCGCCACCCCTTCGTCAACTGCACGCACTGCGGCCCGCGGTTCACGATCGTCACCGGCCTGCCCTACGACCGGGTGCACACCACCATGGCGGGTTTCCCGATGTGCCCCGACTGCGCCCGCGAGTACACCGACCCGGCCGACCGCCGCTTCCACGCACAGCCCGTCGCCTGCCCGTCCTGCGGCCCTCGGCTTCGCCTGCTCCTCGGGCGACCCGACGGCGGCGGCCCGCCGAGGCAGGTCGCCCCCCCGGCGGATCCGGTCGCCGAGGCCCGCGCGCTCCTGGCGGGCGGAGCGATCGTGGCCATCAAGGGCCTCGGCGGCTATCACCTGGCGTGCGACGCCACCGATCCCGCCGCCGTCACCCTGCTGCGGCGCAGGAAGGCCAGAGGAGACAAGCCGTTCGCCGTCATGGCCGCCGGCATCGAGGACATCGAGCACCTGGTCCGGCTCTGCCCGAAGGAGCGGAGCCTGCTCACGGGCGTCACGCGCCCCATCGTGCTGCTGCGCCGCCACACCGGGAGCCCGCCCGTGCCGGAAGCCCCACAGCCCGCCGAGACCGTCGCCCCCGGCAGTCCCGACCTCGGCGTCATGCTGCCCTACACCCCCGTGCACCATCTCCTTCTCGGCCTCCCCTGTGACACCGCGGGCCCCCGGCTGCTCGTCATGACCAGCGGCAACGTCTCCGGCGAGCCCATCGTCACCGACGACGAGGAGGCACTGTCGCGGCTTGCTCACCTGGCCGACGCCTGGCTCACACACGACCGGCCGATCCATGTGCCGTGCGACGACTCCGTGGTGCGCGTATGCGACGGTGAGCCACTTATCGTGCGCCGGGCCCGCGGATACGCGCCCCTGCCCGTGCCCCTTCCGGTACCTGTGCGTCCGGCCCTTGCCGTCGGCGGAGACCTCAAGAACGTCTTCTGTCTCGGCGAGGGCCGCCGGGCCTGGCTGTCCGCCCACATCGGCGACATGGACGACCTCGCCACTCAGCGGGCCTTCGAGCGTGCCACCGCACAACTGGAGTCGATCACCCCGGTGCGGCCGATGGTGCTGGCGGCCGACCGGCATCCCGCCTACCGCTCCGCCCGGTGGGCCGACCGCAACGCGGCAGGCCGCCCCGTCGTCCGCGTCCAGCACCATCACGCCCATGTCGCCGCGGCGATGGCGGAGAACGGGCTCGACGGCAGTCGGCCGGTGATCGGCGTCGCCTTCGACGGCACGGGCTACGGGGACGACGGAGCGGTGTGGGGCGGGGAGGTCCTGCTCGCCGACTACGACGGCTTCACCCGGTTCGGGCATCTCGCGTATGTGCCACTGCCCGGCGGCGACGCCGCGGTGCACCGGCCGTACCGCATGGCGCTCGCGCACCTTCGGGCGGCCGGCCTCGACTGGTCGGACCGGCTCGCCTGTACGACCGCCTGCCCGACCGATGAACTCCGTGTGTTGACAAGGCAGTTGGAACGCAACCTGAACTGCGTCCCCACCTCCAGCATGGGGCGGCTCTTCGACGCCGTGTCGTCCGTGGCAGGAGTGTGCCAGCGGGCCGGATACGAGGCCCAGGCCGCCGTCGAACTGGAGGCCGCCGCGCTGCGTGCACCGGCCGACGACACCACGGCCTACGCCTTCGCCATGCTCCCCGCACGGCCGGGTGGCGGTCCGGTCCGGGCGGATCCGGCACCGGTGCTCGCGGCGGTCGTCGACGACCTGTGCGCGGGAACCCCACCCGCCGTGGTCGCGGCCCGCTTCCACCGGGCCGTCACCGGCCTCGTCCACCACCTCTGCCTACGGGCGCGCGAGCGGCACGGAGTGGACACCGTCGCCCTGACCGGCGGGGTCTTCCTCAACTCCCTGCTCTCCTCGGCCTGCGCCGAGGCTCTCCGCGCGGACGGCTTCACCGTGCTGCGCCATCACCTGGTGCCGCCGGGCGACGGCGGTCTGGCCCTCGGCCAGCTCATGGTGGCCGCCCGAGTGGAGGAGCGCAGCGAAAGTCCCTGACCGACCACCCGTCCCGGCGGTGCCGGGCGGCGCACCACCCACAGCGAGGAGAGGCCCATGTGCCTGGCGGTACCCGGCAGAGTGCTGGAGATCGAGGAACGTGACGGCACCCGGATGGCCACCGTCGACTTCGGCGGTGTGGTCAAGGAGGTGTGCCTGGAGTACCTGCCCGACTTGCAGGTCGGCGAGTACGCCATCGTCCACGTCGGATTCGCCCTGCAGCGCCTGGACGAGGAGTCGGCGAGGCAGACACTCGAACTGTTCGAGAACCTCGGGATGCTGCAGGAGGAGTTCGGCGACCCCTGGGAGATGGCCGCGGAAGCGGGGGAAGCACTCCCGCCCGCAGCCGAGGAGGGACGCAAGTGAAGTACATCGACGAGTTCCAGGACCCGGATCTGGCGCGCCGGCTCCTCGACGACATCCACGCCACGGTGACCCGGCCCTGGGCCCTGATGGAGGTCTGTGGCGGACAGACGCACACCATCATCCGCCACGGCATCGACCAACTGCTGCCGGAGAAGGTGGAACTGATCCACGGGCCCGGCTGTCCCGTGTGCGTGACCCCCCTGGAGGTCATCGACAAGGCACTGGAGATCGCCTCCCGTCCGGAGGTGATCTTCTGTTCCTTCGGCGACATGCTCCGCGTCCCCGGCACGGGACGGGACCTGTTCCAGGTACGCGGCGAGGGCGGAGACGTACGGGTGGTCTACTCGCCGCTGGACGCACTGAGGGTCGCGCAGCAGAACCCCGACCGGCAGGTGGTGTTCTTCGGCATCGGCTTCGAGACGACGGCGCCGCCCAACGCGATGACGGTGTATCAGGCCCGAAAACTGGGCGTCGAGAACTTCAGTCTGCTGGTGTCCCATGTACGGGTGCCACCCGCCATCGAGGCGATCATGCGCTCGCCTGACTGTCGGGTCCAGGGCTTCCTGGCGGCGGGCCACGTGTGCAGTGTGATGGGTGTGGAGGAGTACCCGGAGCTGGCGGAGCGGTTCCGTGTTCCGATCGTCGTGACGGGTTTCGAGCCTCTCGACATCCTGGAAGGCGTACGCCGGACCGTGGCCCAGCTGGAACGCGGTGAGCACACCGTCGACAACGCCTACCCCCGGGCCGTGCGACCCGAGGGGAACCGGGCCGCCAAGGCCATGCTGGAGGACGTCTTCGAAGTCACCGACCGTTCCTGGCGAGGCATCGGCGTGATCCCGGACAGCGGCTGGCGGTTGTCCGCCAAGTACCGCGACTACGACGCCGAGTACCGCTTCCGCGTCGACGGCATCAAGACCAGTGAACCGGCCGCGTGCCGCAGCGGCGAGGTGCTCCAGGGCCTGATCAAGCCGCGCGAGTGCGAGGCGTTCGGCACCCTCTGCACACCCCGCACCCCGCTCGGAGCCACGATGGTCTCCAGCGAGGGCGCCTGCGCCGCGTACTACCTCTACCGGCGTCTGGAGACCAGCCCCGCGCCCCGGGAGGCGAGCCCCGTTGTCTGAGACCTCCGAGCTGACCACTGAGTCACTGGATCCGGCGGCCTGGACCTGTCCGGCTCCGCTGCGCGACCAGTCCCGCATCGTCATCGGCCACGGCGGGGGCGGGGCGCTGTCCGCGGAACTGGTCCGGGACGTCTTCGCGCCCGCGTTCGGGGGTGACACGCTCGCGCAGCTGGGTGATGCCGCGCACCTGTCGCTCGGCGGTGTCCGATTGGCTTTCTCCACCGACTCCTTCGTGGTACGGCCGCTGTTCTTCCCTGGTGGCAGCATCGGCGATCTCGCCGTCAACGGCACCGTCAACGACCTCGCCATGAGCGGTGCCAGGGCGTCCTACCTCTCCTGCGGATTCATTCTCGAGGAAGGCGTCGAACTGGAGACGGTCACCCGCGTCGCCGACGCACTCGGCGTGGCCGCGCGGGCAGCGGGCGTCGAGGTGGCGACGGGTGACACGAAGGTGGTGGAGGCCGGCCACGGCGACGGCGTCTTCATCAACACCGCCGGTATCGGGCTCATCCCGGCGGGCGTCGACCTGCGGCCGCAGCGGGTCGTCCCCGGTGACGTCGTCATCGTCAGCGGCGCCATCGGCGTGCACGGAGTGGCGATCATGAGCGTCCGGGAGGGCCTGGAATTCGGCGTGGAGATCGAGAGCGACTGCGCGGCCCTAGGCGGACTTGTGGACACCATGCTCGCGGTCACCCCGGATCTGCACGTGCTGCGCGATCCCACCCGGGGCGGTCTCGCGGCCGCGCTGAACGAGATCGCCGCCACCTCGGGCACCGGGGTCGTCATCAGGGAGCGCGAGGTTCCCGTCCCGCCGGCCGTCGCCAACGCCTGTGCCGTGCTGGGTCTGGACCCCATGTACGTCGCCAACGAGGGAAAACTGGTGGCGTTCGTCCCGCGCGGGCACGCCGACGCCGTCCTGGACGCGATGCGGGTACATCCGCTGGGTGCGCAGGCCAGGATCATCGGCGAGGCGGTGGAGGACCATCCGGGCATGGTGGTGGCCCGCACCGGCCTGGGCGGCACACGGGTGGTCGATATGCCGATCGGAGAGCAACTGCCCAGAATCTGCTGAGAGTTGACTTCAAGAAGGGCTGGGCCTGCGCCGCCGGGCCCCGGACAGGGACCGGGATGGTGCTGCCCGTCCCGCAGTACCCGGCGCCCGGTGGAAGACCGGACGGCGACGGCGACACCATCGACCCTTTGCTGATCGCAGAGCCCGAGGGGAGCGAAGCGATCATGGCCCTGGACGACGGAAAGCCGGCCGAGGGACAGTGGCGGCACTGGCAGAACACCTACGCCGCCCATCCCGGCATGTACGGGGAGGCTCCCTCCGCGCCGGCCGTCCACGCCGCCCAGGTCTTCCGCTCGGCCGGAGCCGTGGACATCCTGGAACTGGGCGCCGGGCACGGCCGTGACACCCTGTACTTCGCCCGTGAGGGCTTCACTGTCCAGGCCGCCGATTTCAGCCAGATCGGCCTGGCGCAGTTGCGGGACGCCGCGCTCACCCACGGGATCCAGGAGCGGGTCACCACGCTGGTGCACGACGTGCGCGAGCCGTTGCCGCTGCCTGACGCCTCCGTGGACGCGGTCTTCGCACACATGCTGCTCTGTATGGCGCTGTCCACCCAGGAGATCCACGCTCTGGTCGACGAGGTGCGCCGGGTCCTGCGGCCCGGTGGCGTCTTCGTTTACACGGTGCGGCACACCGGCGACGCCCATTACGGTGCCGGAATCGGCCACGGCGACGACATCTGGGAGCGCGGCGGTTTCTCTGTGCACTTCTTCGCCCGCGACCTGGTCGACACCCTCGCCGACGGCTGGGAGCTGAACGAGGTCCACGCCTTCGAGGAAGGTGAACTGCCCCGCCGCCTGTGGCGCATTACCCAGACCCGGCCACGCTAGCGCCGTCGCGCAACGGAGCGGGGAAGGCACCTCTTGCACCAAAAGGGCCGTGAATGGCCTGCGCCGTTTGTGGGTACGGCCTACCACGTTGTGAAGTTCCAATGGGAGTTGGCGGGATTATGCCATGTCATGTATCCGCCATACGGCCCTCTTGTCGAGGACATGCCCATGATGCATTAGTTATCTCGGTGGATGAATCCATCCACTGTCGACCGAGAACAGCGCACGGGTCGACCCCAGCTCAGAAGCATGGGAGTCACACATTGCGCACTTCGAGTCATTCCAGACCTGCCGCGCGGAAGAACTCTGCACGGTTGGCTGCGTTGACCGCAGCGGCCATCGCCGTTCTGGGTTTCCCGGCCACCCAGGCGACCAGCGCCGCGGCAGCCACTCAGGACACCGCCGCTACCGCGGCGTCGCGTTCAGGAGTGGGAGAGGCCGTCGGCTCACATGGTGAGATCTCCGGGGCCGTCACCAACAGCTCAGGTAAGGCGATCTCCGGCGCCATGGTCGTGGCCGGTGACTACCAGGGGATCACCGACGCCCAGGGGCACTACGACATGAAGGTGCCGCCCGGCACCTATGACATGGCCGTGACCGCCTACGGGTACAAGGCCAAGAAGACTCGCGGCGTCGTCGTCGAAGCGGACGGTACCGTCACGACCAACTTCACGCTTGACGCGGTGCCCTCGCAGACCATCACCGGTAAGGTGACCGACGGCTCCGGCCACGGCTGGCCGCTCTACGCGAAGATCACCGCCGTCGGCGTGCCCGGTGCCCCGGTCTACACAGACCCGTACACCGGCGAGTACAGCGTCACCCTGCCGCAGGGTGAGGAATACACCCTGAACTTCGCCCCGGTGTACCCCGGCTACGAGACCGTCACCAAGCAGGTGGCCGTCGCAGACACGGCGCAGACCGTGAACGTCGCGGCCAAGGCGGACCCCACGTCGGCCAAGGCACCCGGTTACCAGATCAAGCGGTCCGGCCCGACCGAGCACTTCGACTCCACCACCGATGCCCCCGAGGGCTGGAGCGTGGTCAACGCCGACGGCACCACCGGCGGCTGGTCCTTCACCGACATCGGTAACCGGGGCAACAAGACCGGTGGCTCCGGCGCCTTCGCCATCGTCGACAGTGACAAGATCGGCAGCGGCAAGAAGCAGGACAGCTCGCTGATCACCCCGGTCTTCGACTTCAGTAATAACGACAGCCCTGAGCTGAACTTCAACACGGACTACAAGAACTACTCCAACCAGACCGGCAGCATCGACGTCACCACCGATGGCGGCGCGACGTGGTCCAACGTCTGGACCCGTACCACCGTCCTGGCCGGCCCGGCTCACGTCGAGGTGCCGCTGACCGCGTACGCCGGGAAGCCCAACGTGCAGCTGCGGTTCCACTTCACGGGCAGCTACGGCTACTGGTGGCAGCTCGACGACGTGTTCGTCGGTAAGAAGACCTTCGAGGCCGTCAACGGTGGCCTGGTGGCCGGTGCGGTCAAGGACGCCAACACCGGCGAGGGTGTCGTCGGCGCCACTGTCGTCAACACCGACTCCCCGCAGGACAAGGCCACCACCGCGGCCAACCCGGACAACCCGGCGCTCGGCGGCAGCTTCTACTGGATGTTCACGTCCAAGACCGGTAGCCACAAGTTCACCGCTTCCAAGTCGAAGTACGGCGACGTGGACAAGACGCTGGACGTGGCGGCGGACAGCATGAACAAGGCGGACTTCAGCCTGAAGGCCGGTAAGCTGTCGTTCACGCCCAACTCGGTGGAGAAGACCATCGAATGGGGCGCGAAGGGCAGCCAGAACCTGACGGTGAAGAACACCGGCGGGGCGCCTGCCAGCCTCACCCTCGGTGAGCAGCCGGGCGGGTTCACCCAGCAGGTCGCGGGCGGCGCGCCGCTCAACCTGGTGAAGGGCGACTACTCCCCGCTGGCCCTCAGCAAGGGCAAGGCCTCGGACGCGGCTCCGGTCGCCAACGCGGCGGGTGACGCCTGGCAGCCGGTGCCCAACCTGCCGGGCGCGGTGCAGGACAACATCGGTGCCGTCTACAACGGCAAGATCTACTCCGGCTTCGGCTACACCGGCAGCGCGGACACCAACACGCTGTACTCGCTCGACCCTGCAGCGGGCACCTGGACCAAGCTGGCCTCCGCGGCCGACACCCGCGAGGGCAACCCGGCCCACGGCTTCATCGGCGGCAAGCTGTACGTGGTCGGCGGCTGGGGTGCCGACGGCTCCCCCGACGCCAAGATGGAGGTCTACGACCCGGCCTCGAACAGCTGGTCCACCAAGGCGTCCTCGCCCAAGCCGTACGCCGGTTCGGGTAGCGCGGTGCTCGGCGGCAAGCTGTACGTCGTCGGCGGCTGCACCAGCACCTGTGGCACCAAGGACGCCACGGTCTATGACCCGTCGTCCGACAGCTGGTCCACGATTGCCTCCTACCCGGAGACGATCGCCTGGCAGTCCTGTGGCGGCATCGGCGGCAAGCTCTACTGCGCCGGTGGCAGCACCGGCTCCGCTTCGACCAAGCACGCCTACGTCTACGACCCGGCCGCTGACAGCTGGTCGCCCGTCGCCGACATGCCCGTCGACCTGTGGGGCTCGGCCTACGCCGTGGGCAACGGCAAGCTGCTGATCTCCAGTGGTGTGGCCAACAACAGCTCCGCCATCACCAACCAGGGCTTCGCCTTCGACCCGGCCGCCGGTAGCTGGAGCGCCCTGCCCAACGCCAACACCAGCGCCTACCGCTTGGGTGGTGCCAGCGGCTTCTACAAGATCGGTGGCAACCCCGGCGGCAGCGGCGTACCGCCGGTCACCACCGTCGAGCTGCTGCCCGGCTACGAGCAGGGTGGCGATTCCTCGGACGTCTCCTGGCTGTCCCTGAGCAAGGACAAGGTGACGCTCCAGCCCGGTGAGAGCACGACGATCACCGTTGGTCTGGACGCCTCGGTCGACGAGGTCATGCAGCCCGGCGACTACACCGCGGCGCTGTCCGTCGACTCCGACACCCCCTACTCGGGTGCCAACGTCGGCGTGAAGATGCACGTCAACCCGCCGAAGGACTGGGGCAAGTACGCCGGCACCGTGCTCGGTGACGACGGCAAGGGTGGCACCACGCCGCTGGCCGGGGCGACCATCCAGATCAACGCCTCGACGACGAGCTACACCCTGCGGACGACCAAGGACGGCACCTTCGCCCTGTGGTTCGACAGCCGCCTCAACCCGGTCACCGTGATCGTGTCCAAGGACGGCTACCAGCCGGTGACCAAGACGGTGAAGCTCACGAAGGGGGGCACTGTCACGGGCAACTTCACGCTGAAGAAGAGCTCGTGATCCAGCTCCGGTGACACAACAGCACGGGCCGGTCCCTCGGGACCGGCCCGTGTGCCGTCCGGCGGGCGTTCGGCCTCAAGCCGTACTGCGGCGAGCCGTTCGACCGTCCACCGACCTGTACTTCGGCACCGGCTGTCTGCCGCTGGTCTGGCTGGCTGGGCGGATGCGTGGTCTGCTTCAGCGGCGGTCGATCCAACGCCGGATGGAGCAGATCTCCGGCGCAGTCCTGGTCGGGCTGGGACTGCGCCTGGCAGTCGAACCGCAGGCAGTCAGTGCGGGCCCGCTATGCCTCGATGGCGTGCCGCAGGACCAGATAGGTCCAGGAGACACCCGGGCGGCCGTGCGGGTCTTCGCGGTGGGCGAGGTGCACGACCTCCAGCGCGCGCCGCTGAGCGAGTTCGACCGTCTCCTGCGCGGAGACGGGGAACATACGGCGCCCGGCGGGGACAGGACCATGGCGCAGTGAGAGGACGATCTTGCCTGCGTCACCGAGCAGGCTGACCAGGTTGGCCATGGCCGCCGTCCGCTCCTGTTCGTCCAGGTGCATCCAGACCGCGGTCAGCAGGATCAGGTCGAAGCGGCGCTCTTGACTGCTCAGGATCGGCAGGTCAGGGAGAGCGTCGTCGACCCACTCGACGTCCTGGCCGGCATGAATGCGCTCGCCCAGCCTGCGGAGTTCGGGGGTGGGCTCCGCCGCAACGACCCGGTGCCCCCGTGCGGCCAGGGCCGCCGCGTCACGCCCGCTGCCCGCTCCGACGTCCAGGACCGAACTGGGCTGCGCCGGGAAAAGATGAAGTACCTCCCGGTGCACCTCGTCGAACGAAACACTCTCGTACTGGTCGGCAAGGGAAGCGGCGGCCTCGCCGTACCCGGCGGTGCTGACCATGGTGAGCAGCCGCTCAAGAGGTATGTCACTTTTCACAACGTGGCACCCTATGCCCACCGGGACCCGGAGACCAGGTGAAGATCGAGACCGTGGGGCGCGTGGCCACGAGCCATCAACTCGTCAGTCATGAGGTCGAGTTGATCCGGTGTTTCGACGACGTCACCCACGTCCATGTCGACAACGTCGGCGAGATCCGGCGCGAGGGCTGTGAGCGCTTGGACCAGGTCTCCTCGTCCTTCCGCTTCGGTGATCGGGTCATCGTCCGTCCATTGCCTGGGCTCGGGTGCCGTGCCAGGCGTCGCGGGGCAGACGGGACTTTCGAAACACGCCCTAGAAGACTCATGAAAATCTTGGGGTTCTGGCCCCGCCGCGTTAGCGGCGGGGCCAGACTCTTTGGTGTGGTGATGGGGGAATGGGCCGGGGAGACGGTCGGGCCGGATGTGTGGGAGACGTGCCGGGAGTTGATCCC
>NZ_JBSFLQ010000037.1:0-83281 GCF_053599115.1 Streptomyces sp. NPDC001020 | reverse complement strand
GGCTGCACACCTACAATCACCACCGCGGACACACCGCGCTCAAGGGCCAACCACCCGCCAGCCGCGTCCACAACCTCACGGGTCAGTACACCTAGGTACCCCTCGTCGGCCCGGGGCCGTCTCTGGGCCGTCCGGTGATGACCAACGTTGACAGGCAACACCGACGGGCGCCGGTGTCAGGGCAGGTAGAAGAGGGTGACACGATAAAGGGGGCCAGGTGACGGGTTGGCCGCATCACTTCCAGAAGAGCTGATCCCCCAGAACAAGCCGGGGGTTACCCACCTGAGCGACGCCGGGCGATGTGCGCTTCAAGGAGACGGACCGCCATCTCGTGCCGCGACTGAAAGGCCAGGTGCATTGGCGTAAGGCCGTCGCGGGAGGGCCGTTCCGGATCAGCGCCGTAGGCAAGCAGCACCGCAGTCGCGGCAGCCTCCAGAGGTTTCCCTGTCTGCACCGATCCCTCGAGCTCACCGTCGATCGCACACAGCAATGGCGTCCAACCGCTGTAGTCATGAATCTCGTCGGGATCAGCGCCGGCATCGAGGAGTCGCGTCAGCTCTCCCAGATCACCGCTCTCCACGGCTTGGTGGAGCGGAGACAAATCGTTCCCGATGTTCTCCACGAAGTTCTTCAGCCAGTCCTCCACACCAGCGGAGCCTATGGCAGAGGGGACGCAGCGGGGAACCACAGCTAGGTTCGCACTCCCGCTCAGGTCAGTGGCTTGCCAGGTCAGCCGGTAAGCGGATACGCCGTCTTCCAAACTGGTGCCATAGGGCGGTGGGGCAGCCCTTGTCAAGACCACGTGCGGCGGCTGACACCAGCGGCTGACACCAACAAGCACGAACAGCAGCGGTCGGCGTCGGACCTCAGTGGACGATCGACCGAGGTGCAGGGTCGGTTGGTCGACGTCGGCGGCCGCCGTGATCGACCTGATAAGGATGAGGCCAGATCTCGAAGCGGGCATTCGGCACGGGCGCGTTCTCGCTGATGGACCGCGCCCGCCAGCTTGACCTGGTCATCAAGACTCCGCCGACCTCGGCACTTCGGCGCCTGGCAGGATGCGGCCCATGACGAAGTACACGTGGCCGAAGGGTGTCGGCGATCCGACGCCGGAGGACATACAACTTGCGTGGCCAGCAACGAAGACAGCCTTGCCGATCGGCACCAGCGTCACAGGCAAGGTCATCGGCCGGCAGCCCTTCGGCGTCTTCGTGCAGATCGACGGCGTCACCGATGCCCTAGGACTGGCAGAGATCTTCGCCGCACCGCCCGGAACCGTCCCTCCCCCACTGGGCTTCCTGATCAGTGGGCATGTGGTCGCGCACGCCGACCACAATTGCCAGGTCAGGCTCAGGCTCAACGACTGGGGCGACGAACGCGCAGTCCTGCCACTGGAACCCAACGAGCGCCTTGCCGACCGTGAGGCCCTGAGCGGCTTTCTGAGGCGTCTTCGGCAGGACTTCGCAGAGAGCGGCACACAGTGGGAGAACCGGACGCTGGACAGCTTCCTGGAGGCGCTGGAAGCGTGGGTTGCCGACGCCCCGAGGTGGTACACGAACCACGGCCAGGAGCTCCCACCTAATGGCGACTGGACGTTCATGGCGCAGGCCCTGAGCGCAGCGCGGTTCTACGAGTGACGCCGTGCCCCCTACGTGTCCGACGGGGAAGCGGTCGGCGGGGACCAGCGGGGAGTCTCGGCGAACGACCCGAGACCCCGCATGTCATCAACTCGGCAGGTCAGGCAGGGTGCGCGTACGCGATCTTCCAAGTTGGTGCTCTGCAGCAGCCCCGCCATGCATGACTCGATGCTTGAGACGCCGTCGGTGAGTAGCACGCCAGAACCCGTCTAGAAGAGGTTGGGCAGGGCAAGTACGAGGGCGAACGAGAGACAGACGCTGAGAATGAACTTCCGCGTTCTGAACGGACGTCGGCGGCCTTTGGCATCTACGAGCTGAGCGACCCAAGCCGCCAGGAGTACGCAGAGCGCCCCTAGTGCGGCGTGCCCAAGATGCCCGCCTTGCAGCGCCCTGGCGAGGTAGAAGATGCCCGCCATCTGAACAGCAGTTGCAAGCGCTACAGATGCGAGGACGATGCCAGCTCTCCGATGGGCTTCCTCCGCCTCTGGTGTAACGATCCTGACTCGCACGTATCGAGGCATCGCTCTCCAAACACGCCCAATCAAAGCAGAGTTGACGACCACCGAGCCTATCGAGGTCCGCACTGAGGAGCTCAACGTGCGCCCGGGAACGCCCAGCACTCGCCTTGCCTGCCGGCGTAAAGACGGCCACGGTCCCTACAGGTTCACACCGCCAGCCGAGGGCGAAGGGGGAGCAGCGTGACGAGTGCGGCGCGCGACTAAACGGCCCGGCACGTTCGAGGGTACTGGCGCCTGGCAAGGCACGGATCGAACTCCTAATGCGGTGGTCACACGGCAGCACCGCCGACGGCAGTGACGGCAGCGCTGAGGGCAACGACGCCGGACGGCAGCAGCGCTCGGCGAACCGGCGCGGTGCCAAAGTAAGACGATCGGATCGCCCCACCAAGGCTTGCCCGCATCTTCTAAGCGCCGGGTCCATCCCGGGTGAGTGTCTAACTGCGTGACAACGCCGCCACACAGCGGCGGACGAGCGCGGACGGCTGTGGACGCTCGCAGCAGGTGAGAGGCCCACCGACCCGTGGTCGGCCACCCGCGCAAGTTCCTTCGGGACGAAGAGGTCATAAATTCAAGTCCCGCCGGCCGACGGCGGAACGCACAGCCGGGAACCTGATCCACCAGAGTGGGTCAGCTCCCTGGCCTGGTTTCCGGTAGCCGCGTGCACTGGACGACGAAGCGCTCCCGCCTGCCGACATCCTGATGAAGGGAGGCGGCGCCCATAACCTGCTCTGACTGCCTGACGCCCCATCAGAACGAGCGTCACGAGCGTCATTTCGGCGTCAAGATATCGCCCGTAACGCCCCCACTGCACATAATGCGCACCGGTTAACTCGCAGGTCAGGCGCCCTTCCCCGCAGGCTCAAGGATCGCCACGCACTCCACATGATGCGTCATCGGAAACAGATCGAACGCCCGCAGCATCCGCACCCGGTACCCACCCTCCCGGAAGTACCCCAGGTCACGCGCCAGCGCCGCCGGGTCGCAGGCCACGTAGGCGATGCGGCGCGCGCCCAGTGACGTCAGGTGTGCCACCGTCTGGCGGCCCGCTCCCGCCCGCGGCGGATCCAGGACGATCAGGTCGACCTCGGTGATGCCGGTGCGCGGGAGGACCGATTCGACCTTGCCCTGTTCGATGCGGACCCGGTCGAAGTCGGCCAGGTTGTGCCGGGCGTCCTCGACCGCGCGCTTGCCGGACTCGATGCCGAGCACGGCGCCCTGGTCGCCGACCCGGTCGGCCAGCGCGCCCGCGAAGAGGCCGACGCCGCAGTACAGGTCCAGCGCCATGTCGCCCTTGCGCGGCAGCAGTCCCTGCATCACCGCCGTCACCAGCGTGTCCGCCGCCTTCGGGTGGACCTGCCAGAAGCCGCCGCCCCCGACCCGGTACGTGCGGCCGTCGGCGCGTTCACGGACAAAGGGGCGGCCGTGGACGCGGTGCACCCCGCCGGACTTCTCGTCGACCCGCAGCACCGACACCGGACGGTCCAGTTCCACCAGGGGCAGCCGAGCGCCCGGCTTGGGCGTCAGGATGACCTGGCGGTCCTGCGAACCCGTCGCCGCAATCGCCTCGACGCAGTCCATGCCCGCCCAGTCGCGCTTCTCGACGCCCAGCTCGCTGACGCCCTCCGCGGCAATCATGCAGTGATCGACCGGCTCCACCTCGTGCGAGCGGTGCCGACGCAGTCCCGCGCGGCCGGAGGCGTCCACCGCGTACTGCACCCGCGTACGCCACTTCGGTACCTCGCCCGCCGGAAGCTTGTCACCCTCGGCCGGTACCACCGTGCCGTCCCAGCCCGCCTCCTCGGGCGTGAGACCCGCGAGGCGCCTCAGCTGCTCGGCAATGACCTCGCCCTTCAGCCGACGCTGGGCGCCCGGCTTGGCGTGCTGCCAGTCGCAGCCGCCGCAGCGGCCGGGGCCGGCGTAGGGGCAGGGCGCGTCGATGCGGTCCTTGGAGGCCTCCAGTACCCGCACCGCGTCCGCACGCAGGAAACGGGCTCCCTCCTCGCCCTCCGTCACCCGCGCCACGACCCGCTCGCCGGGCAGCGCGTGCCGGACGAAGAGGACCTGGCCCTCGTCGGTACGGGCGATGCAGTGACCGCCGTGGGCGACGGGGCCGATCTCGACCTCGTACTCCTCCCCCACCAGCGACTTCTTCGGTTCTGCCTGCATGGCGGGGTGACTCCACAACATCGAGAGGGAACGGCTGGACAACAGCCCACCAGTCTACGTGCTCCCACGCACGTCAGTCCCTGACGGTGGGTTCCTTCGTCCGCTGCTCCGCCGGCCCGCGGCGCACCGCACCCGGCGCGTTCCACTCCTGCCGCCTGCGGGCCCGCTTCTTCGCCGCTTCGGAGGACTGCAGCTGGTACGGCACCGAGGTCACCATGACGCCCGGGGTGAACAGGAGCCGGCCCTTGAGCCGCAGCGCGCTCTGGTTGTGCAGCAGATGTTCGTACCAGTGGCCCACCACGTACTCGGGGATGATCACGGACACGGCGTCCCGCGGGGACTCCCGGCGCAGGCTCTTCACATACTCGATCACCGGGCGGGTGATCTCACGGTAGGGAGAGTCGAGGATCTTCAGCGGTACGCCGATGCCGCGCCGCTCCCACTCGTCCTTCAGGGCCTTCGTCTCCGTAGGGTCGACGTTGACGCTGAGTGCCTCAAGGCTGTCCGAGCGCAGCAACTTGGCGTAGGCCAGGGCACGCAACGTGGGGCGGTGGATCTTGGAGATGAGCACCACCGAGTGGACCCGCGACGGGCGCAGGCTGTCGTCGCTCGGCGTCTCGGGGGCGGCGAGCTCGTCGGAAACGCGGTCGTAGTGCCGGCGGATCGCGGTCATCGTCGCGTAGAAGATGCACATGCCGAGCAGGGCGACCCAGGCGCCGCGCGTGAACTTGGTGACCAGGACGACCACCAGGACCGTGCCGGTGAGGAAGGCACCGAAGGTGTTGATGGCACGCGAGCGCATCATGTGACGGCGCTGGGCCTGGTCCTTCTCGGTGGCCAGATGGCGGTTCCAATGCTTGACCATGCCGATCTGGCTGAGGGTGAAGGACACGAACACGCCGACGATGTACAGCTGGATCAGCCGGGTCGAGTCGGCACCGTAGACAACGGTCAGCAGGATGGCGGCGCCCGCGAGCAGCACGATGCCGTTGGAGAAGGCGAGTCGGTCGCCGCGGGTGTGCAGCTGGCGGGGCAGGTAGCGGTCCTGGGCGAGGATCGAGCCGAGCACCGGGAAGCCGTTGTAGGCGGTGTTCGCGGCCAGGAACAGCACCAGCGCGGTGGCCGCGGCCAGCACGATGAACAGGAAGCTGCCCTTGCCGAACACGGCCTCGGCGACCTGGGAGATCACCGGGTTCTGCACATAGTCCCGGCCGACCGGGACTCCGTTGTGCAGGAGGTTGACAGCCGGGTTGTCCGACATGCGGACCTTGGTCGTCATGGCCAGCGTGATGATTCCGCAGAACATCGTCACGGCCAGAAGGCCGATCATCGCCAGCGTACTCGCCGCGTTCCTGGACTTGGGCTTGCGGAAGGCGGGGACGCCGTTGGAGATCGCCTCGACGCCGGTGAGCGCGGCGCAGCCGGAGGAGAAGGCGCGCAGCAGCAGGAAGACGAGCGCGAAGCCGGCGAGTCCCTGGTGTTCGGCCTTGATGTGGTAGTCGGCCGTCGGCGCCCGCATGGTGTCGCCGAGGACGAGTCCGCGGAAGGCGCCCCAGGCGATCATGATGAAGACGCCGGTGACGAACACGTACGTGGGGATCGCGAAGAGCGCGCCCGACTCCTTCACGCCGCGCAGGTTCATCAGCGTCAGCAGCACGATGACAGCGACCGCGCACAGCACCTTGTGCTGGACGACGAAGGGGACGGCGGAGCCGAGGTTCTCGATGCCGGAGGAGATCGACACGGCAACCGTGAGGACATAGTCGACGAGAAGCGCACTGGCGACGGTCAGGCCTGCCTTGGGGCCGAGGTTGGTGGTCGCCACCTCGTAGTCGCCGCCGCCGCTCGGGTAGGCGTGCACGTTCTGCCGGTAGGAGGCGACCACGGTCAACATCAGCACGGCGACAGCGACCGCTATCCAGGGGCTGAAGTGGTACGCCGACACACCCGCGATGGACAGGACCAGCAGGACCTCGCCGGGCGCGTACGCCACGGAGGACAGCGAGTCGGAAGCAAAGACGGGAAGTGCGATGCGCTTGGGAAGAAGCGTCTCGCCCAGCCGGTCACTGCGCAGTGCGCGCCCGATGAGGATGCGTTTAGGCACGTCGGTCAGTTTGGACACAAGAGAGGATCGTAAGGCTTCGAACTGGGGGTCGCCTCCCTGCTGACAGAGATCTGCCTCACGAGTGAAATCGGAGGGCAATCCGCTGCGGATTCCGCAGGTAAAGAGTTCGGCATGTCTATATGACGAAACCCCCATATCTTTCGCTCAAAACCCCGACTTCCAGCGCCCCACGGAGGTTCCATGCATGTGACCGCGGAGTTCGTCGGCGGCACCGCCGCACTCATCGGCCTCGGAATCCTGACTCTTTCCAGCATCCGCAGCATCAGCCGTCGCTGATCTTGTAACGCCGTCCGGCACGCGGGCACGGGGGGTGCCTCACCGGGACGGTGCGTGTGTAGCTTGGGCGGCGGTCTGAGACCCTGTCGTTGGCGTCCGGACCGAGCCGTGACCACTGACACCGGAAGGACGGTCGTGCACATCGTCATCATGGGCTGCGGGAGAGTGGGATCCGCTCTTGCCCAGACCCTGGAGCAACAGGGGCACACGGTCGCCGTGATCGACCAGGACCCCACCGCCTTCCGGCGACTGGGCTCCGGGTTCGGCGGCCGTCGTGTCACCGGCGTCGGCTTCGACCAGGACACCCTGCGCGAGGCGGGCATCGAGGACGCCGGCGCTTTCGCCGCCGTCTCCAGCGGCGACAACTCGAACATCATCGCCGCACGCGTGGCTCGTGAGATGTTCGGCATCGAGAACGTCGCGGCCCGCATCTACGACCCCCGACGCGCCGAGGTCTACCAGCGACTCGGTATCCCGACCGTCGCCACGGTCCGCTGGACGGCGGACCAGATGCTGCGCCGTCTGCTGCCCTCCGGCGCAGAGCCGCTGTGGCGCGACCCCACCGGCGGAGTCCAGCTGGCCGAGGTGCACACCTCGCCGGAGTGGGTCGGCCACAAGGTCAGCAAGCTGCAGGAGGAGACGGGCGTCCGCGTGGCGTTCCTCACCCGGCTCGGCGAGGCCATGCTGCCCACCTCGCAGACGGTGCTGCAGGAGGGCGACCTGGTGCACGTGATGATGCGGACGGACGACATCGAGAAGGTCGAGGCGGCGTTCGCCGACGGACCCGAAGAGGAGGGCGGTCACTGATGAGGGTCGCCATTGCCGGTGCCGGTGCCGTGGGCCGCTCCATCGCGGGTGAGCTTCTGGAGAACGGGCATGAGGTCCTGCTGATCGACAAGGCGCCGACCGCGATCTCGGTCGAGCGCGTCCCCCAGGCGGAGTGGCTGCTGGCCGACGCCTGCGAGATCACGTCTTTGGACGAGGCGGCGTTGCAGCGCTGCAACGTCGTCATCGCCGCGACGGGCGACGACAAGGTGAACCTGGTCGTGTCGTTGCTGGCGAAGACGGAGTACGGCGTCCCCCGTGTCGTCGCCCGGGTCAACAACCCGAAGAACGAGTGGCTGTTCAACGAGGCGTGGGGCGTGGACGTGGCCGTCTCCACCCCGCGCCTGATGTCGGCCCTGGTCGAGGAGGCGGTGAGTGTGGGCGACCTGGTCCGCCTGCTCCGCTTCAGCCATGGCGACGCGAACCTGGTCGAGCTCACCCTGCCGCCCGAGTCGGCCCTGGCCGGTACGCAGGTCGGTGACGTGGAGTGGCCCGAGGACACGTCCCTGGTGACGATCATCCGCGGTACCCGAGTGCTGACGCCTTCCCAGGAGGACTCCCTGGAGGCGGGCGACGAACTGCTGTTCGTGGCGGCACAGGCGCGGGAGGAGCAGCTGGAGGATCTGCTGTCGGTGCGCACGGCTGATACGGACGGCTGACGGCGGTCGTACTTGAGGGGGGCACCCGGAAGTCTCCGGGTACCCCCCTCAAGCATCTAGGACGCCCGACGATGCCGCCCCGCCGCCTCCTGCTCCTTGGCGGCGGCCTCCTCAGCCTCCATCTCCGCGAACACGTCGATCGGCGCGGGGGCCTTCGCCAGGAAAACCCAGGTGAGCCACACGGCCAGCAGGAACGGCGGGATCTTCAACGCGATAAGGACCCAGCCCAGTTGGGCGGTATTGGCCCACCAGTACAGCGGGAAGAGGATCATGCACTTGGCGAGCAGAATCAATCCCCAGGCCCAACTGGCCTTCGCATAGGCCTTCTTACGGCCGGGGTTGCGCGTGCGCCAGGAGAGGTTCTCCTTGAAGACCGGGCCGAGGATCAGGCCGATCAAAGGGATTCCCGCGAGTGTGGTGATGATGTAAGCCAGGGCCAGGCCCAACGTGTAGAGCATGCCCGGCAGATAGAAGTCCTTCGCGTTGCCGGTCATCATCGCGAAGACCACACCGAACGCCACACCGAAAACACCACTGAAGGCGTGCTTGACGGTGTCCCTCATCGCGAGACGGACCACCACCAGCAACAGCGACACCGCGAGCGCGGCGATCGCCGACCAGTGCAGGTCCTTGTTGATCGTGAAGATGGTGACGAAGAAAAGGCCGGGCACCACGGTCTCGACCATGCCTCGGACTCCGCCGAACGCCTCGAAGAGCGCGGCCTCCGTCACCGCCCGCGAATCCTGCTGGGCGTCTTCGGTCGGCTTCTCGAGTGACGTCACCGGCTACTCCCGTCCGAGTGGTCTGAGTTCGTACTTCGGATTGAACAGCACTCTGCGGCCCCGGCTCATCGCGATCCGGCCCGAAGCGATCAGCTTGCGCCCCGGCTCTATCCCGACGATGGAGCGCCTACCGAGCCACACCACGTCCAGGGCGGCCGAACCGTCGAACAGCTCGGCCTCCAGTGCCGGGACCCCGGCCCGCGGGCGCAGCGTGACCGTGCGCAAGGTACCAGTAACCGTGACGATCTGCCGGTCCTGGCAGTCGCCGATGCGAGTACAGCCCGCGGTCTCGGCGTCCTCCCGTAGCTCCTCCGACTCCAGGTCCTCCTGTGACGAGGACAGCCGGTCGAACATGCGCCGGAATCGGCCCGTCGGCCTTTCGGATCGAGGAACAGCACTCATACCGAAAGCCTACCGGGGTGCGTCGACACGGACGCACCCCCTTGCACCGCACGGCCCACCACCGGCCCGGCCACCGACCACTTGTCCTGCATGTCTCACTTGTCGAAGCGGTACCCCATCCCGGGTTCCGTGATGAAGTGCCTCGGATGCGACGGGTCCGCCTCCAGCTTGCGCCGCAACTGGGCCATGTAGACCCGCAGGTAGTTGGTCTCCGTGCCGTACGACGGCCCCCACACCTCCTGAAGCAACTGCTTCTGGCTGACCAGGCGGCCCGCGTTGCGCACGAGGACCTCCAGCAGGTGCCACTCCGTGGGGGTGAGGCGTACGTCCTTCCCGGCCCGGTTGACCTTCTTCGCGACCAGGTCGATGGCGAACCCCTCGGTCTCCACGATCACGCCGTCCGCGCCGCCCCCGGCCGGCTCGGCCCGGCGCACGGCGGCGCGGAGGCGGGCCAGCAGCTCGTCCATGCCGAAGGGCTTGGTGACATAGTCGTCGGCGCCCGCGTCCAGCGCCTCGACCTTCTCGTCCGAGGAGTGGCGGGCGGACAGCACCAGGATCGGGACCCTGGTCCAGCCACGCAGCCCCCTGATGACCTCGACGCCGTCCATGTCGGGCAGCCCGAGGTCGAGCACCACGACGTCGGGATGTCGGGCGGCGGCGAGCTGGAGCGCGGTCGCCCCGTCGGGGGCCGCGTCGACCTCGTACTTGCGTGCCTTCAGGTTGATCACGAGGGCGCGCACGATTTGCGGCTCGTCGTCGACCACGAGCACCCGGGTCATGTGGTTTGCCTTTCCGGTTCGGCCAGTCGTGCGGAATCGTGTGGGCCCTTCACGGCCCGGAGGGTGAGGACCATCGTGAGCCCACCGCCGGGGGTGTCCTCGGCACTCAAAGTGCCGCCCATGGCCTCGGCGAAGCCGCGGGCGACCGCGAGGCCGAGACCGACGCCGGTGCCGCGCGGGGCGTCGCCGTAGCGCTGGAAGGGCTCGAAGATGCGCTCCTTCGCGTCGTCGGGCACGCCCGGGCCACGGTCGACGACGCGAACCTCCACGCGGGCGGCGAGGGCACTCGCGGAGACCACCACAGGTGATTCCGGGGGGCTGTACTTGACCGCGTTCTCGACGAGGTTGGCGACCGAGCGCTCCAGGAGCCCGGCGTCCACGGCAACCATCGGCAGGGTCTCCGGGATCTCCAGCTCCACGCTGGCCTCAGGCACCCCGCCGAGCGCCATGGGAACCACCTCGTCCAGGTCGATCTCGCGGATCAGCGGCGTCACGGTGCCGGTCTGCAGGCGCGACATGTCGAGCAGGTTGCCGACCAGGTGGTCAAGCCGGTCGGCGCCCTCCTCGATCGCCTCCAGCAGTTCCGCCTGGTCCTCCTCCGACCACGCCACGTCGTCGGAGCGCAGGCTGGAGACAGCCGCCTTGATCGCCGACAGTGGTGTACGCAGATCATGGCTGACGGCCGCCAGCAGCGCGGTACGGATGCGGTTGCCCTCGGCCAGCGCGCGGGCCTGTTCGGCCTCCTCCTGGAGTCGCCGACGGTCCAGGACCACCGCGGCCTGCGCGCCGAAGGCGGCCAGCACCCGGCGGTCGGAGGCGGGCAGGACCCGTCCGGACAGCGCCAGTGCCATGTAGTCACCGACCGGCACGTCGACGTCGGCACCCTCCGGCCGCTCGACGGGCGCACCCGGGCCCACGCTGCCCGCGCAGGTCCACGGGTCGACGTCGCTCGCCCGCTCCAGCAGCGCCACCGACTCCATGCCGAAGGTCTCCCGCACCCGTTCCAGGAGGGCCTCCAGGCTGGTCTCGCCGCGCAGCACGCTGCCCGCCAGGAAGGACAGGATCTCCGACTCGGCGCGCAGCCGGGCCGCCTGGTGAGTGCGCCGGGCGGCCAGGTCCACCACCGACGCCACCGACACCCCCACCCCGACGAAGATCGCGATGGCGACCATGTTCTTCGGATCGGCGATGGTCAGCCGGTGCAGCGGAGGCGTGTAGAAGTAGTTCAGCAGCAGTGAGCCGAAGGCCGCCGAGGCGAGCGCCGGCAGGAGCCCGCCGAGCAGGGCCGCTGCAACGGTCAGCGCCAGAAACAGCAGCATGTCGTTGGCGAGGCCCAGATGCACCGCGTTCAGCAGCAGCGCGAGGACTATCGGCCCGGCCACGCCGACCAGCCAGCCCGCGATGATGCGCGAGCGGCCGAGGCGTGCGCCACGGGCCACCGGCAGGCCACGCCCCTTGGCGGCCTCCTCGTGGGTGACGATGTGCACGTCGAGGTCGGGACCCGACTCCCGGGCGACCGTGGCGCCGACGCCCGGACCGAAGACGTACTGCCAGGCCTTGCGGCGCGAGGAACCGAGCACGATCTGGGTGGCGTTCACTCCGCGCGCGAAGTCGAGGAGTGCCGCGGGGATGTCGTCGCCGACCACGTGGTGGAAGGTGCCTCCGAGGTCCTCGACCAGGGTGCGCTGGAGGGCGAGTTCCTTGGGCGAGGCCGAGGTCAGGCCGTCGCTGCGCGCGATGTAGACGGCCATGACCTCGCCGCCTGCGCCCTTCTCCGCCAGTCGTGCGGCCCGGCGGATCAGGGTCCGCCCCTCGGGGCCGCCGGTCAGCCCGACGACGATCCGTTCCCGCGACCCCCAGATCGTCGACACCTTGTGCTGGCTGCGGTACTCGTTCAGGTACTCGTCGACCCGGTCGGCGACCCAGAGGAGGGCCAGCTCCCGCAGCGCGGTCAGATTCCCCGGCCGGAAGTAGTTCGACAGGGCCGCGTCGACCTTGTCGGGCGTGTAGATGTTGCCGTGCGCCATGCGCCGGCGCAGCGCCTGGGGCGACATGTCCACCAGCTCGATCTGGTCCGCGCGGCGCACCACCTCGTCGGGGAGGGTCTCGCGCTGCCGTACGCCGGTTATCGACTCCACGACGTCGCCGAGCGACTCCAGGTGCTGGATGTTGACGGTCGAGACCACGTCGATTCCGGTCGCCAGCAGTTCCTCGACGTCCTGCCAGCGCTTGGCGTTGCGGGAGCCGGGCACGTTGGTGTGGGCGAGTTCGTCCACCAGGGCGACGGCGGGGGCGCGACGCAGCACGGCGTCCACGTCCATCTCGGTGAAGACACTCCCGCGGTACTCCAGTTCTCTCCGCGGGACCTGCTCCAGGCCGTGGAGCATCACCTCGGTGCGGGGCCGGTCGTGATGCTCCACGAAGCCGATCACGCAGTCGGTGCCCCGTTCGACCCGGCGGTGCCCCTCGGACAGCATCGCGTACGTCTTGCCCACGCCCGGTGCCGCACCCAGGTATATCCGAAGCTTGCCGCGTCCCATGGCCTCATTGTCTTCCCGTCACAGCTGAGTACGCCGCGTCGACCTTACGGCCAATAATCACGGCAAAAGGGGTGGGGAGCGCGTCCCGGAGCGTCTTTGACGGAACTCTGATGCAAGCGGCGGCGCGAACCCGCTCGCTCGTCAGAAGGCCGCGCAGGAAACAAGAGAAACAAGAGGCTGCGCACGAAACAGCGAAAAAGGCCGCACCCCTCGTCGAGTGGTGCGGCCTGCTCGGCGTTTCGGCCCTCGGGCTGTCAGCGGACCTCGGTGATCTCGGGTCCGCGCTGCAGCTGGCCCATGCCGCCGGAGAAGCGCGAGGCGCCCTCCTCCTGCTGCACGCCCTCGGGCACCATCTGCGCGTCGTTCGGCAGCTTCAGGACGATCGGGTCGCGCGGCGCCATGGGGCCGTCGCCCCGGACCACGACCGTGTCGCGGAAGATCTGCTCCAGCAGGCCCGCGGCCTGCGGCTGCACGGCGCCCTGTCCGGAGATCACGCCCCGCAGGAACCAGCGGGGACCGTCCACACCGACGAACCGCACGACCTGGAAACCGCCCGTGCCGTCCGGCAGCTGTACAGGTACCTGCGCGCGCAGCTCCCAGCCCAGCGGACCCTCGACCTCGTCGACGATGCCGCCCTGCTGGGTGATACCACTGGCGATCTCCTCGCGGACCTCGCCCCAGATGCCCTCGCGCTTGGGGGCGGCGAATCCCTGCAGCTGGATGGCGCTGTCGCTCAGCACGACGGTCGCCGCGACGATCGCGTCGCCCGCGACCTCCACCCTCAGCTCCATGCCTTCGACCCCGGGCACGAACAGGCCACCCAGGTCCACCCGACCCTCAGCGGGCTCACGGACCTCGGAGCTGTCCCAGGGACCATCGGGCCGCGGCTCCGGTTCGAGCCTCACGCGCTCGCGCTCGGCCCCTTCGTTCGCCTCAGTGTCGACACCGTCGACGACCTGCTCGGCCTCGCGGGCCGCGTCGTCGGCGGCATCCTTCTTGTTGCGACGTCCGAACACGTCACTGTCCTTCCCGGTCGGATACGACCGAAGCGTATCGATTCCCACCCGTTGTGCCGCCCACCGCGGCATGACCGCCGGTGGACCCGAAGCCCCCCTCGGCCCGAGCCGAGTCGGGAAGTTCCGCGACCTCCTGGAAGCGGACCCTCTCGACCTGCTGGACGACCAGTTGGGCAATCCGGTCGAAGCGCTCGAACCGCACGGGTTCGCACGGGTCGAGATTCACCACGATCACCTTGATCTCCCCACGGTACCCGGCATCAACCGTCCCCGGGGCATTCACGAGGGCGACACCGCAGCGCGCGGCAAGACCGGAACGCGGATGCACGAAGGCCGCGTACCCCTCCGGGAGCGCTATAGACACGCCCGTGGGCAGCACGGCCCGCTCACCGGGCCGCAGCTCACAGCTTTCGGTGGTGCGCAGATCGGCTCCCGCGTCGCCGGGATGCGCGTACTCCGGGAGCGGTACGTCCGGGTCGACGCGGCGGATCAGCACGTTCAGGGGGGCACGGGTCACGGGTTCACCTCGAAGGCACGAGCACGCCGGAGCTGGTCCGGGTCGTCCATCGCCGCCTTGATCTCCTGGGGGCGGCCGTTGTCTATGAAATGGTCCACCTTCACCTCGATGAAGAGGGCCTCCGCGCGGACGGCGACAGGTCCGTCGGGGCCCCCGATGCGTCCGGTCGCCCTCGAATAGATCTTCCGCCCCGCGACCGCCGTGACCTCCGCCTCCAGATACAGGACGGTACCGACGGGCACGGGCCGTACGAAGTCGGTCTCCAGGCGGCCGGTCACCGCGATGGTGCGCAACAGCCAGTTCAGGGAGCCGAGGGTCTCGTCGAGGGCGGTGGTGAGGACCCCGCCGTGGGCGAGGCCGGGCGCGCCCTGGTGGGCGGGCTGCACGGTGAACTCTGCGGTCAGGGTCACACCCTCGCCGGCCCGCGCCTGCAGGTGCAGTCCGTGGGGCTGCTCGCCCCCGCACCCGAAACACTGTTCGTAGTGCGCGCCGAGCAGCTCGCCCGGGGCGGGCGCGTCGGGGTGGCGTATGGGCGCCAGGGCGTCGGCGGGGGGCATCAGAGCTGCGGAAGTACCACTCACAGCCGCAGACCTTACCCGCGCGTGAACGTGGTCCCGACATCGTGCCAAGCTTGGCCTCATGCAGCTCTCCGCGTCGCCGTACGAAGAACGCCTCACCGCGCCCCGCACCTGGTGGCTGATGTGCCTCCTGATCGGCATCGCGATGGCCCTGATCCTCGTTCCCTTCGGCACGCTGCCCTTGCTGGGCGGACTGGTCGGCGGCACCGCGATCTCGGCGATGGTGGCCAGCTCGTACGGCTCCGTCCGTATCCGTGTGGTGGGCGACTCGCTGATCGCGGGCGAAGCGAAGGTTCCGGTGTCGGCCCTCGGCGACGTGGAGGTTCTGGACCGGGAGGAGGCCCGCGCCTGGCGCTCCTACAAGGCGAACCCGCGCGCCTTCATGCTCCTGCGCGCCTACATCCCGACGGCCCTCAAGGTCGAGGTCACCGACCCGGCGGACCCGACGCCGTACCTGTACCTGTCGACGAGGGAACCGGCGCGTCTGGCGGCCGCGCTCGAGGCGGCTCGCGCGAAGGCATAGCAGAGCGGCAGGGACCAGGCGCTGTCGCCGCGGTCAGAAGCCGGGCTCCAGAGGATGCTCCGGCTTCTCCAGCGGCGGCAGCTCGGGCAGTTCGTCCCATGGCACCTGCACCCGCCGCAGGTCCTTCCGGATCCGCTCGGCGAGCCGTCTGGTGTCCCGCCGGTTCATGACCGCCCCCACCGCGGCCCCGACCATGAACGGCATCAGGTTCGGCATGTCCCGCACCATCCGTTTCATGATCTGCTGCCGCAGCCCCCGCTTCATCTGCCCGCCCAGGGCCATGTCGATCGTCGCCGGTTTGGTCACCTTGATCCCGCGTTCGCCGGACCATGACTTCAGATACGCGGTACTGCGCTGAGGGAGGTTCCCGGCCGGTCGCACGCCGTACACCTCGTGCAGTTCGGCGATGAGCTTCAGCTCGACCGCCGCGACCCCGGTGATCTCCGTGGCCAGTTCGGTCGGCATGGCAGGCGGCATGGGCAGCATCGCCGCGGCCCCGACCGTGGCCCCGACCATGGCCGTCGCCCCCGTCGCGCCCGCGACGAGCTTGTCCGCGAGTTCCTCGGGCCCGAGGCCGGGGAACTGTGTGCGGAGAGTCGCCAGGTCTCGTACGGGGATCCGCGGGGTCAGCTCGATGATGCGGTCGGTGAGGTACGCCAGCCCCGCTCTGGCACGGCTGCCGCCCCTGCGGACGCCCTCCCGGATTCCGTCCCGGACGGCGGCCGCACGGCGCCGTGCGACAGGTGCGGGCGGACCCGCCGGCACCTTCGGCCCCACAGGGGCCGTGGGCGCGTGTGCTGGTTCGAGCGAGGCTGCTCCCGTATCGGAAGAGCCTCGCTCGTCGTCACGCGCGCCGTAAGAGCCGTCACGCGGCTCGTGGTCCGCTCCCCTGCGCGGGAAGCGGCGCTTCCAAGGTGGGGTCGAGCCAGTCACGGCCGACCCCGCCTCAGTCGCAGTCGCGGCAGATCGGCTGCCCGTTCTTCTCCCGGGCCAGCTGGCTGCGGTGGTGCACCAGGAAGCAGCTCATGCAGGTGAACTCGTCCTGCTGCTTCGGCAGCACCCGGACGGCCAACTCCTCGTTCGAGAGGTCGGCGCCCGGGAGCTCCAGGCCCTCGGCTGCCTCGAACTCGTCGACATCGACAGCGGAGGCGGACTTGTCGTTCCGCCGAGCCTTCAGCTCCTCAAGGCTGTCGGAGTCGACATCGTCGTCGGTCTTGCGTGGAGTGTCGTAATCGGTTGCCATTTCGCTCTCCCCCTCTGGGTGTCTGCGGGTGTCTCCAGCGCACGTAACGCGTGAGAGGCCGGACTTGTGCCCGCCTCGAGGCGGAGATTTTGCCTCACATCAAGGTCTGTTACTCAATCGACACCCAACCGGACTCCTCAAGAGTGATCGGGTTGGATGGCGAACCGGACCGTACACGGTCCCCATGCCGCTTTTCAAAAGGCATCTCATCGTGTACTTCCCGTGATCAAGCACCCGGAAAACCCGGATTTTCCCGGCGTTTGGGACCATGTTCGATCACAGAGGGTGGATGGCCGGAATCACACCCTTGTGATCGATCACACATGGGTCGGCCTTGTCCGCAACCCGGAAATTCCGCGCAGAGCGGACATAGCGCCGGGTCGTGGCATCTCCTCAGAGAGGCAGCGTAACTCGCATCACGAGTCCACCCCCCTCACGAGGCTGCGCGGTGATGTGGCCGCCGTGGGCGCGCGCCACGGACCTCACGATGGACAGGCCGAGGCCGACACCCTTGTCGCTGCCCGTTCGCTCGTTACGCAGCCGTGTGAAGGGCTCGAAAAGGTTGTCGATCTCGTATGCGGGGACCACCGGGCCGGTGTTCGTGACCAGCAGGACCGCCTGGTCGTGCTGGACCTCGGTCGTCACCTCGACCCAGCCGCCCTCCGGGACGTTGTAGCGCACCGCGTTCTGGACGAGGTTCAGAGCGATCCGCTCCAACAGGACGCCATTGCCCTGGACCACCGCCGCAGAGCGTTCGCCACGGATCTCGACCCCCTTGGCCTCCGCCTCGGCGTGCACCTGGTCGACGGCCTGGGAGGCGACCTCGGCGAGGTCGACGGGCTTGCGCTCGACGATCTGGTTGTCGCTGCGGGCGAGCAGCAGCAACCCCTCCACGAGCTGCTCACTGCGCTCGTTGGTGGCCAGCAGCGTCTTGCCGAGCTGCTGCAGCTCGATGGGAGCTCCCGGGTCGGAGAGGTGCACCTCCAGGAGCGTTCGGTTGATCGCGAGGGGGGTGCGCAGCTCGTGCGAGGCGTTGCCGACGAACCGCTGCTGGGCCGTGAAGGCCCGCTGCAGCCGCTCCAGCATGTCGTCGAAGGTGTCCGCAAGCTCCTTCAGTTCGTCGTCCGGGCCGTCCAGCTCGATGCGGCGGGACAGGTCCGAGCTGGCCACCGCGCGCGCCGTGCGAGTGATCCGGCCCAGCGGTGACAGCACGCGCCCGGCCATCGCGTACCCGAAGGCGAAGGCGATCACCGCGAGCCCGAGCAGGGCCAGCAGCGAGCGGCTGAGCAGGTTGTCCAGCGCGTGCTGGCGCCGCTCGTTCACACAGGCGCTCAGCGCGTCGTTGAGCTCGCTCGCCGACAGGCGCTGCGGGAAGTTACAGCTGTCGCTGGTCACCTGCCCGTAGGTGATCTTGAACGGCAGTTCGCTGCCCACGTTGAGCGCATGTGCCGCGAACAGGTAGATGATCGACAGCAGCAGGATGCCCGCGATCAGGAACATGCCGCCGTACAACAGCGTGAGCCGTATACGGATGGTCGGGCGCAGCCACGGGAACGGGGGTTCGGTCCTGCGGGGGGCCCAGGTGGGCTTGGGTGGCGCCGTGGGCGGTGCTGGGGTCGTGGCCACAGGTATCAGATCCGGTATCCGGAGCCGGGCACGGTGACGATGACCGGAGGCTCGCCGAGCTTGCGGCGCAGGGTCATGACCGTCACACGTACCACGTTGGTGAAGGGGTCCGTGTTCTCGTCCCAGGCCTTCTCCAGAAGCTGCTCGGCGGAGACGACGGCGCCCTCGCTGCGCATGAGGACTTCCAGGACCGCGAACTCCTTGGGGGCCAGCTGGACCTCCCTGCCCTCGCGGAAGACCTCGCGACGGTTGGGGTCGAGCTTGATTCCGGCACGCTCCAGGACGGGCGGCAGCGGCATGCTCGTACGCCGCCCCAGGGCGCGCACGCGCGCGATGAGCTCGCTGAACGCGAACGGCTTGGGGAGATAGTCGTCGGCGCCGATCTCCAGGCCTTCCACACGGTCGCTGACGTCGCCCGACGCGGTGAGCATCAGCACGCGGGTGGGCATGCCGAGCTCGACGATCTTGCGGCAGACGTCGTCGCCGTGCACGAGCGGGAGGTCGCGGTCGAGGACGACCACGTCATAGTCGTTGACGCCGATGCGTTCCAGGGCGGCCGCACCGTCGTACACGACGTCGACGGCCATGGCCTCCCGGCGCAGTCCGGTGGCCACCGCATCGGCGAGCAGTTGCTCGTCCTCGACGACGAGTACGCGCACGTCGCTTGTCCTTCCTCTGTCCACCCGCGCAACACGATCGCGCGCAGCCCACGGGCTGGTCTGTCTGGATGATGAACTCCATCCTGCCCTTTTCGACCATAAACCGGCTGTAAGAGGGGTGGGAGCGCCCGGGAGAAGCGGTCCGGCTGCCCGGGAATGCGAAATTTTCTCGCACCGTTGAGGTTTCCACGGAAGGGCGCGGGGGGAGGACGGTTTACACCCCGCGATCACGCTCTGCGTGTGGCAGACCACATGTGGTCTGCCACCCATCGCTTCCCGCAGGGCGGGCGGGGGTGTCCGGCACCGTCGCCGCCCAGCCCGGGCAGTGCGCTGGGCACCCAGTGGAGACGTGATCGCCCCTTCCCAACGGCACACCCCCGTGCCACCGACCCACGACCCAGGACGAGGGGGCGCAGCATGGACGCATTCACCGCAGGACTTCTGCAGCGCATACGGGCTACCGAGTCCGACTTGACGCGGGCCCGCGAAACCGGCGACGACTTCCTCGCAGAGGTCGAGCAGTCGGAGCTCGACGATCTGCACCGCCTTGCCGCCGAACACGGTGTGGAAGTCGGCGCGATCCGCGTCTGAGCAGCTCGCAGCGTACGAAGCGGGGTCCCGGCAGATCCAGGCCGGGACCCCGCTTCGTGCGAAGGCGCGCGTGTGTCCCGGTGCCCGGTCCCGGGAGCGGGACGGGCCACCTGCAGCGTGGGAGACGGTCGCTTCCGGGCGCGGGCCCGTCAGTCGTGCCAAGCCCCCAGCTCGTCCAGACGGGCCTGGAGCCGCTCGAAGAGGCCGGGAGGGGCCGCGATCGCCAGAGCCGGGGAGAGCGGCTCACCTGGACGGCCGCCGGTCAGGGCGCCCGCCTCGCGGGCGATCAGATCGCCCGCCGCGTAGTCCCAGGGGTTGAGCCCCCGCTCGTAGTACGCGTCCAGGCGGCCCGCCGCCACGTCGCACAGGTCGATCGCGGCGGAGCCACCCCGACGGATGTCCCGTACCTCGGGGATCAGCCGCCCGGCGACCTCGGCCTGGTGGGCCTTGCGCTCGGCCAGATAGCCGAAGCCGGTGCTCACGAGGGCGAGGCCCAGCTCGGGCGCGGGGCGCACGCGCACGGGGCGGTCGTTCAGAAACGCCCCCTGTCCCTTGACGGCGCGGAAGGTCTCCCCGCGCACGGGCGCGTGGACCACCCCGACGAGCGTCTCCCCGTCCTTGCGGGCCGCGATGGAGATCGCCCAGCTGGGCAGCCCGTAGAGGTAGTTGACGGTGCCGTCGATCGGGTCTATCACCCACTCGACGCCACTGCTGCCCTCGACGCAGGCCCCCTCCTCGCCGAGCAGGCCGTCATCCGGCCGGCGGCCGGCCAGCAGACCGGTGATCAGCTTCTCGGACGCGATGTCCATTTCGGTGACGATGTCGATGGCGCTGGACTTGGTGGCGGCCACCCCGAGGTCCTCGGGGCGCCCCTCGTGCAGGAAGGCGCCCGCTCGGGTCGCGGCCTCCAGCGCGAGCTGCAGGAGTTCTGCCGTCAGTCGGTCGGACTGCTCGGGCTTCTCGCTCACGGTGCTCCTCACGCGTACGGGCTGTCGGCGCCCGCGGCGGCGGGCTTGGGTGTGCGGGCCGGGCAGCAGCCCACGGGGCAGACGTCGTGGCTCGGGCCCAGGGCGCCGAGAGCACACGGCGTGACCTGCTGCCCCCGTTCGACGGCGGCGCGCTCGAGGACCAGGTCGCGGACCGCGGCGGCAAACCGCGGGTCGGCGCCCACGGTGGCCGAGCGGCGCACGGGCAGCCCCAGTTCCCCGGCCTTCGCCGTGGCCTCCGTGTCGAGGTCGTACAGCACTTCCATGTGGTCCGAGACGAACCCGATGGGCGCCATCACGACCGCAGGGACCCCGGCGCCGTGCGACTCCTCCAGGTGGTCGCAGATGTCCGGCTCCAGCCACGGGATGTGCGGGGCGCCGGAGCGGGACTGGTAGACGAGCTGCCAGGGGTGGTCGACGCCGGTCCTCTCGCGCACGGTGTCGGCGATCAGCTTCGCCACGTCCAGGTGCTGGCGGACGTACGCTCCGCCGTCCCCGTGACCCTCGACCGGGCCGGAGGTGTCCGCCGCGGAGTGCGGGATGGAGTGCGTGGTGAAGGCGATGTGGGCACCGGACCGGACCTCCTCGGGGAGGTCGGCGAGGGCCTTCAGGACGCCCTCGGTCATCGGCTCCACGAAGCCGGGATGGTTGAAGTAGTGCCGCAGCTTGTCGATCCTGGGCAGCTCCAGGCCTTCGCCCTCCAGGGTGGCCAGGGCCCCCGCGAGGTCCTCGCGGTACTGGCGGCAGCCGGAGTAGGACGCGTACGCACTGGTCGCGAGGACCAGGATGCGGCGGTGGCCGTCGGTGACCATCTCACGCAGGGTGTCGGTCAGATACGGCGCCCAGTTGCGGTTGCCCCAGTACACGGGCAGGTCGAGGCCATGGCCCGCGAAGTCCTTGCGGAAGGCGTCCAGGAGGGCCCGGTTCTGGTCGTTGATGGGGCTGACCCCGCCGAAGAGGAAGTAGTGCTGCCCCACCTCCTTCAGGCGCTCCTTGGGGATGCCCCGCCCTCTGGTCACGTTCTCCAGGAACGGGACCACTTCGTCCGGGCCCTCCGGGCCTCCGAACGAGAGGAGCAGCAGGGCGTCGTACGGGCTGGGGTCGAGTACGTCGGGCATGTCTCCGATCCTGCCACCCGCCACCGACGGCTCTCCCGCCGACCGCCCGACCCCTGGCGGCGGACCACTCGGTACCGCTCGGCACACTGGCGTCGGTAGCGCGCTCCGCATACATTACGGTTTGTCTCACTCGTAAGGCACATGACGGCATTTCACGCCTTACCGGACGTATCGGAGACTCCGTGCCCAGCCCTTACCGCACCCTGTTCGCCGCGCCTGGCTCCAAGGGCTTCTCCGCAGCCGGCTTCCTCGGCCGGATGCCGCTGTCGATGATGGGCATCGGCGTGGTCACGATGATCTCCCAGCTCACCGGGCGCTACGGGCTCGCGGGCGCGCTCTCGGCCACCATCGCGCTGTCCGCCGCCGCGATCGGCCCGCAGATCTCGCGCCTGGTCGACCGGTACGGGCAGCGCCGGGTGCTGCGCCCGGCGACACTCGTGGCGCTGACCGCGGCCGCCGGGCTGCTGCTGGCCTCGCGCCTCTCCTGGCCGGACTGGGTGCTGTTCGCGTGCGCGGCGGGCATCGGTGCGGTGCCGAGCCTGGGCGCGATGATCCGGGCCCGCTGGGCGGCCGTGTACGGGGGTACCCCGCAGTTGCACACCGCCTACTCCTTCGAGTCGGTGGTGGACGAGGTCTGCTTCATCTTCGGACCGATCATCTCCATCGGCCTCTCCACCAGTTGGTTCCCGCAGGCCGGGCCCCTGCTCGCCGCGGGGTTCCTCGCGGCCGGCGTCTTCTGGCTCACCGCTCAGCGCGCCACCGAGCCCGAGCCCCACCCTCGTGAGCGGCTCAGCGGCGGGACGGCGCTGAGCTCCCCCGGACTCCAGGTCCTGGTGGCCACGTTCGTGGCGGTCGGGACGATCTTCGGCGCGGTCGATGTGGTGACCGTCGCCTTCGCCGAGGAACAGGGGCACAAGGCTGCCGCCAGTGTCGTTTTGGCGCTGTACGCAGCGGGTTCCTGCATCGCCGGCCTGGTTTTCGGGCTGCTGCGTCTCACCGGAGCGCCGGAACGCAGGTGGCTGCTGGGCGTGTGTGCGATGGCCGTGAGTATGATCCCCCTCCTACTGGTCGGAAACCTGCTGTTTCTGTCCGTGGCGCTGTTCGCTGCGGGTCTGTCCATCGCACCGACGATGATCACCACGATGGGCCTCATCGAGCGGCACGTACCACGCGCGCACCTGACCGAGGGAATGACCTGGGTGTCCACCGGGCTCGCGGTCGGGGTCGCGCTCGGCTCCTCGTTGGCCGGTTGGGTGATCGACGCCGCCGGCGCAGGGGCCGGGTACGGGGTTCCGGCGGCGTCCGGTGCCGTCGCGGCCGCGGTCGGTTTCCTCGGGTATCGCCGGCTGCGCAGGCCGGTTCGGCAGCGGGGAGGGGCCCATGAGCACCACAGCGAGCGGGAAGAGCGGCACCTGGCGTAACTGGGCGGGGAACGTCACCGCCCGGCCCGTACGGGAGGTCACCCCCGCCTCGGTCGAGGAACTCTCCGCCGCCGTGCGCAAGGCGGCGGAGGACGGCCTCAGGGTGAAGGCCGTCGGCACCGGGCACTCCTTCACGGCCGCCGCCGCGACCGACGGCATGTTGATACGCCCTCAACTGTTGACCGGCATCCGCGAGATCGATCGTGAGGCCGGCACGGTCACGGTCGAGGCGGGTACTCCGCTCAAGAGGCTCAATATGGCGCTCGCTCGCGAGGGACTGTCACTCACGAACATGGGCGACATCATGGAGCAGACGGTCTCCGGTGCCACCAGCACCGGCACCCACGGCACCGGACGCGACTCGGGCTCGATCTCCGCTCAGATCAAAGGCGTCGAGCTGGTGACGGCGGACGGCTCGGTGCTCACCTGTTCCGAGAAGGAGAACCCGGACGTCTTCGCGGCCGTGCGCATCGGCCTCGGCGCCCTGGGGGTCATCACCGCGATCACGTTGGCGGTGGAGCCGATCTTCCTGCTCACGGCCCGCGAGGAGCCGATGACCCTCGAGAAGGTCCTCGCCGAGTTCGACGAGCTCTGGGCCGAGAACGAGCACTTCGAGTTCTACTGGTTCCCGCACACCGGCAACACCAACACCAAGCGCAACAACCGCAGCGCCGGCCCCGAGAAGCCGGTGGGGCAGTTGAGCGGCTGGTTCGAGGACGAGTTCCTCTCCAACGGCGTCTTCCAGGTGGCCAACTGGGTCGGCCGCGCCGCGCCCGCCACGATCCCGGCGATCGCCCGGCTCTCCAGCCGCGTCCTGTCGGCACGCACATACACCGACATTCCCTACAAGGTCTTCACTTCTCCGCGCCGGGTGCGGTTCATGGAGATGGAGTACGCCGTCCCGCGCGAGGCCCTGACGGAGACGCTGCGTGAGCTGAAGGCCATGGTCGACCGCTCGAACCTGCGCGTCAGCTTCCCCGTGGAGGTCCGCACCGCCCCGGCCGACGACATCACGCTCTCCACCGCGTCCGGCCGGGACAGCGCGTACATCGCCGTACACATGTTCCGCGGTACGCCCTATCAGGCATACTTCACCGCCGCCGAGCGGATCTTCACGGCACACGAGGGACGCCCGCACTGGGGCAAGGTGCACACACGTGACGCGGAGTACTTGGCCGGGGTCTATCCGCGGTTCGGTGAGTTCACGGCGCTGAGGGATCGCCTGGACCCGGACCGCCGCTTTGGGAACGACTACCTGCGTCGGGTCCTGGGGTCGTAGCCGACGCGCCGGGCGTGGGCGTCGAGGTCGGCGCTGCGCTGCCGGAGCCGGTGTCCGGGCCGGTCGTGGCGCCCGGCGCCGGGCTCTTCGTCGCGTCGGCGCCACCGTTTCCGGGGGTCGCTCCGACCGCACCGCCTACGGACGGCGTGTGCCCCGAAGAGGTGCCGTGCGACGGCGCGTCGGGGCCGTGCGACGGCGTCCATGAGGGCGACGGAGAGGTGTCCGGCTTCGAGGACGACTTGCTGTGGCCGGTCAGGACGTCGCCGACCGTGGTGCTCGAACCGCCGCTGAAGCTGGTGCCCGACACCAGCTCGTACGTGGTGATCCCGGCCATGGTGACGCCGAAGACGAGGGCGGCGGCGGCCACCGGCCGCTTCCAGCTCTTGACCCGGGCACGGTAGACGGTGCCCTCGGTGAACTCTCCCAAGGCCACGGGATTCTGTTTCTCACGAGGCCTGGTCTGCACCGCCACGTCACGTATCTGCTCGCCGGTACGCCTGAAGACGTGCTGGAAGACCGACCCACCGCAGGTGGCGACGACACTGATCAGGCCCGCGCCCAGGATCGTCCCGTAGACACCGAAGTAGGAGGCGAGCTTGGCGGCCACCACCGCGGCCACGGCGCTGCCCGCCACCTGGGGAACGCTCAGATCCAGCCGCCTCTTCTTGCCGACTTCTCCGGCTTCCGCATCCGCACCGACGTCCGGTTTCTCACGCATCCCCGGAACCTGCCTGCCTTTCCCGTTCGCGATCGGACACACATGAACGTCCGATGTCAGACATGATCGTCCGACTGCCCGAGAAAGGGGACGTATGACCGAAACGAATAGTTCCGTTTCTGACGGTTAGGTGAAGTGCGCCACGTTTAACGGGCGGGGAAGCGGCACATCGCGGCCGACTCGCACCCCTCGCCGGAAGTTGGGCGGCGCGCCGATCCACGTAGGTGGCCCGAATGGAGTACTGTTGCGAGCCCTGAGTCCGACCTCCCTCCAGGGTGTCCGGACTCTTGCTGGACCGCCGGGAGGGGGCTAGTTGCACACGGTGACGGAGTTGGTCACTCAGCGTTGCGAATAGGTACCGTGCCATAACGGCGATCCAGGGCCCGTGCCCGACACGCCGGGCAACTCGGCAAGGTTGTGGCAGGCTGCACCCGGGCAGGCCACACTCGACTAGCGGAAGCAGCGACGCACGTGACGTCGGCAGGCACCACCCGGGAGGTCCCCATGCCCGAACTGCGTGTCGTGGCCGTCTCCAATGACGGCACACGGCTGGTGCTGAAGGCTGCGGACAGCACGGAGTACACGCTTCCGATTGACGAGCGGCTCCGCGCCGCCGTGCGCGGCGACCGTCCCCGCCTCGGCCAGATCGAGATCGAGGTGGAGAGCCATCTCCGCCCCCGGGACATCCAGGCACGGATACGTGCCGGTGCGTCAGCGGAAGAGGTCGCCCAGCTCGCCGGCATCTCCGTCGATCGTGTACGCCGCTTCGAAGGCCCCGTACTGGCCGAGCGTGCCTTCATGGCTGAGCGTGCCCGCAAGACGCCGGTGCGTCGGCCCGGTGAGAACGCCGGCCCCCAGCTCGGCGAGGCCGTCCAGGAGCGCTTGCTGTTGCGCGGCGCCGAGAAGGACACCGTCCAGTGGGACTCCTGGCGCCGTGACGACGGCACCTGGGAGGTGCTGCTCGTCTACCGGGTGGCCGGTGAGCCGCACTCGGCGAGCTGGACGTACGACCCGCCTCGACGGCTCGTCCAGGCCGTCGACGACGAAGCGCGCTCACTGATCGGCGAGTCCGACGACCTCGCGGCGTCCGAGCCGAGCCACCCCTTCGTGCCGCGGATCGCGCGCCTGCCGCGCGAAGGCCGCATGGACCGCGCCCTGGAGCGCCAGATCGATCGGCCCGTCCTGCCATCGCAGTCGCCCGAGCCCGCGGAGGAGAGCACCGGCGAACGCGACTCGCTCACCAGCCTCCTGGAGGCGGTACCGAGCTTCCGCGGCGACATGGTGGTACCCGAGCGACCCGCGGAGCCGCAGGAGGAGCCCGCCCAGGAACCCGCGGCGGAGGAACCTCCCGCACCCGCGGCCTCGGCCGGTTCCGCGTACGCGGACATCCTCATGCCGCGCACGGTCGCCAGCCACCGGGACCGCCTGGTCGGCGCGACGGACCGCCAGGCCGAGGCGGACGGTGTCCGCCCGGGCCGCCGGGCTGCAGTCCCGAGCTGGGACGAGATCGTGTTCGGAACGCGCCGCAAGAAGCAGGAGTAGCGGGAGCGGCCGAGCGAGCAGCGGGAGCTGCCGCACTTACGAGGACGGGGTCCACGCCACTGTGGCGTGGACCCTGTCGCGTTCACTGGGGGTCGGGACCCACCGCGACCGGGCGGCGGGCATCCGCCGACCACTCCGACCACGACCCCACGTACAGCGCGGCCGGGATTCCCGCGATCGCGAGGGCCAGCACCTGCTGCGCGGCAGAGACACCCGACCCGCAGTACACGCCCACCTCGGTGCCCTCCGTCACGCCGAGCGCCTTGAAGCGTTCGGCGAGTTCGGTGGCGGGCAGGAAATGGCCGGATCGGGTCACGTTCTGCATCGTCGGCGCCGACACCGCCCCCGGGATGTGACCGGCCACGGGATCGATCGGCTCGACCTCGCCGCGGTAGCGCTCACCGGCCCGCGCGTCCAGGAGCAGCCCCGTGCGGGCGAGCGCCGCGGCTCCGTCGGCGTCCAGGAGCGGCAGTGCGCCCGGCATCGGCCGGAAGTCGCCGGGGGTGGGCTCCTCGATGCCGGTGGCCAGCGGCCCGTCCCAGACGGCCAAACCGCCGTCGAGCACCCTTACGTCCGGGTGACCGGTCCAGCGCAGCATCCACCACGCACGTGCCGCGGCCCAGCCCTGTCCCCCGTCGTACACGACGACCGGCCGGTCCGAGGAGACGCCCGCGGCCCGCATGGCCGCGCCGAAGCGCTCCGTGTCGGGCAGTGGATGCCGACCGGCGGAACCCGGCGGACCTGCGAGATCGCGGTCCAGGTCCACGTAAACGGCGCCCGGGATGTGCCCGTCGGCATAGACGGCCCGGCCGTCGAAGGGAGCCGCGCCGGCCGCCGTCGCGACGGTCATCTGAAAGCGGACGTCCAGGAGCGTGGGCGGCCGCGGTCCCGCCAAGTCGCTCGCGAGTTCGGATGCGGAGATGATGGCTTTCATGGCCCTCATCCTTGCGCATGGGGTGGCCGCGTAGCCCAAGTCCGGCTACTCTGCTCCGCCGGGCAGGCGGAGTCACCCGGTGTGCTGGATCGGGCACATGGTGTACAGCCGACGGGCACGACACGGCAATCGCACAGAAACGGGCAACAGCGCTTCCGGCATCTGCTGGTCGCCGCACGACGGCACAACCGGAGGTCGTGGTGCGACCTGAGTGGTGAACATCGGCGCGGAATGTGCACACGCGCGTGCGCGGCGCCCGCGCGCGCAGGCGGAGGCTGTACGGCCACCACGAGGGGCCGAGGAGAGAGTTACCAATGACCGAGGCACGGGAGCCGGCGGGCTTGAAGGGCACCAAGCACACTCGGCACGCGCCCGGCACGCCGTGCTGGGTGAGTCTGATGGTGCACGGGATGGAAGCGACCCAGGAGTTCTACGGGGCACTCTTCGGCTGGAGGTTCCGGCCGGGACCGCAACACTTCGGGCCGTATGTACGAGCCGTGTTGGACGACTACCACGTGGCGGGCATCGGGAAGCTGCCACCGGACCGCCATCTGCCGATCGCCTGGACGCCCTACATCGGCTCCGACGACGTGGACGTGACCGCCGAGGCGGTACGCAGCTGCGGCGGAACGGTGGGAGTCGGCCCGCTGGACGCGGACGACGCCGGGCGGCTGGCGATCGCCTGCGACCCGCTGGGCGCGGTGTTCGGCGTCTGGCAGGCGGCCGAACACCTCGGCACGGGTCTGACGGGCGTCCCCGGCACTCCGGCCTGGAACGAGCTCCTCACCTATGACACGGCGAGTGTCGCCAAGTTCTACCGGTCGGTCTTCGGCTATGTGGAGGAGCCGGTCGTCTCCGCGGACTTCGACTACATCACCCTGCACATCGAGGGACGCCCCGTCGCCGGCATCCATGGCGTCGGTGACCACCTGCCCCGTGACCAGGGCCCGCACTGGATGACGTACTTCCAGGTCGCGGACGTCGACGCGACGGCCGAGCGGGTCACCGAGCTGGGTGGACACGTCGTGCGTCCCGCGTGCAAAACGGCCCTGGGCCGCATGGTCACCGTGGCGGACCCGGAAAACGCGGTGTTCTCGGTGGTCAGCGGGCTCGACTGAACCCTCGCGGGGGAACCGGTGGTGCATCAGAGGGACGACACCGGCAGTACGTCCGGGGAGAGGGCCGCCACGCGCGCCGTGGCGGCCGTCATGCGACGCCGGTGGTGGCGGCGGCACAGGATGGTGCGGGCGTTGTGCGTGGCGCGGCGCCGCACCAGCACAAGGCCTCCACCTGGAGGACCTCGACCCGGTCAGTCGTGTCTGCCTGCGTCCCCAGGCTCATGCCCTTGCGGCGTCAGAGCCAGCCGCGCCGGGTCGCCTGGACGCCGAGCTGGAACCGGGTCTGGGCGCCGACGATCTCCTGGAGGCGTGCGATGCGGCGGGCCAAGGTACGTTCGCTGATGCCGAATTCACGCGCGATGGACTCGTCGGTGAGCCCCGAGCTGAGGTACATCAGCAGCCGGCGGGTCTCCTCGGGCGCGTTCGGTGACGGGGCCTCGTCCGCTCCGGCCGCGTCGTCGAGGGCGGGCAGCGGGACGGCCAGCCGCCAGTAGGACTCGAACACGCCGATGAGCGAGTCCAGCAGCCCCGAACGCCGCACGACCATCGCGTGCGCCTGGCCCGGCCGGGGCACGGGGATGTTGACGACGCAGAACTCCTCGTCGCAGATGGCCAGGCTGAGCGGCAGGTCGGGAAAGACGCGGGCCTGCTCCCCGGCCTCCGCGCAGGTCTGGACGACCTCCCGCACGTCCGGGTCGCTGAGGGCCTGCGCCCGGTACACCACCCGGTACTCGATGCCGTCGGCCATCGCCTCCAGGGCCCCGTCCAGGACCGTGACGCGTCCGGACCTGGCCACGGAGAAGCCGACGGAGAGGGCCCGGACGCTCCGCAAGGCCTCGTCGTGGACGCGGCGTCTGACCGCCTCGATCGCGGCCGCGGTGCGGACGACCTCGACGTACCCAGCACTGTCCGGATGGTGGTCGCGCCAGAAGCGGGACAGCGCCTCCGAGCTCTCCCGCAGGGCGGCAGCCTGCCGGGCGCGCTCGTCAGCGAGGTTCCCCAGCGGGTCCGCGGGCGGGCAGGCGCGCACCTTCGTCGGTGTGTCGCCGTCGCGCGGCACCGTCTCCACCAGGCCGAGGGCGCTCAGCCGCGCGACCACCTCGGTGGCCTCGCGCGACGTCGTCTCCAGGACCTCGGCGATCCCGGCGAGCGTCAGCGCGCCGCCTTCGACGAGTACGAGGTAGGCACGCTCGGCGGAGGCGGGCAGACCGATGGCTTGAAGTGGGTGCACGCCTCCTGGATAGCACGCGGTGACCTGCGGTTCCGCCCCGACCCGGCATGGAGGGAGGCGTCACGCGCGGGGGGCGCGTGGCAGCGGCCGCCCACCGTGTCAGGTTTCTGCCATGCCGAATAGCGACAGCCGAAGATCTTTCCGCTCACCGCGTCGGCCAGCACAGTGGTGCGCACACCGAACACCGGTTCTTTTCCAAGCCCCCACCCGGTGTTCACCCGCGCATCAAGGAGTTCCCATGAAGAAGCACGTCGCCTGGGCCGTCACCGTCGCGACCGTCGCCACCTGCGCGCTGGGCGCCGTCTCCCCCGCCATCGCCGCCGACGCCGACCCGGCCGCTTCCGCCGTCACGGCCACCGCCGCCGCCACGCCCGGGGGGATCGATACCTCCAAGCTCGACCCGAAGATCAAGGCCACCGTCGACGCCTTCATCGCCAAGCTGCCCGCCGGCTGGCAGGACCGCGTGCAGACCCTCTACGACAAGTCCGGCGCCGGCGACACCCTGTGGGCGGAGATCAGCCACGCCGGTATCGACCCGAACTCCTACCAGTGCCAGAGCACCCAGTTCCGGGCGGCGGTCCTCAAGCACTACGAGGGCATCAACAACGGGTTCGGCTTCGAGATCCTGCGGGCGCTCGGCCTCCTCGACCTGCCGGTCTACGAGGCCCTGCTCTTCGGCAAGGAGTCGAAGGCCAACACCTTCGGCCTGAACGGCGAGTACACCCAGAAGGTCACGTCCACGATGAAGGACCTCAAGTCCTTCTGGGACATCAACTCCGCCGACATCCAGCTCGTGCCCATGAAGAACGACATCTACCAGTCCCCCGAACGCGCGGGACGGGTGATCGCGGCGCTGTACGGCGTCTCCGAGGAAGTGGCGACCGAGTTCGCCAAGGAGCTCTACCCCGCATACTTCGAAATGGAGCCCTTCCTGAAGAACGGGATGAACCCGATCCTCACCCTCAACGCCTTCGCCTACAGCGAGGAGGGCGAGCCCAACCCGATGGGCATCTCCGACCGGATCGTCATGGGTGACGGCATCCTGGAGGTCATGAAGGAGATCGGTCTGGACGGCGTGGCCCCCAAGGCGATCATGGCCCACGAGTTCGGCCACCACGTGCAGTTCGAGGACCACCTGTTCTCCAACACCACGCTCACCGGCCCGGAGGCCACCCGCCGCACCGAGCTGATGGCCGACGCGTTCGGCACCTACTACCTCACCCACTCCCGTGGTGAGTCCCTCAACGCCAAGCGGCTGCTGGACAGCGAGAAGGGCTTCTACGAGATCGGGGACTGCTCCTTCCTCGACTCGGGTCACCACGGCACGCCGAACCAGCGCCTTGCGGCGTCCACCTGGGGTGCGAGCGTGGCCAACAACGCGGCGAACCAGGGTCACATCCTGCCGTCGCTGACGTTCGCCAACAAGTTCGACGTCAAGCTGCCGGAGCTGGTCAAGCCCGACGCCGTCTGACGGCCAGGGACCCGGGGGGCGGTGGTGCCGCAGTTGGTACCGCACCACCGCCCGGTGAACCGCCTCCCTTGGGGCAGGAGTTGGAGACGTCCCCCGGCCTTGTTCCCCGCCCGCGCGGCGCTGTGGCCTCCTACCCCGCCCCCTCAGGGCGCCGCCTCTTTTTCCGCCTCCTGCACGAGCCTGCCCGCGACGTTCCGGCGTGTGGTGCCGAGCTTGCGCAGCACATTGGCGACGTGCCGTTCGACGGTCCGCGGGGACAGGAACAGGGTGTCGGCGATCTCCTGGTTGGTAGCGGCCGTCGCCAGCAGTTCGGCGACCTGCCGCTCGCGCGGCGACAGCCGGTCACCGTAGCCGCGCCGTCCGACGGTCTTCGGGCGGGCGAGGCCGAGCCGCAGCGTCAGGTGCCGGACGCGGGCCAGGTCGGCGGTGGCGCCGAGCTCGGTGTACGTGGCGGCGGCCTGCTCCAGCGGCCCGGCGGCACCGGCCGGGTCCGTCTCGGCAAGGGCACGCGCGCGCTGCTCGGCGGCGCGGGCCGTCTCGTAGGGGCGGCCGATCTCCCGCCATGCGGCCTCGGCGCTCGCGAAGCACTCCGCCGCCCGGGCGGGCCCCGCGACCAGCAGCAACAGTCCGCGGGCCAGCGCCAGCTCGGCGACGGCAGCGGGCGCGTCCCGGCCCTCGATGCCGCGTCCGGCGTCCTCGACGATCCCCTCGGCGGCCTCGCGGTCGCCGCAGGCCAGCGCCGCCTCGACCGCGACCGGCACCAGACCGGTCGCCTTCGCCCAGACTCCGGAGCGGCGCAGCAGGGCCAGGGCCTCCCCCGCGATCGTCCAGGCCCGGCTCGCGGCGCTCTGGGAGAGGTGTATGGCGGCCAGTCCGGCCGCAGCCCGCAGGGAGATGGTAACGACATGGCGCTCCCCCTCCTCCGCCGCGGTGCCGAAGCACTCAAGAGCCCGGGCGCGCTGCCCCCGGGCGGAGAAGAGCTGTCCGAGGAAGAGCGCCTGCTCGATCCGGGGAGCGTTCATGGCAGGGTAGGCGGTCACGAGGTCCGCGAAACGCTCCTCAAGCCCGTCCCAGCGGCCCCCCAGCCCTTCCATGCGCAGGAGAGCCAGGTCGGCGTAGCACGCGGCGAGAGGGTAGTCCACCCGGCGGAGCAGGTTCCGGCCCTCCTCCAGGAGGGCGACGGCCCGCCGGTCATGTCCGGTCTCCGTGGCGCCGTCAGCGACGTTCAGCAGGGTCCGGGTGATCTGCAGCAGCACTTCGGGGTCGTCCGCGTTGCGCGGGAGCGTATCCAGCAGCGGCCAGACGGACGGGTCGCCCGAATACGCCAGCAGCGTGAGCCGGTTGGCGTAGATCATCGCTTTGACGGCTTCGTTCAGGCTGTCCTCGACCGTGAGTTCGGCCCGCTCCAGCCAGGCCCACGCCGCGTCGGGCGGCTGCCGTTCGTTGAGCGCGAGGACGGTCATCGCGCGGGCGGCCCGCTCCGGGTTCTCGCCCAGCTCCTCGACCGCCTTCTCGATCTCACCGGCCCCGGCGCCGTCGGCGAGCTCGTTGAACATGAGCAGGCCGAGCCCGAGTCGGATCTCGCCACGGACGGCCCTCGGCAGCTGCGGGTCGGCCAGGATGCGGCGCAGCTGCCTCGCGTGCGCGACGGGGTCCACGCCCCTGGCCGCGATCTGCGCCAGGGCGAGGGCCGCCCGCGAGCGCAGGGCGGCGTCCAGCTCGGGCTCGTCGAGGATCTGGTTGATGAGGGCCTCGGCGGTACCGGTGTCGCCGACCGCGACGGCCTGGTCCGCGGCCTCCTCCGCCCGGCGCAGCCACGCCCGGCGGTCGCCGAGGGCCAGCGTGTGGTGGGCGATCTGCACCAGCAGCGGCGGCGTCTGACGGGCCAGCTCCTCGATGGCGCGCTCGTGCAGCAGCGCCCGGCGGGGCCCGGGGACGTACCGGTAGGCGGCCTGCTGGGCCAGGGTGTGCCGGAAGACGTAGCGGCCGCTGTCGGCCTCGCGCAGCACCGAGGCGTCGATCGTCTCGACGAGCCCCTTCACGGCGCGCTCCCGGTCGAGCCCGGCGAGCCGCGCGAGCAACTGCTGCGGGGCCGGGACAGCCAGGACGGCCGCCGCCTCGGCGATGGCGGAACCGTCCGGCGAGAGGGCGGCCAGGCGTTCGGTCATCGCCTCGCGCAGCCCACGCGGCACGTCGGCGTCGCGCAGCGTGGCCGCGATGCCGTCGTAGCCATGCGTGCGGGAATGCTCGGCCAGCGTGAGCAGATCCTCCTCGGCCACCAGGGGCAGCCCTTCACTGCGCTCGTACAGGGCGGCGGCGAGCGCCGGGGTGGCGTGGGCGCCGAGCGAGTCGGCGGCCAGCTCCAGGACGTCGTCCTCGGTGAGCGGGGCCAGCGGGATCACCGCGCCGCCGGTGCCCGGCGGGTGGCGGTACGCGGAGCCCAGGACTGGAGTGTGGGCCGTGACCCCCTCGACCCGGTAGGTGAGGACGAGGCTCAGCCGGCCGGGCAGGTCGCGGGCGAGCAGCAACAGCAGTTCGCGGGTGGCCTCGTCGACCCAGTGCATGTCCTCGACGACCAGGACTGCCGGGCCGAGCACGCTCAGGAAGGAGCGCACGGCCTGGATCATCCGCAGACGGTCGCGCCGGGGGTCCTCGTCGGGCGGAGGCGGGGGCGGGAGCCGGTCGGCGAGATCGGGAAGGAGCGGGGCCAGGGCTCCGGCGGCGGGTGGGACACCGGTGGCGGGCAGCCACGGCCCGGCCTTGCTGAGTGCGTCCACGACCGGGCCGTACGGGTACGGTTCGCGCAGTGGGTGGCAGAAGCCGGTCAGCACCGGCCGCTTCTCCCGGCTCAGCACGGCGGTGGCCTCGGCGAGCAGCCTGGACTTGCCGATCCCGGCCTCGCCCTCGACCATCACCACGGCCGGCGGCCGCCGGACCGCGCTCAGCAGCAGGTCCAGTACACGCTCACGTCCGACGAACCGAAACGTACCCGCCGATGTCTCGGCATCACCGTCGGCCACACGCCCCACCTGATCACCTGCCTTGCCCGGACCACGCTAGTCCGGGACGGGATGCCGGGGCAAACGACGTCGGTCGGGCCGGCCGGGCAGGCGGCAGTGGGCCGGAGCTCAGGGGGACGGGGGTTCGAGCGGGGTTCGGAGGGGGGTTCGGGCGGCGTGCGGGCGGTTCCCGGTGCCTACATGTGCTCCGGCTCCGGCAGCAGGACCCGAGCCTCCCGACGCACCCCGCCGACCGGCCGGCGCGGGGCCGTCGGCGCCTCCTCGCGCCGCGCCCTGCGGACGCCGTGCGCGGAGGGGGCACGGAAGACAGGGCGAGGCCGGCCGGACTCCCTGACCTGCACGATCACGGCCGTCTCGTCGGCAGTGAGTATCAGGGACGTGTCCAGGCCGGCGCTGAACCGGGCCAGGTCGTGGACGAGTTCGGACGCCATGAGCGCCACGACGTCGCACACGGAGTCGGGCAGCCCCCACCGCCGCGCCGTGTCGTAGGCGAAGCTCCGGAAAGCGGGCGCGGCTCCGGTGACGGCGGGCATGATGAAGGCGGCCGTACGGCTCCGCCCGGGGGCGGCGTCGGCGGCGCGGTCGCCGGACGCGGAACGGTCGATGCGTTCGGCGACGATCATGGGAGGCTCCTGCGGGTGGTGCGCGGCGCCGTTGCGGCCTGATAGCACTCCACCCTCCGCGAGGGACACCCGCGGAAACCATCCGGAACGCGTATTGCGCGGGTACGCAGAAAACGACCGGGTGGATCGGCAATCGATACGTAGGGCAAGGAAACCCCTGCGCAGAGGTCGCTCTCTCCCGAAGTTTCATCCGGGAACCAGCATGTGATCCCATGAGGGACACTCGTGGAGGAGCCGGCGCCCCCCAGTTCCTCGGCGCCGGCGTAGCAGCACAAGTCAGCCGGACGTAACAGGCAGCACGTCAGGCGACAGCGCCGCCGCTCGCGCCGCCGCGCTGGTCACCCGCTTGCGATGATGGCGGCGGCACAGAACCTCGTACCCGACGATCTCCGCAGCCATGCCCACGTCCCCCACCACGACCTGCTCGCCCTCGACGACCATCTCGCCGCCCACTGTGCGCGCGTTGTGGGTGGCCCGCGCCCCGCACCAGCACATCGCCTCGACCTGGAGCGCCTCAACCCGGTCCGCCAGCTCGATGAGCCGCCGCGAGCCGGGGAACAACTTGGTCCGGAAGTCCGTGGTGATGCCGAACGCGAACACATCGAGGTTCAGATCGTCCACGATCCGGGCCAGCTGATCGATCTGCTCCGTCAGCAGGAACTGGGCTTCGTCCACGAGGACGTAGTCGACCTTGCCGCCCCGCGACATGCGCTCCACCACAAAGTGGTAGAGATCCAGCTCCGGCGCAGCCTCCACCGCCTCGGTCACCAACCCCAGGCGTGAGGACAGCTTGCCCTCCCCCGCGCGATCGTCCCGTGTGAAGATCACGCTCTGCAGACCACGAGCCGAGCGGTTGTGTGCAATTTGTAGCGCCAGAGTCGACTTCCCGCAGTCCATCGTTCCGGAGAAGAACACCAGCTCGGGCATGGGGAGTTGAGGACCTTTCGAGGGGATGGGGGAGGGCATGCGGGTCATCGGGAGCGTACCGGGCGTCGGGTGCGCCCCCGTGCTCAGGTGCGGACTTCCAGCAGGGGCACCAACTGTTCCACGGCCGTCATCGATCCGTGGTTCCCGACCATCGACGACTCCTTGGGCTCGCGCTCGGAGGCGATGATCAGCACGTCGTCGCGGGCCGCGGCGACCACATCACCGATGCGCGCGTACACCCGTTGGTCGATGTGCGGGCCGAACCAGCCCGCCGCGATCGCCTCGTCCCGGGAGGCCACCCAGAACTGCTCGCCGAGCACCTCGCGCCAGCAGGTCAGAACGTCGTTCTCGGCGCCCGGCACAGCGTAGACGTGCCGGGCACGCCCCTCGCCGCCCAGCAGGGCCACCCCGGCGCGCAGCTCCCAGTCCTCGTCGAAGTCGATGCGGTGCGCCTCGGTGAAGGGGATGTCGATCATGCCGTGGTCGGCGGTGACGTACAGGGCGGTGCGCGGCGGCAGCTGCTCCGCCAGGCGCTGGACCAGCCGGTCGACGTACATGAGCTGGCCGCGCCAGGTGTCCGAGTCGACGCCGAAGCGGTGACCGGCACCGTCGAGTTCGGCGTAGTACGTGTACACCAACGAGCGGTCACCCGCGGCCAGTTGCTCTGCCGCGAGGTCCATGCGGTCTTCGCCGGTCAGACGGCCGTGAAACGTCCCGCCGCTCAGTGCGACCTTGGTCAGCGGGGTGCTCTCGAAGGTCGGGGAGGACACCTGCGCCGTGTGGATTCCGGCCGCGTCCGCGAGCTGGAAGATCGTCGGGTACGGCTGCCAGGCGTGCGGCTCCGTCCAGGGATGCCAGCGGAGCTGGTTCATCAGCTCGCCGGTGGCGGGGTCACGCACCGTGTATCCCGGCAGGCCGTGCGCGCCGGGCGGCAGACCGGTGCCGACGGAGGCGAGCGAGGTGGCGGTGGTCGCCGGGTAGCCGGCGGTGATCGGGCGGCCCGTGCCCCCGCGGGAGGACGACAGGAGCGAGGCCAGGAAGGGCGCCTCGCCAGGGTGCGCCTTCAGCTGCTCCCAGCCGAGCCCGTCGACCAGGAAGACGCAGTTGCGGTCGGCGGCGGTCAGTTCCGGTATGGCGGCGGTCTGGCCCGGCACCTCCATGCCCGCGGCCAGCGTGGGCAGCAGATCGGCCAGCGAGCCGGTGCCGTACTCGGGAAGGGGCGCGGAGTCGACGGCGAGCGGCTCAGGGTGGTCGTCCCAGGTGGACAGCGCCATCAGCGGGTGAAGTCCGCGGTCGCCTCGGAGAGGGACTGCGCGAAGGCGAGTGCCTGGCGCACCGTCTCCGGCCCGTCCCCGGCCTCGCTGACGCGGAGGCTGAGGTCGTCCGCCGTCGCGTTGCCCGTGTAGCCGTGGTCCGCCTCACAGTTGGGGTCGCCGCAGGCGGCGGGCTCCAGGTCGATACGGGAGACGGCGCCCCAGCCGATGGTCAGGACGACCTCGCGGGGCAGCGTGCCCGGACTGTAGGACTCAGGGTTGGCGACGACGCGGCTCACGACGACCGACGAGATCCGGCCGAGCTTCACCGACTCTGTCGACGTCGTCGCGTAGGGCGTCGGGGAGGTGTCGTCCGCGGCCTGTTCGTCGGTGTGACTGACGATGAAGCGGTTGCCGGTCAGGACCAGCACGGTCACGTGTCGGCGCACCTCGTTCGCGTCGAAGGTGGTCTCCTGGTGGACCAGGTACGACCGGATGGGCTCGCCGCCCACGGCGGCTTCCACCGCCTCGGCCACGAGAGCCGGGTAGTAGCCGCTGCGCTCGATCGCCGCGCGCAGCCCCTGGGTCGTCGTACTGGTCTTGGCCATGACGTCCATCCTACGGGGACGCACTGACTGCAAGACACCGCTCATCGCCTCTCAGTACACCGGGAGCGTCCTCGGGCCGAGGTCGTCGCGGGCGGGCGGCGGCGCGAGCCGCACGGTGGCGCCGAGCACGCTCAGACCGCGCGGAGCGACGACGACGGGCTCCAGGGTGACCGCGACGACCTCCGGGTGATCGTCGACCAGCCGGGACACGCGCAGCATCAGCTCTTCCAGAGCGGCCGTGTCGACGGGGTCGGAGCCGCGCCAGCCGAACAGGAGCGGTGCCGTCCGGATCGACCGGATCAGGGAGGTGGCATCACGGTCGGTGACCGGGATCAGCCGGTGCGCCGTGTCACCGAGCAGTTGCGAGGCGGCCCCGGCGAGCCCGAACGACAGTACGGCCCCGGCCGCCGGGTCGATGACGGCGCGCACGATCGTGTCGACCCCGCGCGGTGCCATTCCCTGGACGACCGGCCGCAGCCCCTTCGGATCGCCGAACAGTTCCGTCAACTCGGTGTAGGCCCGACGCAGTTGCTCCTCGTCGGCCAGGTCCAGCCGTACGCCGCCCAGGTCGGCGCGGTGCCGCAGGTGCGGGGCGGTGGCTTTGAGGGCCACCGGGTAGCCGATCGCGCGGGCGGCCTCGACGGCGGCCTCCGGCGTGGGCGCGGGCAGCGCCCTGCGTACGCGGATGCCGTACCGCGCGAGCAGATCACAGGTCTCGTCCGTGCCGAGCGTCAGCCCCTGCCCCCGCGTGAGCAGCCCGTCGATCAGTTCGGCGGCGCCCTTTTCGTCGATGTCCTCGTACTCGGGGACCTTGCCCGGCTCGGCGGCCTCGCGCCGCCACTGCGCGTACCTGACGGCTTCGGCGAGCGCCCGGACGGCACGTTCGGCGGCGGGATAGGCGGGAATGGGACGGGCCTCGTGCGCCTGAGCGGGCTCTACCGCGGTGGCGGGTCGCTCCGCGGGGCGCTGGAGGTCGCTCCGCTGCGCCCGCGGGGACGTGCTGGCCGCCGCGGACAGCGCCTCCGCGAGCCCGCCCAGCTCCACGTGTACCACGAGCACCGGCTTGGCCGGAGCCGCAGCGGCGGCCGACCGGAGGGCCTCCGCCAGCGCCGCGTCCTGGGCCGAAGCCGCGCCGACCGCCGGTATCGCCGTCACCACGACGGCATCGCACGAGTCGTCGGCCAGCGCCGCGGACAGCGCCCGGTGGAAGTCCTCGGCCGTCGCCGCCGTCGTCAGGTCGAGCGGCGGCGACGGCCGCAGCCTCTCGGCCAGGCAGGCGTCGTAGGTCAACAGCCCCAGCGACTCGGAGTTCCCCAGGATCGCCACCCGCGGCCCGGCGGGCAGCGGCTGCCGGGCCAGCAGCAGCCCCGCGTCCACCAGTTCGGTGATGGTGTCCACGCGGAGTACTCCGGCCTGCCGCAGCAGCGCGGACACCGTGGCGTGCGGCAGCCGCGTGGCCCGTACGGCATGCCCCTGTGGAGCGCCTCCGTGCCGCGCGCCCTGAACCACGACCAGTGGCTTGGCCGCCGCCGTCCGCCGGGCGAGCCGGGTGAATTTGCGCGGGTTGCCTATGGTCTCCAGGTACATGAGGGCGACATCGGTGTCCGGGTCGTCGTACCAGTACTGCAGGACGTCGTTGCCCGACACGTCCGCCCGGTTCCCGGAGGAGACGAAGGTCGACACGCCCGTGACCCCGGTGACGCCTCCACCGCGCCGGTGCAGCCTCGACAGCAGCGCGATGCCGATGGCACCGGACTGGGCGAACAGCCCCATGCGCCCGGGGCGCGGCATCTCGGGTGCGAGGGACGCGTTGAGGCGGACCTCCGGAGAGGTGTTGATGACCCCGAAGGCGTTGGGCCCGATGAGCCGCATCCCGTACGACCGCACCTGCCGCACCAGTTCCCGCTGCCGCTCCCGGCCGTCGGGGCCACTCTCGGCGTATCCCGCGGAGACGACCACGAGCCCCTGCACGCCGTGCTCCCCGCACTCGGCGACGACCTCGGGGACGCGCTCCGCGGGGACCGCGACGACGGCGAGATCGACCGGGTCGGCGATGTCGCGGACGGAGCGGTGGGCGGGGACTCCGTCGAGTTCCTTCTGCCCCTCGGGGAACGCCCCGTTCACCGCGTACAGGCGGCCGGTGAACCCGCCCTCCCTGAGGTTGCCGAGCACACCGCGGCCCACCCCCCCGGGCGTGCGGCCCACGCCGATCACGGCAACCGAGCCGGGCGCGAGCAGCCGCTGCACGGACCGTGCCTCGGCCCGCTGCTCCCGTGCGCGCTGCACGGCCAGGGAGCGGTCGGTGGGCTCCAGGTCGAACTCCAGGTGGACGACACCGTCCTCGAAGCTGCGCTTCTGCTGGTATCCGGCGTCCGTGAACACCTTGATCATCTTGGTGTTGGCGGGCAGTACCTCGGCGGTGAACCGGCGGATGCCGCGTTCCCGGGCCACCGCGGCGATGTGTTCGAGGAGGGCGGAGGCGACGCCCCGCCCCTGGTGCGCGTCCTGCACCAGGAAGGCGACCTCAGCCGTTTCGACAGGGGCCGGCGCGGAGCGCTCTCCGGCGTGGGCGGTGCCGGGGGACGAGTGGGCTGACGCGGAGGCGGGCAGACCTTCGCCGCCGATTCGGTCATAGCGCACGGTCGCGATGAACTGGCCACCGATCGTGGCCGCGAGTCCCACCCTGTCCACGAAGTCGTGGTGGGTGAAGCGGTGGACGTCCTTGGCGGACAGCCGAGGGTACGGCGCGAAGAAGCGGTAGTACTTCGACTGGTCCGAGACCTGCTCGTAGAAGCTGACGAGCCGCTCGGCGTCGTCCACGGTGATGGGTCTGATGCGCGCGGTGCCGCCGTCACGGAGGACCACGTCGGCCTCCCAGTGGGCGGGGTACTCATGCCGGTCCGACGCGGTCTGCATGGGCCCCAGCGTAAGGCTCGCGTCCGACAGTGGCGCGAGGCAGGCTGAGGAGACCGAGCCGGGACCGTCCGGGGCCCGCCCGGATGTCCGCTCCGGGCACGCCGCACCGTATGGAAAACTGGTCTAGACAACCTTGTACATCCGAAGGGCAGCATCACATGGCTGAGCGCCGCGTCAACGTCGGCTGGGCCGAGGGCCTCCACGCCCGCCCCGCCTCCATCTTCGTCCGGGCCGCCACGGCCTCCGGCGTCCCCATGACGATCGCCAAGGCGGACGGCAACCCCGTCAACGCGGCGTCCATGCTGGCGGTTCTCGCTCTGGGCGCCCAGGGCGGCGAGGAGGTCGTCCTCGCCTCCGACGCGGAAGGCGCGGAGGCCGCGCTCGACCGTCTGGCCAAGCTGGTCGCCGAAGGTCTCGAGGAACTGCCCGAGACCGTCTGACCGCTCGGGCACAACCAGTACGCGGCCGCGTCGGCCGTTCGACGGCGGTCGCGGCCGCGACGTCTGCCGTCGTGCTCCCCGAGGGCGCCGGTCGGCGCCCCGACCGTACATCCGGGCGGTCTTGTGCGGCACGAGACAGCATGGCCCCGGCTCGGGAGCCGGGGCCATCGCGCACGTGCCTGGCGGAGGGACGGCGTCAGACGTTCACCCTGTGTGACCGGAGACAGGGGCCATCGCCCACACACACGCGCGGGGCGACGTGCTACTCGGCCGGTACGACGCTCACTTCACCGATACCGAGCGCCTTGACCGGTTCCTCGATCTGCGCGGCGTCGCCCACCAGGATGGTCACCAGACGGTCCACTGGGAAGGCGTTCACGACGGCAGCCGTGGCCTCCACCGTGCCCGTTCCCGCAAGCCGCTGATACAGCGTCGCCTGGTAGTCGTCCGGCAGGTGCTGCTCGACCTGGTCGGCGAGCGTGCTCGCGACGGCAGCCGCGGTCTCGAACTTCAGCGGCGCCACACCCACCAGGTTCTGCACGGCGACATCGCGTTCGGCGTCCGTCAGTCCCTCGGCGGCGAGGGTGCGCAGTACCTTCCACAGGTCGTCGAGCGCCGGGCCGGTGTTCGGTGTGTCGACGGAGCCGCTGATGGCGAGCATCGCGGCGCCCGATCCGTCGGGCGCGGAGCGCAGCACCTGGCCGAACGCCCGCACACCGTAGGTGTATCCCTTCTCCTCGCGCAGGACGCGGTCCAGGCGGGAGGTGAGGGTGCCGCCCAGGCAGTACGTGCCGAGCACCTGTGCGGGCCACACGCGGTCGTGACGGTCGGCGCCGACGCGGCCGATGAGCAACTGTGTCTGGACGGCGCCGGGGCGGTCCACGATGATCACGCGACCGGTGTCGTCGGCGGTCACCGCCGGCACGGGGCGCGGCTTGGCCGGCTCCCCCGACCAGGCGCCGAGCGTGTCGCCGAGGAGCGCGTCGAGGTCGGTCTTGGTGAGGTCGCCGACCACGACGACCGTGGCCGTCGCGGGGCGCACGTGCCGCTCGTAGAAGGAACGGACGGCCGCGGAGTCGATGGTCTCGACCGTCTCCTCGGTCCCCTGGCGGGGGCGCGACATGCGCGAGGACGTCGGGAACAGCTCCTTGGAGAGCTCCTTGGCGGCACGGCGGGCCGGGTTCGCGGTCTCGTGCGGGATCTCGTCGAGGCGGTTGCGCACCAGGCGCTCGACCTCGCTGTCCGCGAACGCCGGCGCCCTGAGGGCGTCGGCGAGCAGTCCGAGTGCCTTCGGCAGACGCGAGGCGGGGACCTCCAGGGAGAGGCGGACGCCGGGGTGGTCGGCGTGCGAGTCGAGGGTGGCGCCGCAGCGCTCCAGTTCGGCGGCGAACTCCTCGGCGGAGTGCCGGTCGGTGCCCTCGGAGAAGGCACGCGCCATGATGGTGGCGACGCCGTCGAGACCGGCCGGCTCGGCGTCCAGCGGCGCGTCGAGAAGCACTTCGACGGCCACGACCTGCTGTCCGGGGCGGTGGCAGCGCAGGACGGTCAGGCCGTTGTCGAGCGTGCCGCGCTCGGGGGCCGGGAAGGCCCAGGGCCTGGCCTCGCCAGGCTGGGGCTGCGGGTGGAAGTCCATGGTCGCGAGCTCGGTCACTTCGCCGACTCCTCGTCGTTGCTGGCGCCTTCGGCGGCGGTCGTTTCGGCGGCTTCCAGGGTCTCGGCCTCGGTCGGCTCGTACACGAGCACCGCGCGGTTGTCGGGGCGCAGGCGAGCCTTGGCGACCTCCTGCACCTCCTCGGCGGTGACGTCGAGTACGCGCTGCACGGCCGTCAGGGCGAGCTGCGGGTCGCCGAACAGCACGGCGTACCGGCACAGTTCGTCGGCGCGGCCCGCGACCGTGCCGAGCCGGTCCAGCCACTCGCGCTCCAACTGGGCCTGAGCACGCTCCATTTCCTCGGGCGTGGGGCCCTCTTCGGCGAACCGGGCGAGTTCCTCGTCGATGGCGGACTCGATGACGGGCACCTCGAAGTCGCCGGAGGTCTTCACGTCCAGCCAGCCCAGGGAGGGCGCTCCGGCGAGCCGCAGCAGGCCGAACCCGGCGGCGACGGCGGTGCGGTCCCGCCGTACGAGCCGGTTGTAGAAGCGGGAGGACTCGCCGCCGCCGAGGATGGTGAGCGCCAGGTCGGCCGCGTCGCACGCGCGCGTGCCGTCCTGCGGCAGCCGGTAGGCGGCCATCAGGGCACGCGCCGGCACCTCCTCCTCGACGACCTCGCGCAGCTGCTCGCCGATGACGTCGGGCAGCGAGCCGTCGCGGGGCTCGGGCTTGCCGTCGTGGGACGGGATGGACCCGAAGTACTTCTCGACCCAGGCGAGCGTCTGCTTGGGGTCGATGTCGCCCACGACGGAGAGGACCGCGTTGCCCGGCGCGTAGTACGTGCGGAAGAAGGCGCGCGCGTCCTCCAGCGTGGCGGCGTCCAGGTCCGCCATCGACCCGATCGGCGTGTGGTGGTAGGGGTGGCCCTGCGGGTAGGCGAGGGCGGTCAGCTTCTCGAAGGCGGTGCCGTACGGAACGTTGTCGTAGCGCTGGCGGCGCTCGTTCTTCACGACGTCCCGTTGGTTCTCCATGGACTCGTCGTCCAGCGCGGCGAGCAGGGAGCCCATGCGGTCGGCCTCCAGCCAGAGGGCGAGCTCAAGCTGGTGGGCGGGCATGGTCTCGAAGTAGTTCGTGCGCTCGAAGCTGGTCGTGCCGTTGAGCGAGCCGCCGGCGCCCTGCACCAGCTCGAAGTGGCCGTTTCCCTTGACCTGGGCCGAGCCCTGGAACATCAGGTGCTCGAAAAGGTGGGCGAGGCCTGTGCGCCCCTGGACCTCGTGACGCGAACCGACGTCGTACCAGAGGCACACCGCCGCGACCGGGGTCAGGTGGTCCTCGGAGAGCACCACGCGCAGGCCGTTGGCCAGGCGGTGCTCGGTCGCTGTCAGGCCGCCGGAGCCTGCCTCGGCTGTGGCCGTGTGACCCATGGGCATGTACGTCCCTTCGATCGCGGAAGCTTTCGCGGAAACCGCGGTTTCCTGCCGTTCCTGTCACTGTATGCAAGCGTGCGGACAGGTGGCGAAGTTCCCGGGCGCCGTACGCCCAGAGCGAGACCAGGATTACGGGGGGTGGGGGAAGGCAGACCGGTTGACGTGACGGTGGCGACCACGGCGTGCGGCGGTGCGCGTCCCCGGTCGGCGGGGGCCGACCTTCGTGATCGTCCCGCGGTCACGCCGGGGGCGAACGGGAGGAAGCGGGTCGTGGTCGGTGCCACCCGGCGCCCGTGACGCCTCAACCTCGGGCGCGAGTCCCCGTGCACGGACCGCGGAGGGAAGGGGCATGGTCCGCGTTGTCGGTGCGGCGGTCCACAATGGTCCGCGACAGACATCCGTTCATGCCCAGCACAGACTGTGAAGGAGCCGGCAGCGATGGCCCGCCGCAGCACGAAGACCCCGCCGCCCGACGACTCGTACGAGGAGAAGATCCTCGACATCGACGTCGTCGACGAGATGCAGGGCTCCTTCCTCGAATACGCGTACTCGGTCATCTACTCCAGAGCCCTGCCGGACGCCCGTGACGGCCTCAAGCCGGTGCACCGGCGAATCGTCTACCAGATGAACGAGATGGGCCTGAGCCCCGAGCGCGGCTACGTGAAGTGCGCCCGCGTCGTCGGCGAGGTCATGGGTAAGTTGCACCCGCATGGCGACGCGTCGATCTACGACGCCCTGGTGCGCCTGGCCCAGCCGTTCTCGATGCGTGTCCCCCTGGTCGACGGCCACGGCAACTTCGGCTCGCTGGGCAACGACGACCCGCCGGCCGCCATGCGTTACACCGAGTGCCGTATGGCCGAGGCGACGAGCCTGATGACCGAGTCGATCGACGAGGACACGGTCGACTTCGCACCCAACTACGACGGCCAGGAGCAGGAGCCCGTGGCTCTGCCCGCCGCCTTCCCGAACCTCCTGGTGAACGGCTCGTCGGGCATCGCGGTCGGCATGGCCACGAACATGCCGCCGCACAACCTGCGCGAGGTGATCGCGGCCGCGCGCCACCTGATCAGGCATCCGAACGCGGATCTGGAAGCCCTGATGAAGCACGTCCCGGGCCCCGACCTGCCCACCGGGGGCAGGATCGTCGGTCTCTCCGGGATCCGTGACGCCTATGAGAGCGGGCGCGGCACGTTCAAGATCCGGGCCACGGTGTCGGTGGAGAACGTGACAGCGCGCCGCAAGGGCATCGTCGTCACCGAGCTGCCCTTCGCGGTCGGCCCGGAGAAGGTGATCGCCAAGATCAAGGACCTGGTCGGTTCGAAGAAGCTCCAGGGCATCGCCGACGTCAAGGACCTCACCGACCGTGAGCACGGGCTGCGCCTGGTCATCGAGATCAAGAACGGCTTCGTGCCGGAGGCGGTCCTGGAACAGCTCTACAAACTGACGCCGATGGAGGAGTCCTTCGGCATCAACAACGTGGCGCTGGTCGACGGGCAGCCGCTCACGCTGGGGCTGAAGGAGCTGCTGGAGGTCTACCTCGACCACCGCTTCGACGTCGTCCGGCGGCGCTCGGAGTTCCGCCGCGGCAAGAGGCGCGACCGACTCCACCTGGTGGAGGGCCTGCTCACGGCGCTGGTGGACATCGACGAGGTCATCCGCCTGATCCGCTCCAGCGAGAACTCCGCCCAGGCGAAGCAGCGCCTGATGGAGCGCTTCTCGCTCAGCGAGATCCAGACGCAGTACATCCTCGACACCCCGCTGCGCCGCCTGACCAAGTACGACCGCATCGAGCTGGAGGCGGAGAAGGACAGGCTCAACGCGGAGATCGAGGAGCTGACCCGGATCCTGGAGTCGGACGCGGAGCTGCGCAAGCTGGTCTCGGCGGAACTGGCCACGGTGGCCAAGAAGTTCGGAACGGAGCGGCGCACGGTACTGCTGGAGTCCTCCGGCTCCCCTGCCGCGACGGTCCCGCTCCAGGTCGAGGACGCCCCGTGCCGGGTGCTGATGTCGTCGACGGGCCTGCTGGCCCGCACGGCGAACGGTGACCCGTTCGCGGAGGACACCGACGGCGGGCGCGCGAAGCACGACGTGATCGTCTCCGCCGTCCCGGCGACGGCACGCGGCGAGGTGGGAGTGGTGACGTCCGCGGGACGTCTGCTGCGGCTGAACGTGATCGACCTCCCGCAGCTACCGGAGACGGCGGCGCGACCGAACCTGTCCGGGGGCGCGCCGGTCTCGGAGTTCATCTCCCTGGAGGAGAGCGAGACGGTGGTCTGTCTGACGACGTTGGACGAGTCCTCCCCGGGCCTCGCGCTCGGTACGGAACAGGGTGTCGTCAAGCGCGTGGTGCCCGACTATCCCGCCAACAAGGAGGAGTTGGAGGTCATCACGCTGAAGGATGGTGACCGAATCGTCGGCGCGGTCGAACTGCGCACCGGCGAGGAGGACCTCGTCTTCATCACGGACGACGCGCAGCTGCTGCGCTACCAGGCGTCCCAGGTGCGTCCGCAGGGCCGCCCCGCGGGTGGCATGGCCGGTGTCAAGCTCTCGGGCGGCGCGAAGGTGATCTCCTTCACGGCGGTGGACCCGGCGGCGGACGCGGTGGTCTTCACGGTCGCCGGCTCGCGCGGCACGCTGGACGACTCGGTCCAGACGACGGCCAAGATGACGCCGTTCGACCAGTACCCGCGCAAGGGCCGCGCCACGGGTGGCGTGCGCTGCCAGCGGTTCCTGAAGGGTGAGGACTGCCTGTCGTTCGCCTGGGCGGGCGTGGCGCCGGCCAGGGCCGCACAGAAGAACGGCACACCCACCGACTTGCCGGAAATCGACCCGCGGCGCGACGGCTCGGGCCTGCCGCTGCCGAAGACGGTCGCGGCGGTGGCGGGACCGCTGTAGGTCAGCCCACGAGGCCGCCGGGGCTTCCAGGAGCCCCGGCCTCCTTGTCCTGTACATAGCGCAGGACGCCCCACATGCTGTGCTCGTCGGCATGCGGGGCGTCGTCCGGGCATGCCTCCAGCTCCATGAGCAGTGCGTCGGTGTCGACGCCGGACCCGATGAGAACGAGCTGGCTGAGCCGCTCGTCGTCGGCCTTCCACGGTTCCGGGTAGAACCGCAGGAACCGCCCCACGGCGTGCACGGCGTACCGGTTGCGCGGATCGGCCGCGCCGAAGTCGACGTAACCCTTGATCCGGTAGAGGCCTTCCGGTCTGCTGTCGAGGAAGTCCAGGAGCCGCCGGGGGTGCAGTGGCACGTCGGAACGGAAGGAGACGCTGTCGTATCCGGTGTGCAGATGGGTGTGAGCGGGGTCGTCGTGCCCCTGCTCGTGCCGGTGGAGGTCGTCGAAGGACAACTGGCCGATCCGCTCCTCGGCAGGCCGGCGGTCGAAGAGGAACTCGGGATCGATGCGCCCGTGGTCGGCCGGTACGACGGCGGCCCGGTCGGCGAGCGACTGGACGAGCCGGAGGACCCGCTCGCTGTCCTCGACCCGGTCGGTCTTGTTGACGACTACCAGGTCGGCGAGGGCGAGATGACGGTCGAGTTCGGGATGCTTGGCCCGGGTGGCGTCGAACTCGACCGCGTCGACAACCTCGACCAGTCCGCCGTAGACGACGCGTGGCTGCTCGCTGGCGAGCAGCATGCGCACGAGTTCCTGGGGTTCGGCGAGCCCACTTGCCTCGATGACGATGACATCGATGCCGGCCGCGGGCTGGGCGAGACGGTCGAGGTAGAGGTCGAGTTCACTGGCGTCGACCGCGCAGCACAGGCATCCGTTGCCGAGGGAGACCGTGGAGTCCCCGAGTGCCCCGGCGACAGCCATCGCGTCGATCTCGATGTCCCCGAAGTCATTGACGACGGCGCCGATGCGGCTGCCCCCGCTGTGGTGGAGAAGGTGGTTGAGCAGGGTGGTCTTGCCCGATCCCAGAAATCCGGCTAGTACGACGACCGGGATCTGCCGCAGTCCCGACGACTGGCTCACTGTGCGCCCCTTCTCGACTGGCACCTGCGCCGGACAGCGTACCGGCGGCGTACGAGGACGGCCGTTGGGCCGGCTCGTGCCGGGCCTGGACGGCAGCGTGCGAGGAGTGAACGATTGTCAGCGGCGCTCGCGGGGCACACGTAAGCATGGCGCCGGGGAACGCGACCCGCGCATCCCTCTGTGCGCCTCCTCTCCGCCTCCCCGCCGATCAGAGCCGCTCGGCACCCTGGGAGACGGCAAGCGCGCCGCCCATCGCTCGCCGGTGTCCACCAGTCGACCCGCATCCGACGACCGGCGGACGGTCGCCTGATTCGGGGGTTGACATGGTCACACGGAAATGTGAGGTACGGGGGTTGGGCGCCGCCACCGCGGCGGGGCTCGCGTTCGCAGCCGGAATTCTGGTTGCCGTGGCCGCCCAGCAGCGCCGGTACCGGGAACTACGTCTCCGGATCGAACATGCGGAGCGGAACGACCGCCAGGAGGCGCGGCTTGCCGAACAACAGCGCCTGCAGTCATACCTGTTGGACAAGGCACTGAGCGATCCCGACCTGGCCGCAGTCATGAGCACGATAGACGAAGTGAACCCCACGCGGCGCCGGCAGTACCTCTTCGCCAATGCGATGTACACCAACGCCCTCCTCGCCTACCGCGTCGGCGTGGTCAATCTGGAGGAACTCCACGGCCATCTTCGCGTGATCTGTCAGAACGCGGTCTTTCGCGAGTACTGGAATGCCACACGACACCACCGCGCCAGCCTCAAGGCGGAGTCGGCGGAGGCCCGGGTAGGCCAGATGGTGGACACACTCATCCGCGATCTGGAGGAGGCGGACACCGAGGAATGGTGGGTCGTGGGTGAACCTCCGGCCGAGGAAGACCGGAACTGACACCCCCAACGCGGCCCGTTGGGCGGCCAGTTGGCCTAAGGCAGAACAATTGTGCCACTTGACATTGGGCTAACCTGTCCCCGCCCTCAACACCTGACACTCACGAATCGGGGTTCCATTGAAAATCGTGCGCCGCATCGGTGCGTCCCCTCGCGAACGGGGCAGTTTGTCCGGAGAGACGTGCCCGGACATCTTCGAGCTCAGCGACGGCAACTTCGCCGTCATCGGGACCGAGGCCACGGCTTGCCTCGAGAGCAAACTTCCCGCCGACGCTGCACGCGCGGACTACGAGCGCATCGTCATCGTCAGCCGCGAGACTCTCGTCAGGGCAAAAGCAGACATTCCCGACCAGTAGCGACAGCGCGGCGTCGGCCGCCCCGCCACCTCCTCCGTCGAGGTCCGCCCTCTTGGTCACCCCTTTGAGGATCACCTCCGGACGGCGAGCCGAACCCCACCACCCCGGTCATCGCTCGCACTGTACCCACGAGGTCCGACACCAGATCGGTGCCGGGCCTCGACGCATGCCTCAGGCCACCGTCGGCACCGTCACCGGCGGCACCGGCCCCACATACCGGGCCGCCGGTCGGATGATCTTCGGGTCTTCCGCCTGCTCCAGGATGTTGGCGCTCCAGCCGACCACCCGGGCCGTCGCGAAGGTCGGGGTGAACATCTCGCGCGGCAGGCCGCAGAGTTCCATCACCACACCCGCGTAGAACTCCACGTTCGTGTGGAGTTCGCGGCCAGGCTTCAGTTCGGCCAGAATCGCCTCCACGCGATGCTCGACCTCGATCGCGAAGTCGACCAGCGGGCCGCCGAACCGCTTCGCGATACCGCGGAGCATGCGCGAACGGGGGTCCTCCGTACGGTAGACGGGGTGGCCGAAGCCCATGATGCGTTCGCCCGCCAGGACCCGCTCGCGGATCCAGGAGTCGATGCGGTCGGGCGTGCCGATCGCATCGAGGGTGTCCAGGGCACGGCTCGGCGCACCTCCGTGCAGCGGGCCGGACAGAGCGCCGACGGCACCGGCCAGAGCCGCCGCCACATCCGCCCCCGTCGACGCGATCACCCTCGCGGTGAACGTTGACGCATTGAATCCATGGTCAATGGTTGAGATCAAGTACTGCTCGACCGCCCGCGCACGCGCCGGGTCCGGTTCCGAACCCGTCAACATGTACAGGTAGTTCGCGGCGTGGGGCAGATCCTCCCGCGGCTCGACGGGATCAAGGCCTCGGCCCAGCCGGTACAGCGCGGTCAGCAAGGTGGGGACGGCCGCGGTCGCCACGACCGTGTCCGAACGGCGCCGGTCCGCGTCGATGTCGTACACCGGCCGGAATCCCTTGGCGGCACCGAGCAGGGAAAGCGTCGTACGAAGGCCCGACAGCGGGCCGGACCGGCCACTCGCAGCGGCTATCGCGGGAAGCGCGGCCCGTACGTCGTCGGGCAGGTGGCGCAGAGCCGCCGTGCGCGCGGCGAACGCGGAGCGCTGCGCCGCGTCCGGCAGTCCGCCGTGGACCATCAGATACCACACGTCCTCGAAGCCGCGAGTCTGCGCGAGTTCGACGGCCGAGTACTGACGGTAGTGGTAGAAGCCCTCCAGCCCCCTGACGTCACCCAGTGCGGTCTCGGTGACGACGACGCCCGCGAGTCCCCGCGGCACGTCGACAGAGGTGGACGCGACCCTGTTGATCTGCATGTTCCCTCCTCGAACTTGATCCGACTGTCCATGCTTGATGACTCCTCTGTCAATATTGATTGGATCAATATGTTGCCCATGGGTACGGTGTCGGCCATGAGGGATCAAGAAGCGGCTCCCGGCCACGACGAGACCCGGCTCACCACCAAGGAGGTGGCCGAACTGCTCGGCGTGAAGCCCGAGACCGTCTACGCGTACGTCAGCCGCGGCCAGCTCAGCAGCCGACGCGAGCCCGGCGGCCGTGGCAGCACCTTCGACGCCGAGGAGGTGACGGCCCTCGCCCGGCGCAACAGACGTGAGCCGAGCGGCAGTTCGCCCACCGGCGGCGAACTCTCGGTCCGTACGGGCATCACCCTGATCGACGCCGACCGGTACTACTTCCGCGGCGTCGACGCGACCGAGCTGGCCGCGCGCCACTCCTACGAGGAGATCGCCGAGTGGCTGTGGACCGGACGGTTGCGGCTCGGGATCACTTTCACCGCCCCGGACGCCTCCGTCGCCATCGCTCGTCGCGCTGTGGACGCCCTGCCCGAGCACAGCGCCCCCACCGACCGGCTGCGGGTCGCGGCGATCGCGGCGGCCACCGCGGACCCGCTCCGCTTCGATCTGTCGCCGGACGCGGTCCTCGGTACCGCCCGCACCCTCATCCCCACCCTCGTCGCCGCTCTCCCGCCGCTGCGGCACGACCACCGCGACACGGGGCCGCTGGCCCAGCGCCTGTGGGGGCGGCTGACCGGACGCAGTCCCGATGAAGCGTCACTGCACGCGCTGGACACGGCACTCGGGCTGCTCATCGATCACGATCTGGCCGCCTCGACTCTCGCGGTCCGCGTCGCCGCGTCCGCCCGCGCGCACGCGTACGCCGCGGTCTCGGCCGGACTCGGTGTACTGGAAGGCCCCCTGCACGGGGCAGCCAGCGGCCTCGCGCACCGCATGCTGCTCGACGTCCTGGACCTGGGCACCGCGGCACCCGTGGTCGCCGACGAACTACGTGCCGGGCGCCGTGTCCCCGGTCTCGGACACCGGCTGTATCCCGGCGAGGACCCGCGTGCGCGTGCCCTCTTCGCACTGCTGGAGGAAGTACCGGCCGCGGCACCGGCCCTGGCGGCCGCCCGGGACATCGTGGCCACCACGGCCCGCCACACACCGCTGCACGCCAACGTCGACCTGGCCCTCGCCGTTCTCACGGTGTCCTCCGGCATGGCCGCCACAGCGGGCGAGACCGTCTTCGCCGTCGCACGCACGGCCGGCTGGATCGCCCACACCCTGGAGGAGTACGAGGAGCGCCCGCTGCGCATGCGCCCGCGCGGGCACTACGTGGGCGCGCTCCCGCCACAGCCGCTCCCCGAGTGAGCCGGGCGTGGCCTTCCCTCAGCCGCTGGATACTCGTGCTTCACCCGCCCCTGCCGCACGCCTGCGCCCTTGACGCGCCCCGTCCGGGAACTCGAAAATCAGTCACCGACGAAGCCAGGTTAGGCTCACCTCTGTGAGTATCTGCACGACCGCATCCCGGGACCTCGACGAGCCTCTCGCGGGGACCGCGGCGACCGCGAGGACATGGCTGCTTCTGGAACAGCCCGGTCCTTGGGGCGGCAAAGCACTCACATCGAGCCACCTGGATCCGGCGCTCGGCCGCGCTCTCGAGGCGGCCACGGAGGGCACCGGTGTACGGATCGCGCTCATCCGCCGCCCCGGCCGCCACGCCGACCGCGGTACACCCGCCGTGCGACGGGTGTACGCGGCACACACCGTCCCGGGGAACGTGTGGCTGCGCACCGCCACAACGACCGATCCGGAACGGCTGCTCGACCTGGACTTCGTAACACTCGGCCAGGGCGACCCGCACAGCTTCGACTCGACTCTCCAGGGACGGCCCCACACCGGAGACCCGCTCGCACTCGTCTGCACCAACGGCAAGCGGGACCGCTGCTGCGCCCTTCTCGGCCGCCCACTCGCGGCCGAACTGTCCGCCTCAGGAGTGGACGGCGTCTGGGAGGTCACCCATCTCGGCGGCCACCGTTTCTCGCCCACACTGCTCGTCCTGCCGTTCGGATACGCCTATGGGCGGGCCCAGGCCCCGCACGTCAAGGAGGTCCTTCAGGGGGTGCGTGAGGGAAGGATCGTGGTCCAGGGATGCCGCGGCGGCTCCGCCTGGGAGCGGCCCGCACAGGCCGCCGAACTCGCGGTGCGCACTGCCGCCCGCGAATACGCCGCGAACACGCTGACCATCGTGCGCACGAACGGCACCGCACCGCGCTGGGAGGTCTTCGTCTCCCACACCGACGGCCGTCTGTGGCGCGTCATAGTGGCGCGCGGCGCCTCGCTGCCGCCGCGCCCGGAGAGTTGCGGCTCGGCACTCGGTTCGCCGGCCCGGATGGACGTGGTGGCGGTACGGGAGTTGCGCCCCGAGGACCCTGGCTGCCTCGCGCCCGGCTGAGGCGACCGCAGAGGGGCAGGAAACGGGTTCGGCCCTGGCAACGGGTGCCACAGGCACCCTTGCAAACAGATCCCCTCACTCCCCCTGCGGCAGGCCGCGCGCGCCCCCGTACCGTGCACGCATGATCCCGTCTCCCCCTGCGCGACGTCTGCGCCTCGGTCTGCCACGGCGGATGTTCTCGCAGGTTCTGCTGATGCAGGTGGCGATCGCCGCGGGCGTCGCCGTGCTCGCCACCGGCCTGTTCCTGGCGCCGCTCAGCCATCTGCTGGACGACCAGGCGATGCGCCGGGCCCTCGCCATCGCGCAGAGCACGGCGGCCCAGCCGCAGATCGCCGAGGACCTGCGGTCGACGCGGCCGACGCCGGACGGGCCCTTGCAGGCAGAGGCGGAGCGCATCCGTAAGGCCAGCGGCGCCGAGTACGTCGTGGTGATGAACATGCGGCACGTGCGCTGGTCGCACCCGGACACCACGAAGATCGGCAGTATCGTCTCGACCGACCCGAGCGAGGCCCTGGAGGGCAAGGAGGTCATGGAGATCGACAGCGGCACCCTGGGCCGCTCGGCCCGGGGCAAGGTGCCGCTGCGGGACGAGCACGGCAGGATCATCGGCGCGGTCTCCGTGGGCATCAAGTACAACACCGTACGGACCCGGCTGATCCACGCGATCCCGGAGCTGTTCGCCTATGCGGGCGCGGCCCTGGCCATCGGCGCCCTGGCCGCGTATCTGATCTCCCGCCGGGTCCAGCGGCAGACCCGCGACCTCGCCTTCTCCGACATCGCGGCGCTGCTCGCCGAACGCGAGGCGATGCTGCACGGCATCAGGGAGGGGGTCGTCGCCCTGGATCGCGCGGGCCGGGTACGCCTCCTCAACGACGAGGCACAGCGCCTGCTGGGCATCGGGGACGAGGCCGTCGGCCGATCCCTCGACGAGGCGCTGGGCGCGGGCCGTACGACCGATGTGCTCGCCGGACGCGTCACGGGCACTGATCTGCTCACCGTGCGCGGTCAACGCGTCCTTGTCGCCAACCGCATGCCCACCGACGACGGAGGCGCCGTCGCCACCTTGCGTGACCGCACCGAACTGGAGCAGTTGGGCCGGGAACTGGACTCCACACGCGGCCTGATCGACGCGCTGCGCGCGCAGGACCACGAGCACGCCAACCGGATGCACACCCTCCTGGGGCTGCTCGAACTGGAGATGTTCGACGACGCCGTGGAGTTCATCGGCGAGGTGGTGGGCGACCACCGGACCACCGCGGAACACGTCACGGAGAAGATCCACGACCCGCTCCTCGCGGCCCTGTTGGTGGGCAAGGCCACGGTGGCCGCCGAGCGCGGGGTGGCCCTGTGGATCGTGGATCGCACGCTGTTGCCGGACCGGTTGATCGACCCCAGGGGCCTGGTCACGATCGTCGGGAACCTGGTCGACAACGCACTCGACGCCGTCGCGGGCACGCCGCACGCGCGCGTGGAGATCGAACTGCGCGTCGAGGGACGTGCGGCGGTCCTCAGGGTGCGCGACACAGGGCCCGGAATCCCCGCCGAGCGGCGTGAGTTGATCTTCACGGACGGCTGGTCGACCAAACGGCCTCCGGCCCACGGCAAGCGAGGAATCGGCCTCTCCCTGGTGCGCCGCCTCGCCGAACGCCATGGGGGCACCGCCCACGTGAGCGAGGCGCACGGCGGTGGCGCCGAGTTCGTCGTCGTACTGCCGGAGGCACTTGAGGAGCCCGGCACGGCTCGGCCGGTTCCGGCAGCCGGTCAGAACCTCGTTCCGGCCCCGGCCACACCGGCGCGCGAGGTGCGGGCCGCGGAAGAACCCCGTCTCGAGTAAGGCAGCAGCCGGGGGCCTGGCGAAGCCCAGGGAACGCCTCGTTGGCCGGCACGAGGGCAGGGCCGTCCGCAGGGATGGAGGGGGCGCAGCGGGCGGCGCGGGCCGCCCCGCGCATCGCTGCGTCCGGGCGGCCCGCGCCTGAGGGCAGGGCGGGTGGGCTCAGCCCTCGGCCTTCTTCACGAACTCCGTCGTGTAGGTCTTGTCGAGGTCGATGGCAGTGTCCTTGATGTTGGGGTTGAACGCCTTGAGTACCTTCTGGACCGTCTCGGGACCACCCTCCGGCATCACGCCGTCCTTGGTGAACATGGGCAGCGTGCTCTTGATGGCGTTCGCGTAGAGCGTCTTGTCGCCCTGGGAGTAGTCGGCCGGCATCTTGGCGGCGATCTCGTCCGCGGAGTGCGTGGACATCCACTTCAGGGTCTTCACGAACGCGTTGGCCAGCTTCTGGACCGTGTCCTTGTGGCTGTTGACCCAGTCCGTCTGCATGTACAGGCTCGACGACGGGTACGGGCCGCCGAACGCCTCCTGCGATCCCTCCGGCGTCCGCATGTCTACGAGCACCTTGCCGAGGTTCTTCTGGAGGATCGTGGCGACGGTCGGGTCAGTGGTCATCCCGGCGTCGATGGAGCCCTTCTGCAGGGCGGCGATGAAGGTGGAACCGGCGCCGACGGCGACCGGGCTGAACTCGCTGACGCTCACACCGTTCTGCACCGCGAGGTACTTGGTGAGGAAGTCGGTCGAGGAGCCGAGGCCGGTGATGCCGAGCTTCCTGCCCTTGAAGTCCTTGGGCGAGGTGATGTCCTTCGCGTGCTTGGCGGAGACGATCTCGACCTCACCGGGCGCGTGCGAGAACTGCACCACGGACTCGACGTGCTTGCCCTTGGTCTGCAGGTCGAGGGTGTGGTCGTAGAAGCCGACCGCCCCCTGGACCTGACCCGAGACGAGCGCGGTCTCGGCCTGCACGCCGGCCGGCTCGCTCAGCAGCTCCACGTCGAGGCCCTCGGCGTCGAAGTAGCCGAGCCGCTGGGTGAGCATGGCGGGCAGATAGATGACCTTGTCCAGGCCACCCACCATGATCTTGACCTTCTCGCCCTTGCCGTTGCCCTTGCTGCCGGAGCCGGAGGAGGCGGCGTCGTTGGCGCAGGCGGTGAGCGAGGTGACGGCGAGCAGGCCGGCCGCGGCGAGGGCGGCGAATCTGGCGGTCTTGCGCATGGCAGTTCACGTCCTTGTGAGGGGGCGGTGCGGAAAGAAGTACGGATGCCTCAAGGGGCGTTGGGCGGGGGCTTTCGAAACGGGCGGCTAGGCGGCGGCACGAGGCGCCCCGACAAGTCGCATGGGCCCGCGGGAAAAGGAGCGGTCAGGACCTGGAGTCCGACGGCTTCCAGCGGAAGATGCGGCGTTCGGCGAAGGTGAGCAGGCCCTCGGCCGCCAGCGCGACGACCGCGAGGATGACCATCGCGGCGTACACACCGGCCGCGTTGAAAGTGCCCTGGGACTGGGCGACGAGCAGGCCGATGCCCTGGGTGGCGCCGATGTACTCGCCGACGATGGCGCCGATGAGGGCGAAGCCGAAGCTGACGTGGAGGCTGGTGAAGATCCACGAGGTGGCCGACGGGATGACGACCTGAAGCGTCACGCGGCGATCGCTGGCGCCCAAAATGCGGGCGTTGGCGACGAGATTGCGGTCCACCTCACGGGCGCCCTGGAAGGCGTTGAAGAAGACGGGGAAGAAGACCAGGACGACGGCCGAGGCGATCTTGGATGCCGACCCGAGCCCGAACCAGATCACGAAGATCGGGGCGAGGACGATCCTGGGGATGGAGTTGAGCACCTTGATGTACGGGCCGAGAACGTCGGCGAGCAAGGCGATACGTCCCAGCGCGATACCGAAGACCACACCGGCCACGACCCCGAGGATCCAGCCGAACAGCGCCTCCTGGAGCGTGACCCAGATCTGCGCGCCGAGCGATCCCAGCGCGGTGCCGTGTGTGACCCAGGTGTAGATCTGGTCCCAGATCTTCGACGGCATCGAGAAGTTGAACGGGTCGATGGCATTGGTCCGCGACAGCGCCTCCCACAGTCCGAGCACACCGACCAGCAACAGGACGCGGGCGAGGGCGATCACGGCCTTGCGTCTGCGGGCGGCACGCGCGCGTGAGTGGGCGCGGTCGGGCTTGAGGAGGTCGGCGGGAGCCGGAGCGGAGACGGTCTCAGGCGACATTGGCGGCACCCCTCTCACGCGTGATGCGGACCTCTTCGCCCAGGGACTCCCAGATCTCCCGGTAGATCTCGATGAACCGCGGCTCCAGGCGCACCGACTCGACCTTGCGCGGGCGCGGCAGGTCGATGTCGAAGACCTGCTTCACGGTCGCGGGCCCGGCGGTCATCACAACCACCTTGTCGGCCAGCGCGATGGACTCCTCCAGGTCGTGGGTGACGAAGACGACCGAGGCGCCCGTGCCCGCCCACAGCTCCAGCAACTCGTCCGACATCAGGGCTCTGGTCTGTACGTCGAGTGCCGAGAACGGCTCGTCCATGAGCAGGATCTCGGGGTCGTTGACGAAGGTGGCGGCGAGGGCGACGCGCTTGCGCTGACCACCGGAGAGCTGGTGGGGGTAGCGGTCCTCGAAGGCCGCGAGCCCGACCCGGGCGAGCCACTCTCGTGCCTTCTGCTTGGCCTCCGCCTTCGGCACGCCACGGAAGCGCGGGCCTGCCATGACGTTGGACAGAACCGTACGCCAGGGGAACGTGGCGTCCTGCTGGAAGACGAAACCGACCTTGTCCCCGACTCCGTCAACGGGTTCACCGGCCACCAGGACCTCGCCCTCGGTGGGCTCCTCCAGACCACTGACCAGGGTCAGGGTCGTCGACTTGCCGCACCCGGTGGGTCCGACGACGGCGACGAACTCACCCCGCCCGACGGTCAGGTCCAGATCCCTGACAGCCGTGTGCAAACCGCCTGACGGGGTCCTGAAGATCTTGCTCGCGCCCCGCAACTCGATCGCGGGGCTGGTGTCTGTGCTCATGGCCCGGGACGGTAGATGTGGTGCGGTGCGCAGCAGCAGTCTTCTGGGCACAACCCCGACTTCTGCTCGCAGGAGTCTGTTGTGCTCTTTTTGCTCGCGCTACAACAACGAAGCCGAAACACGGGCTTAACGCTCGCTTGGCCTTGAGGGAGAGAGGCCCGATGATTGACGTCCTGATCGTGGACGACGACTTCCGTGTCGCCGAGATCAACGCCAAGTACGTGGAAAAGGTTCCGGGCTTCCGGGTCGCCGCCCGCGCGCACAACGCCGCCCAGGCGCTCGCCACGGTGGCGCGCACCCGGATCGACCTGGTCCTGCTCGACCACTACCTGCCTGACCAGACAGGTCTCGAGCTGGTCCACCGCATGCGTGAGCACGGTCATGGCACCGATGTCATCATGATCACAGCGGCGGGAGACGTGGCGACCGTGCAGGGCGCGATGCGCCTGGGCGCCCTGCACTACCTGGTCAAACCGTTCACGTTCACGGCTTTGCGCACGCGCCTCGACTCGTACGCCGCCCTGCGGCGCACCGTCGACCGCGTCGGCGGGCGCGGTGTGGCGGGCCAGGAACAGGTCGACCGGATCTTCGGCGCGCTGCGTACCGCGCCCGCCCACTCGTCGCCCAGGCTGCCCAGCGGCCACTCGGAGCCGACGACGGACCTCATCTGCGAGGTGCTGCACCGGGCCGACCACCCGCTGTCCGCGCACGAGGTGGCCGCCAGGACAGGCCTCAGTCGCTCCACCGCCCAGCGCTATCTGCGCCACCTGGAACAGGCGGGCCGGCTGCATCTCTCCCTGAAGTACGGCGACACAGGGCGACCCGAACACCGGTACGCGTGGGTGGCACCGTAGAGGGCCTGAGACGCCCCTGGGGCCTCGCACGGGCCATGGGCCGGTACGGCTGTGACGTACCGGCCCCTCCGGCTGCCCAGGGCGATGGTGTACGACGCCGGGGCCCCGGTGTCAGACCGCCCCGGCACCCGTCAGCGACCGCACTTCGGTCTCCGCGTGCTTGGCCTCGTCCGGCGGCTCCGCCGAGGTGACCGTGCCGAGCCAGCCCGCGAGGAAGCCCGACGGGACAGAGACAATGCCCGGGTTCTGCAGCGGGAAGTACTGGAAGTCGACTCCCGGGAACAGCGAATCGGGGCTCCCCGAGACCACCGGGGACAGCAGCACGAGCACGAGCGCGGGCACGAGGCCGCCGTAAACCGCCCACACGGCACCGCGGGTGGTGAAGCCGCGCCAGAAGAGCGAGTACATCAGCACGGGGAGGTTCGCGGACGCGGACACCGCGAAGGCGAGCCCCACCAGGAAGGCCGCGTTGAGGTCGCGGGCGAGCAGTCCGAGCGTCATCGCGACCACGCCGATACCTACGGCGGCGACCCGCGCCACGGCCACCTCGCTGCGCGGCTCGGCACGACGGCGCCGCAGTGACGGGTACAGATCGTGGGCCACCGCGGCCGAGGAGGCGAGGGTGATCCCGGCGACGACCGCGAGGATCGTGGCGAAGGCGACCGCGGCAACCATCGCGAACAGGACCGTCCCCCCGGTGGACTCCGCGCCGCCGCCCAGGTTCAGTGCGAGCAGCGGCACCGCCGTGTTCCCCGCAGTGTTCGACTCCCGTACGGCGTCCGGTCCGACGACGGCGGCCGCACCGAACCCCAGCACGATCGTCATCAGGTAGAAGCCTCCGATGACCGAGGATCCCGGAGCGGACCAGCAGGGTGACAGCGAGGCCGAGCAACAGGGCGGAGCTGTCCTGGTGCACGCCCAGCAACACTCCGACCGCGAAGAGGCCACCGCGCAGGGCGATACCGACGGTCCAGACGGCCACGCTGGCCTTGCTGCTCTTGCTCCACACGGCACCGTCCGCCTCGGCCCATATGTGGGTGGTCCAGGCCCAGCCGGCTCCGATGGCCAGGCCGATGAGCAGTTCGGCCCCTAGCAGCTGGGCGGACTCCGTGCGGTGGCGGTCGTCGAGGATGCCGGGCTCGCGCACCGCCAGGGCGGTCAGGATCACGGGCGCGAGCCACCAGCGCCGGTCGGCAGCGACCCTGTGTGCGCCGAGCTGCCGCACGATCACCAGCGCAGCCACGACTGTGATCACCAACGCGTCGGCGAGCCCAGACATCACAACCTCCGTCAGCTGAAAGGAGCGGTCGGCTGCGAGCGCTGCCGACACCTTCGACGCTACGGAAATCCGCAGGTCAGCGGATCGGAGCAGAGGTGGATCGCGGGTGGATCCCAGTAGCCGTCTCTCTACCCACGGGTGGAGAGACGGTTCGAAAGGCACGTGCGCACTCCGACGAAGAACCACTGAGCCAGGCGGTCCCTGGCCGGCACCGAGGTCCCGGCAACACATGCGGACGAACGCAGCTGACGCGATCCGGGCCCACCGGTGACACGTACGGCGGACACCAGTCGCGCGCCCACAGACGGACGCCGGTGCAGGCGTGCGTCCAGGGGCCCGGACAGGGCCCGCGGCCACAATCACGTCAGACGCCTCGGCCCCGTCCCTCACCCGGCGACAAGCGGGCAGGAATGACGGGGCCGAGGCCGAGTACAGCGGCTACGCGTCGATGCGCGACCGGTCCAACGTCGCCGCCGAACTGGAGATGAACTCCTTGCGCGGCGCCACATCGGTACCCATCAGCAAGTCGAATACCTGTTCGGCGGCTTCCAGGTCGGAGAGGTTGATCCGGCGCAGGGTGCGGTGGCGGGGATCCATCGTCGTCTCGGCCAGCTGATCGGCGTCCATCTCACCGAGGCCCTTGTACCGCTGGATGGAGTCCTTGTAGCGGACGCCCTTGCTCTGGAACTCCAAGAGCTTGTCGCGCAGCTCACGGTCCGAGTAGGTGTAGACGTACTTGTCCTGGCCCTTCTTCGGCTGGACGATCTCGATGCGATGCAGCGGCGGCACCGCGGCGAACACCCGGCCCGACTCCACCATGGGCCGCATGTAGCGGTGGAAGAGCGTCAGGAGCAGGGTACGGATGTGGGAGCCATCCACATCGGCGTCGGTCATCATGATGATCTTGCCGTAGCGGGCCGCGTCGATGTCGAAGGTCCGGCCGGATCCGGCCCCTATGACCTGGATGATCGCACCGCACTCGGCGTTCTTGAGCATGTCCGTGACGGACGACTTCTGGACGTTGAGGATCTTGCCGCGGATCGGCAGCAGCGCCTGGAACTCGGAGTTCCGGGCGAGCTTCGCCGTACCGAGCGCGGAGTCACCCTCGACGATGAACAGCTCGCTGCGCTCGACGTCGTCGCTGCGGCAGTCGGCGAGCTTGGCCGGCAGCGACGAGGACTCCAGAGCCGTCTTACGGCGCTGCGCGTCCTTGTGCTGACGCGCGGCGATGCGCGTGCGGGCGGCGGCTACGGCCTTCTCGAGGACGACACGGGCCTGCTGGGCGGCGTCCCGCTTGGTGGAGGTGAGGAACGCCTTGAGTTCCTTGGAGACCACGTTCGCGACGATACGACGAGCCGCGGAGGTGCCGAGGACCTCCTTGGTCTGGCCCTCGAACTGCGGCTCGGCCAGGCGCACCGTGACGACCACGGTGAGCCCCTCCATGGCGTCGTCCTTGACGATGTCGTCCTCGGCGACGCGCAGCAGCTTCTTGGTGCGCAGCACCTCGTTCATGGTCTTGGTGACCGCCTGCTCGAAGCCGGCGACGTGGGTACCGCCCTTGGGGGTGGCGATGATGTTGACGAAGGACCTGAGCGTCGTCTCGTAACCGGTCCCCCAGCGCAGCGCGACGTCGACGCCCAGCTCCCGGGTGACCTCGGTGGGCATCATCTGGCCGTGGTCGTCCAGGACGGGGACCGTCTCCTTGAACATGCCCTGCCCGGAGAAGCGCAGGACGTCGCACACCGGCTTGTCGCTCGCCAGGTACTCGCAGAACTCGCTGATGCCGCCGTCGAAGCGGAAGGACTCCTCGCCCTTGCTGCCGCCCTCGCCGAGCCCGTACTCGTCGCGGACGACGATGGTGAGGCCGGGCACCAGGAACGCGGTCTGGCGGGCGCGCTGGTGCAGCGTCTCCAGGGAGAGCTTGGCGTCCTTGAGGAAGATCTGACGGTCGGCCCAGTAACGCACGCGCGTGCCGGTGCGGGCCTTGGGGATCTTCTTGCCCTTGCGCAGGCCGCCCCTGGCCTCGAACTTGGCGTCCGGACCGTCACCGGAGAAGACACCGGGCACGCCACGCCGGAAGCTGATCGCGTGGGTGTGACCGTCACGGTCGACCTCGACGTCCAGGCGTGCCGAGAGGGCGTTCACCACGGACGCGCCGACGCCGTGCAGACCACCGGAGGCCGCGTAGGAGCCGCCACCGAACTTGCCGCCCGCGTGCAGCTTGGTCATCACGACCTCGACGCCGGAAAGACGGGTCTTGGGCTCCACGTCGACCGGGATGCCACGGCCGTTGTCCCGCACCTCCACCGACGCGTCGTCGTGCAGGACCACCTCGATGTGGTCGCAGTAGCCACCCAGGGCCTCGTCCACGGAGTTGTCGATGATCTCCCAGAGGCAGTGCATCAGACCACGGCTGTCCGTGGAGCCGATGTACATACCGGGGCGCTTGCGCACGGCCTCGAGGCCCTCGAGGACGAGCAGGTGCCGCGCGGTGTAGTTGGAACCGTCCCGGTCTGCTCCGGTCAGCAGCGCTGTGGACGGCACGGACGTCTCGGCGGTCACGCGGTTCGCTCCTCGCTGAATTTCTGATGGGGCCCTTTGGGGTAAGGGGGCGACTTCGGTCGCCGGTCCGAGGGTACCGAGGCCTGATAGAGCCGTTGTCACGCCACCCTCGTCTGAACTCAGACTAGTCCAGAGTCGTACGAGCGTTCGATCCTAGGCCTGAGTGAAACGCACATCACGTTCCCTTCGAGGCATGAACCATTTAGGCTCCGGGCACGTCCTCATGAACACCGGCAACCCGCCGGGAGGACCGGACAACCGACAGCGAGCGCGAATCCGTACAACGCAAGACACGCAATACGGCTCATTCGCCGCCAACCGGCAACAGACAGCCGGCCCGGAGAGAGATTTTCGAGGAAAAGCCGCGAGCGGGAACGTTTTCGGCCTGGTTGGATGTTGACCCTGGTACGACAGCTCGTCGAGCTAGAGAAGAGGCGACGTGACTACTGTTCTGACCCCCGCGAGCCCGCTGACGGCCGCTGACCGCTGCGACCGTTGCGGCGCCCAGGCGTACCTGCGCGTCGTCCTCCTGAGCGGCGGAGAACTGCTCTTCTGCGCCCACCACGGTCGCAAGTTCGAGCCGGAACTCAAGAAGATCGCGGCTGAGATACAGGACGAGACGCAGCGGCTCACCTCCGTGCCGGCAAACGCGTCCGACGAGGAGCGGTGACACTTCGCACCCCCAACGAGCCTGCACCGGCACCGAAGCCGGTGGGCGGGCGGCCACTCTGATCACACAGAGTGGCCGCCCGCACTCGTACGGCGTGCCCGTCGGCGCTCTGGCGATGCACGCGTGCCCAGGCGCCCAGCGCCCCCGTCGGCCCGCGAGAAGGCGCCCTCGGCACTGTCACGTAAGGGGTTCCCGCCCGACCCTCGCCCTCAGGGGGCGCTGTTCAGCGTTTTGACGACCTCCGAGACTCGGGTGTAGACCCCCGGGTTTCCGGCATCTCCACAGCCGCTTCCCCAGGACACCAGGCCGATCAGCCGCCCCTTGGCGACCAGCGGTCCCCCACTGTCCCCCTGGCAGGCGTCGTGGCCTCCCTTGGGGTCTCCTGCGCACACCATGGAGGCGGGCCGGTACTTCTCCTGCGTATTGCCGGGATACGCCTGCGCACAAGCCGATTCCCGAAGGACCCGGACATGTGCCGCGCGCAGACTGTGCACGTAGTCGCCGCCCCCCGTGGTATCACCCCAGCCGTACACCGTCGCGGCCGTACCCGGCTTGTACGCCGGATCGCCGACCGCAGCCATGCTGATGACCGAGCGGGCGGGCAGCGGAGAGGCGAGGGTGAGCAGGGCGAAGTCCCCGACGTTCGTGGAACTGTTGTACCGGGGATTGACCCAGGTGGTGGACACCGGGATCTCCTTGCCCTGGTGAGACAGCAGATCCGTACGGTCCGCGATGACCTTCAGATCCCGCACCGCCCCCGGCGGCGCCCCCAGGACGGCCGTGCTCAAACAGTGGGCCGCGGTCAGGACCGTCGAACGGTTCACCACCGCTCCCCCACAGAACTGCCCCGCCCGCGTACCTCCGAACCGGTCACGGCTGGCGAGGGCAACCGTCCAAGGGCTCTGCGAGATATCGACCGGAAGGCCACCGACGACGATGCTGTCTGCCGTCGCGGAGGCAGGGGACGAAAGCGGTACCAGGGCCGCCGCAGCTGCGAGGGCCAGCGCTCGGGCGAAGGGACGACGCATACCTGCTCCTCACTGTGAGGTGGTTACGGAACACCCACAGTGATCCAGTTCGTCGTTTCGCGCACACGCGGAAGGCCCGGCTTCCCTTACAGGAAGCCGGGCCCTTGGCTACGCGCGGAGGCTTAGTCGAGGTAGTCGCGCAGCACCTGCGAGCGCGACGGGTGACGCAGCTTCGACATCGTCTTGGACTCGATCTGACGGATGCGCTCACGGGTGACCCCGTACACCTTGCCGATCTCATCGAGGGTCTTCGGCTGGCCGTCGGTGAGACCGAAGCGCATGGAGACGACGCCCGCCTCACGCTCGGACAGGGTGTCGAGGACGGAGTGCAGCTGCTCCTGGAGGAGCGTGAAGCTGACCGCGTCGGCCGGGACGACCGCCTCGGAGTCCTCGATGAGGTCGCCGAACTCGCTGTCGCCGTCCTCGCCCAGCGGGGTGTGCAGCGAGATCGGCTCGCGGCCGTACTTCTGGACCTCGATGACCTTCTCCGGGGTCATGTCGAGTTCCTTGGCCAGCTCCTCCGGGGTGGGCTCACGGCCCAGGTCCTGGAGCATCTGGCGCTGCACACGCGCGAGCTTGTTGATGACCTCGACCATGTGCACCGGGATACGGATGGTGCGGGCCTGGTCGGCCATGGCGCGGGTGATCGCCTGACGGATCCACCAGGTGGCGTACGTGGAGAACTTGTAGCCCTTGGTGTAGTCGAACTTCTCGACCGCACGGATCAGACCGAGGTTGCCCTCCTGGATGAGGTCCAGGAAGAGCATGCCGCGGCCGGTATAGCGCTTGGCCAGGGAGACCACCAGACGGAGGTTCGCCTCCAGGAGGTGGTTCTTGGCGCGGCGCCCGTCCTCGGCGATGATCTCCAGCTCGCGCTTGAGCTTGGGGGCGAGCTTGTCGGAGTTGGCCAGCTTGTCCTCGGCGAAGAGGCCCGCCTCGATGCGCTTGGCGAGCTCGACCTCCTGCTCGGCGTTGAGCAGGGGGACCTTGCCGATCTGCTTGAGGTAGTCCTTGACGGGGTCGGCGGTGGCACCCGCCGCAGCGACCTGCTGCGCGGGCGCGTCGTCCTCGTCCTCGTCGGAGAGCACGAAGCCTGCGTTCTCGGCGCCCTCGGGCTCCTCGCCGCCCTTGACGGGGGTCTCCTCGAGCGCGTCCTCTTCGAGCAGCTCGACGTCGTCCTTCTTGGCGGCCGACTTCTTGGCGGTCGTCTTCTTGGCAACAGCCTTCTTCGCGACCGTCTTCTTGGCGGTCGCCTTCTTGGCAGCGGCCTTCTTCGCGGGCGCGTCCTCAGCCGGGTCGTCGGCGACCGGCGCGGCCGCGGCGGCCGTGGCCTTCTTGGTGGTCACCGGCTTCGCCGCGACAGTCCTGGTGGCCGTGCGCTTGGCCGGACTCTTCGCTGCGACGCTCTTTCGGGTGCGCTTGGGCTCTGCGGCACTGACCATCAGCGTCACACCCTCTTCCTCGAGGATCTGGTTGAGGCTGCGCAGTACGTTCTTCCACTGAGTGGCCGGAATCTGGTCAGCTTCGAAGGCCCGACGCACATCGTCGCCGGCGATCTGCCCATCAGCCTTTCCCCGCTCAATGAGGGCCATGACAGAGACGGACTCGGCGATCTCCGGCGGGAGCGTACGGGATGTGCTGGCCGACACGAACAACCTCTCGGAACGTTGGAAAGCGGCTTCCGGCTCCGTCCACAACGGACAGGGGCCGACCGCCGGCTTGGGGATGGGCCGACGGCGCGGGAGCGGGCCGGGAAGATACACAGCGCCGTGAACGGCGTCCGTATTCCCTCCTCGGCTGTCACCTCTTAGGTCATCGCGCAGCTTCAAAGAGCGTTACGCCGAATCTGCGTGGCCCGAGTCACATCCCGTAAGCCCTCAAAAATGTTCATCTACGGACATATCTACTCACTCGGCGCCATGAGCGGCTGCTGACCACCGGAAGCTCCACCGCCGTCCCGCCGTGGAGGTGGAATCCGAGACCGGGCACAAACATCACCGGTGACGCGACACCCTGGTCCGGCACCGGACAGCCATTGCCGGCGCAGCCCTCGGACCGACGGCCACACCGGTCTCCGTCGGACGCCGCCAGGCCCTGGGAAGGATCCGACGGAGCCCGACGGCGGGCGCCCAGCGGCCGCACAGACCGGCTGCTGTCGCACGAGGACGCCCACTGCCGGTCACATCGCCCGCCGTGTGCGGTCAGTGTTCGCGCGGCGCGGGGACCACGCGCTCCACCTCGGGATGGACGGCGAGCAGTTGCCGCATGGCTCCCTCGGCGGCCGCGCCGTCACCCGAGGCGAGCGCGTCGACGATGCGGGCATGCTGGGCCAGGGCGGTGTCGTTCGGACGCTCACAGCCGGTGACCGGACCACCGGAGACCTGGAGGGCGGCCGAAACGATGCCGGAGAGGTGCTCCAGCATCCGGTTCCCCGCGACCTGGATGAGCAGCGAGTGGAACTCCGCGTCGGCGCGCGAGAAGGTCAGGGAGTCGCCCTGGCCCATGGCGTGTCCCATGATCTCGACCATGTCGCCGAGCCGCTGCTGCACCTCCTCACGCCCGTGTCCGGCTGCCAGGCGGGCGGCGAGCGGCTCGATGGTCCAGCGCAGTTCGCTGAGCTCACGGCGCTGGTCGTCGCGCTGCGGCCCGAAGGCCCGCCACTCGATGATGTCCGGATCGAGGAGGTTCCAGTCGCTCACGGGTCGCACGCGCGTGCCGACGTTCGGGCGGGCGCTGACCAGGCCCTTGGCCTCCAGGACGCGCAATGACTCACGGACGACGGTGCGGGACACCTCGAAGCGCTGACCGATCTCCTCGGGCACCAGCGGGCGGTCCGCGCCCAGGTCCCCGGAGACGATCATCTGGCCCAGCTGCTGGACGAGTTGGCCGTGCAGTCCGCGTCCACGGCTTCCCGCGGCGCGCCGGCCGACGCGGCCCAGTTCCGGCTCCGCGCCCTCCCAGGCAGGTGTACCGACGCGGTCGGCGGGAGATGCCTCGGCGTAGGGGTATCGGTCGAGTTCGCCCGGTCCGGCCAGGCCGGAGTCTGCGGAGCGGGCGGCGGTCATCATGGTGTGCGCAAGGGTACTCACGGATCCTTTGTCGGCGTCGCCTCCAACTCCCTTGAGGTCTTTGGTGAAAAGCACACGAAAGGGTGATCGCTCACTGCGTCGCAATTGACGCCTTATCGGAAAGAAGTGGGCGTGATTCGAGGAAGTTGTGCCCACAGGGGGACCCGATAGGCGCGGACATTCATCATCGGGCTCTGCCACGCAGGGTCGTGAGCAGGTACGCGCACAGCAGCACGGCCACGGACAACGTCAGTGCGCTGCCCACAGGTTGGCTGATCAAGCGCGCCACGGCGGCCAGGTAGCGCTCCCCTCCGAAGGGCCATCGCGGCAGCGCCGACTCACGCATCCGCGCACTGAAGTCCGCCGCGGTTTGCAGGGACAGTCCTCCCAGGGCCTGCCGCACGAGGGGTACGACCAGGACGGGCACCGCGAGCACCGCGGCGAGCCCGGCTGACGTGGACCGGAAGATACCGGCGGCCAGTACGCCGGCCCAGGCGCATCCCACGACCAACCCGATCCAACTCACGGTCAGGGACGGCCAGTCGACAGGAGCCTCGGCGAGTTCACGCCCGTGGAAGAGGTAGAGCACCCCGAGGTGACAGCAGACGGCGAGCAGCGCCAGCGTCAGCGCTGCGACCCCGGCGACGAGAAGTTTCGCGGCGAGCAGCCCCAGGCGGCGAGGAACACCGTCCGGGGATCCCGCCAGGACGGGGTGACGGTATTCGTCACCGAAGGTGTAGGCGCCGAGCAGCCCCGCACCGAGCGCCACGGGCGGCAGCGGGAGCTCGCGCGGCCAGGCCGCCAGCAGACGGTTCTGCGGTGTGTGCCCGATGCGGGCGAGAAGCAGGCAGACGAGAGCGGAGATGACGAGTACGGCGGCCGCGGTGCGGTGTCCCGTTCCGGTTCCGGTGGCGCGGCGCACCTCGTAGCGCAGCGGGCGCAGCGGGCCGTGGGCGGGCCGGACGCTGATGGGTGGCGGCAGCGGCGACGGGCCGTTGGACTCCAAGGCCTCGCCCGGCGCCGACGAGGCGACCGCCCGTGGTCCCATGTCGCCTACTTCGTCCGCGAGTTGATGTACGAGGATGCCGTTCCGGAACGCGGTCTCACCGATGTCGGCACACGTACTGCCGTACACCGACAGCCGATTGCCGTCCTCGTGGACGACCTCCATGGGACGCCGCGCCGCCGTGGCCTCGTTGGCGAGCAGGATGCCGAGGCGGGCGGCGTGTGGGCTGCGCACGCTGACGCGGGGTCGGAGCCGGGTGCGAGCGAAGTCGGCGGCCTCCTGGTCGGCGACGAGCCGGCCGTTGTCGAGCGTGAGGACATGATCGGCGGTTTGCGCGGCCTCCTTGGGGTCGCCCGTGGCGAACAGTACGGTGCCGCCCTTCGCGGCGTGCGCACGCAGCATGCTGTGCAGCGAGTGACCCTCACGGGAAGAGAGACCGGTGGCCGGCTCGTCCAGGACCAGCGTGTGCGGCTCGGCGAGCAGGGCGCAGGCAAGGCCGAGACGGCGGTGCATGCCGCGCGAGAGAGTGCCCAGTCGCTCGTCGCCGAGACTGCCGAGCCCGACCGCTTCGAGGGCTTCGTCGGCCCGGTGGACGGACACACCCGTGGCGGCGGCCATCATCCGCAGCTGCCCACGGACCGTGCGTGCGGGATGACCCGGGACATCACCGAGGAGGACGCCTACTTCCCGTGAGGGGCGGGCGATGCGGTGCAGCGGACGACCGCGGAAGTAGGTGACGCCGTGGCCCGGCTGGAGTTCGAGCATGAGCCTGAGGGTCGTCGTCTTGCCCGCGCCGGAGGCCCCGAGGAGCGCGGTGACATGGCCTGCGTGCGCCTCGAAGGACACGTCGTCGACGGCAGGCGGTAGGCCCTTGCGGGGGCTGCTGGTCAGTCCGATCGCGTGGATCACTCAAAGCAAGATAGCGTGATATATCCATCTTTTCGGTCACCCTGAGAGGGGTCGACGCCAATATGCTCCCCGTTCGGACGTCTGTCCGGGGTCGGCCGCTCAACCCGACCCGCGTCTGTTCCGCGGTCAGACTTCGGGGCGCAACATCGGCGGGTTGAGGAGTGTGGCACCGCCCGCGCGGAAGAGCTGTGCCGGACGGCCACCCTGTCGTGTCGTCGTACCTCCCGCGGGGACAAGGAAGCCGGGGGTACCGGTCACCTTGCGGTGGAAGTTGCGCGGGTCGAGCGCGACGCCCCAAACGGCCTCGTAGACGCGCCGGAGCTCGCCGACGGTGAACTCGGGCGGGCAGAACGCGGTGGCCAGCGACGAGTACTCGATCTTGGAGCGGGCGCGCTCGACGCCGTCCGCCAGGATCTGCGCGTGATCGAACGCGAGTGGCGCCGCCTGTTCCCCGTCCCTGCCGCTGCCCCCCTGCTGGAGCAGCTCCTCCACGGGTGCCCAGCGCGCGCTGTCGGCATCACTGCCGGGCCGGGGCGCGGGCAGATCGGGGGCGAGCGCCAGATGGGCGACGCTGACCACTCTCATCCGAGGGTCACGCTTCGGATCTCCGTAGGTGGCCAGCTGCTCCAGATGAGCGCCGTTGTCCTGCGCCGGTGTGGACGGGTCGTGGGCCCGTAGCCCCGTCTCCTCGGCCAGCTCGCGCGCCGCGGCCTGTGCCAGGTCTTCGTCGGCTCGCACAAAGCCGCCCGGAAGCGCCCACCGCCCCTGGAAGGGCGGCTCGCCCCTTCGCACCGCCAGCGCGCACAGGGCATGGCGGCGCACGGTCAGCACGACCAGGTCCACGGTGACAGCGAAGGGCGGAAAGGCTGACGGGTCGTAGGGCATGCCGCGATCATAGTCGTCTGCCTGACGATAAACACTCTGTTCAGCGACTGCTGCGAAGGCTGATCCGCTTCCGTCCGATACGGGTCCCGTCACCGGCTGACGTCCACGGTCCTCCACCACAGCACCCGAGGCCACGCTCCCGGCACCCGTGCGTCCCGGCGGGAGGTGTACGCCCGCGTTCCGCCGGGGACCCGGGATCATGCCCGATTCGAGTCGCGGCCCGCCGAGTTGGGCACGGGCCCGGACGCGCGGCGCGCCGGCGGCAAGCCGGGTGCCGAGCGGCAGCGTCCGCCGGGCCGCCGCCATGGTCTCGGCGGGCACCGGCCGGATCACAGCTCAACAGTGCCCGTCGGCGGTACGTCGGAAAGCGGGTCACGCTCATGTGCCGCCCGGCCCCGCATCCCGACCGGGATCGCGGCGGGTGCCGGGCCGGCCGTCCGGCGTCCGCCGCGCCGCCTGACCGGTGGCCGGGGCGTCGGAGGGACACCGGTGGCGGGCGTCGGCCCTTCGGGGGGAACGACGACTGGGCCGGCTGCCGCCGACTGACAAACGCGCCTTGCGGTGCCGTCGGGGAGGGACAACGGCGCGCGACGACCGCACCGCGCCGGCCCGCCCCTGGCTGGGGGGTGTGGCCACGGCGGGGTCGTCATCGGACATCGGCCCAGCACTCTCGACGACTTCCGTGCGGTCGTCCGGCATGGGCGCGTCATCGGGAAGGACCGCCGGCCGACCGTCGGCCAGGGCGTCGGCAGCCTCGGCCGACGGGCCACGTCCATCCTCTTCGAGGCGCTCCTGGCCGATGCCCCGTGCCGAGCCATGTGCCCGCGCTGCGGTGTCTCCTGACACGGCGGCGGCCGTCGCCTGCTCGCTCGCGCGATCCGCCCTCTCCGCCCGCAGGCACCGGCGGACGGACTCCGGGTCCAGGCCCTCGTTGCAGGCCTGGTGCAGGAGGCGGGCGAAGAGGTAGCCGGGATCCGCTCCCAGGGCCATGGCGAGGGCTTCGCGGGCCTCGAGTTCGTCACCGGTCGACCAGGCGACCCAGCCGGCGAGCGTCAGAGGAGCGGCGGCATGCTCTCCGTACGACCCCACGCAGCGGCGGGCCAGGGCACGCCACAGCCGCAGTGCCACCGGAGCCTCCGCGCCCTCCATCCATGCCGCCGCACGGTCACGTGTCGTGCGGTCCTGCAGCCCGAGGATCAGGGTCGCGGCCTCGTCGTGACCGAGCAGTTCGTCGTCACGGAGGTCCCCCGGCAGCGTGCCGGACACAGGTGGCGCCGCGGCGAGGCGCGCCATGACCCGCTCGGCCAGCCCGAGTGTTTCCACGGCGACGTCCTCCCGTGTGCGGTCGTCCAGAATCCTCGGTACGAGTGCCAGGCTCGCGGCGTCCAGCGCCACCTCCTGGTCGAGCGCGACCGATGTCTCCCAGGGACTGAGTCTCGCCCTGAACTCCTTGAGACTGCCGCGTACTTGAAGGCCGGCGTAGGTCGCGGCGGCGGCCAGGACGGAGGTGCCGGGCAGGCCCATCGGATGTCCGTCCGCCGGGCAGCAGCCGGTGCTCGGGCAGCAGTACGACCAGTAGCGGCCGTCGGAGATGCACAGTGCCTCCACGACGGGGATGTCGAGGCTGCCGCAGGTCGTACGCAGCGCCTGGGCGAGCGGCCTGAGACGTTCCATGACGTCACGGCCCGTCTCCCCGCGCGCGGGTTCCTGGACGAGGTAGGCGACCATGCTCTGTGGGTGGGCGCCTCTGCGCTCGCTGCCAGTCACCAGTCCGTGCACCAGCTGCCGCGCCGCGGACGACCAGTCGTCGGGGTGGGCCGGAATACCGAGCCGCGCTCGTCCGCCGAACCTCCCTCGTTTCCCCCGGTCGTGCAGCGCAACCAGCACAACGCTGTCCTCGGGGCGGTACCCGAGCAGGTACGGCAGGGCGTCGGCCAGCTCGGCCGGGGTGCGCAGCGTGACCTGGGGCTCGCCGTCGGCACCCGCCGAGGCGCCGTGTCCCGTGTACGCGGTGGGCTCGCCGCCGTGCTGCGCCGATCCGCCCATGTCGCCGATACCGAAGGAGCCGGCCGTTTCGTCGTGGTTCGTCATGCTGCGACCATCTCGCGGATCTCGAAATTCCGCTTGCACCTGTGGATAACAACGGTCATGAGCGCGCCACGAGTTGTCCACAGGCGGCCGGGCCGGTTCGCATGATGTCCGGCCGCTGGGGTTACATGGACAAGCTCAGCCTGCCGCGGCGAGTACCAACGGCAGGACCTTTTCGCCACCTGCCTGACGGAGCAGGCGGGCGGCGACAGCGAGGGTCCAGCCGGAGTCGGTGTAATCGTCCACGAGCAGCACGGGGCCTGGAGACCGTTTCAGGGCATCGGCCAGTTCCTCGGAAACAGCGAAGGTGCCGGACAGCGCCCTGAGACGTTGGGCGGAGTTGCTGCGGCGTGCCGCGTGGCCGCCGCTCGGCCCGGTGTGCGTCAGTGCGCCCAGGTAGGGGAGGCGGCCGATGGTCGCGATTCCCTGGGCGAGGGAACCGACCAGTCGCGGGCGGGTCAGGGACGGCACCGAAACAACTCCTACCGGCCGGGCAGAAGCGTCCGCGGCATTCGGCGCCCAACCTCCGGGAGAGCGCGCCCAGTCAGCGAGGACGGCCACCGCGGCCCGCAGGACATCGTCGGAGACCGGCCCATCGGGCGCGTTCTCCGCCAGCAGCGGGCGCAGTCGATTGCCCCAGCCGATGTCCGAGAGCCGGCCCAGGGCGCGCCCGGTGGAGCACTGCTCGCCGGCCGGGATACGGCCCTTGAGGTCGATACCCAGGGCAGGCATCCCCGTCGGCCACATCCGGCGCGGCTCGACTTCCACCCCAGGGCGGTCCAGTTCCTTGGCCGCCCCCGTCAACGTCTCCGCCGAGACGGATGAGTCGACCCATGCCCCCGCACAGTTGTCGCAACGGCCGCACGGGGCAGCGCCCTCGTCGTCCAGCTGCCGACGCAGGAACTCCATCCGGCACTGGGACGTGCTGACATAGTCACGCATGGCCTGCTGCTCGGCCGCCCGCTGCCGCGCCACCCACGCGTACCGCTCGGAGTCGTAGACCCACTGTTCGCCGGTGGAGGTCCAGCCGCCCTTCACGCGTCTGACCGCCCCGTCCACGTCGAGCACCTTGAGCATGGTTTCCAGACGGGTGCGTCGCAGGTCGACCAGGGCCTCCAGCGCCGGCACGGAGAGCGGCCGTCCCGCGGTGGCGAGGGCCGAGAGGGTCTGGCGAACCTGCGCCTCGGGCGGGAAGGCGGTGTCGGCGAAGTAGCGCCAGATCGCCTCGTCCTCCTTGCCCGGCAGCATCAGCACATCGGCGCTCTCCACACCGCGGCCGGCGCGGCCGACCTGCTGGTAGTAGGCGATCGGCGAGGACGGCGAACCGAGGTGCACCACGAAGCCGAGGTCAGGCTTGTCGAAGCCCATACCGAGCGCGGAGGTCGCCACAAGCGCCTTGACCCGGTTCTCCTGGAGGTCCACCTCGGCCTGCAGCCGGTCGGCGTTCTCCGTGCGCCCCGTGTAGGAGGCCACCTTGAAGCCACGCTGTCGCAGGAAGGCGGTGGCCTCCTCGGCCGCGGCGACAGTGAGGGCGTAGACGATCCCGGAGCCGGGCAGCTCATCCAGGTGTTCGGCGAGCCAGGCCAGGCGGTGCGCGGCGTCCGGCAGCCGGACAACTCCGAGCCGCAGGCTCTCCCTCTCCAGCGAGCCGCGCAGCACCAGTGCCTCTCCGGCACCGGTACCCAGCTGCTCGGCCACGTCCGCGGTGACCCGCGCGTTGGCGGTCGCGGTGGTTGCCAGCACCGGCACACCGGGGGCCAGGTCGCCGAGCATCGCCCGCAGCCGGCGGTAGTCGGGCCGGAAGTCGTGGCCCCAGTCGGAGATGCAGTGCGCCTCGTCGACCACCAGCAGACCGGTCGTGGCCGCGAGCTCGGGAAGCACCTGCTCGCGGAAGTCCACGGAATTGAGGCGTTCCGGACTCACGAGGAGGACGTCGGTCTCGCCGCGCTCGACCTCCTCGTAGATGGTGTCCCACTCCTCCGGATTGGCCGAGTTGATCGTGCGGGCGCGGATACCGGCCCGCTGCGCCGCCTCGACCTGGTTGCGCATCAGGGCCAGCAGCGGCGAGACGATCACCGTGGGACCGGAGCCGCGCCGGCGCAGCAGAGCGGTGGCGACGAAGTACACCGCCGACTTCCCCCAGCCGGTGCGCTGCACCACCAGAGCACGCCGACGCTCCTCCACCAGAGCCGCCACCGCCTGCCACTGGTCCTCCCGCAGCCGCGCCGAACCCCCCGGGGCGCCGACGAGCTCAGCGAGGATGGCATCGGCTTCGGCGCGGAGCTCCAGGTTGTCCATGCCCCCCATGCAACCCGATACCGAGGACCGTCGGCCAATTCACTCGGCGTGACAGTCGTCTCGCATTGGATGCGCTTCCGGAAGGCCCGAGGCGGCACGGGTGTCACATGACGCTGAGAGCGGGCTCGAGGTCGGGCTCGCCCGTGGGCGGCTGGGGGTCGTCGTGACGCCTGAACAGCCTGCTGGGCCACCACATCCATCGCCCCACGTCCAGCGTCAGCGCGGTGACCAGCACAGAGCGAACGATCAGGGTGTCCAGCAGCACGCCGAACGCCACGGTGAACCCGATTTCGGCCGCGAACACCAGCGTCAGCGAGCCCATTGCCGCGAAGGTACCGGCCAGCACCAGACCCGCCGAGGTGATCACACCACCGGTGGTGGACAGACCGATCAGCGCACCGCGCCGGGTGCCGTGCAGCAGTGTCTCTTCGCGTACCCGGGTGATCAGGAAGATGTTGTAGTCGATACCCAGGGCGACCAGGAACACGAACGTCAGGAGCGGGAAGGAGGCGTCCGCCCCGGCGAAATGGAAGACATGGTTGAACATCAGGCTGCTCACGCCAAGGGCGGCTCCGAACGACAGCACCACCGTCGCCATGAGCAGCAACGGGGCGACGACCGCCCGTAGCAGCAGCCCGAGGATGACGAACACGACCGCCAGCACGATGGGGATGATCACCTTGGAGTCGCGCCTGGCTGCGTCCTGTGTGTCGACACTGACGGCCGTGTTGCCGCCGACCTGGGCGTCCGCGCCCTCGATCTGGTGGACCGCGGTTCGGGCGCGCTTGGCGGTGTCCATCGCGGCTGTGCCGCTGGGGTCGTCCTCGAGCGTCCCGAACATGATGGCCTCACCGCTCTTGACCATCGGCGCCGAAACGGCAGCGACTCCGGGGACGCCGGACAGTGCGGTCTTCACCTGTTCAGCCGAGGCGGCCTTGGCCACGACGTAGAGGGGGTCGCCCGACCCGGCCGGGAAGTGCTTGGCCTGGATCTCCGCGCCGATGGCCATCTGCGGCTTCTTGGTGAAGCCGTCCGCGCTGGAGACACCGTGAGCCTTGAGCCCGAACACGCCGATCGCCATGGCGCCGAGGGCGAGCGCGGTGCCGATCCACACGATCCGCGGCCGACCGGAGACGGCGGCGCCGACCCGGGTCCAGATGCCTTCCCTGGTCGACTCGGCCGATCCGTACGACGGCTTCGACGGCCAGAAGATCCAGCGGCCGCAGATCACCAGCAGCGCCGGCATCAGGGTGGTCATGGCGAGCAGCCCGATGAGGACACCGATGGCACAGGCCGGCCCGAGCCCCTTGGTGGAGTTGAGAGTGGCCAGCGACAGCAGCGTCAGGCTGATCGCGACGGTCGCTGCGCTGGCGATGATCGCGGGACCGGAACGGTGCAGGGCCTCCGCCATCGCCTCATGTCGGTCCTCGTGTCGACGCAGTTCCTCTCTGTACCGCGAGACGAGTAGGAGCGCGTAGTCGGTGGCGGCGCCGAACACCAGCACGGTCAGGATGAAACTGGTCTGCGCGTTGACGACGAGTCCGGAGTGCTTCGCCAGCAGATAGATCACTGATTCCGACATGACCAGGGCGACGCCCGCGGTCATCAGTGGCAGCAGCGGCAGTATCGGGCTGCGGTAGGTGAACAGCAGGATCGCGATCACCACCACGGCGGTGATCGTCGTCAGGCTGCCTCCACTGCTGAAGGCCTTGGTCGAGTCGGCCGCATAACCGCCCATGCCGGTCACGTGGAACCCGAGGCCGTCGGCGTTCTTCTTGCCGACGTCTTTCATGTCGTCGACGGCCTTTCCGACCGCGTTCCAGCCCGTCTTGTCGGGTTTGACCTGGACCACGGTCTGGATGGCCTTGCCGTCCTGCGACTTCACCGGGCCCTGCGGCCGGCCCACGACGAACTTGATGTCCTTGAAGGCTGCGACGTCGGCCCGGGCCTTGGCCATGTCGGCAGGGGTGACGCCGTCGGGCCGGTCGTAGATCACGATCGCGGGCAGCAGATTGCCTGGCTGGAACTTCTCGGCTCGGTGGACGACCTTGGCCGACTCCGACTTGCCGGGCAACCAGGCCGAGTTTTCGTTCTTCTGAACGTCGCCGAGCTTGCCGGACAGCATGAGGCCCGGGATCAGCAGGACCACCCAGAGGGCGAGGGTGACCCACTTCGCCACCCTGCCACTGGGCAAGGACGCTATTTTTCGCAGCATGTCGGTTCCTGTGTGTTCAGTCGCCGTGAGACGTGAGAGAGCTTGTCGGGATTGGAGATGGCGTAGATCCCGCACACCTGGTCGCCGTCCGGAGTGAGGTCGAGGACGATGACGGCGTAGGGGGTGTCGCCGGCGAGCAGCAGCGCCGACGGGTCGCCGTTGACACTGCGGTAGACGATGTCGAGGCCCTTGCCGGAGCGGGGGCCGAGAACCGCGAGCAACTGGGCGACCTCGTCCCGGCCGTGGAGCGGCCGCAGGCCCCCCGCAGGCCGGCCCCCCGCTCCCCGGGCCTTGCCTCCGCCGTCACCCCACAGGGTCACCTCCGGCGCCAGGATCTCCATGAGGGCGTCCAGGTCACCGCCGAGCGCGGCGGCCATGAACCGTTCGGTCACCTGCTGCCGGACGTGCGGGGCGGGCTCGTAGCGGGGGCGTCGGGCCTGGACGTGCTCGCGGGCACGATGGGCGAGTTGGCGAATCGCCGAGGGACTGCGGCCGAGGATTTGCGCGATCTCGGTGTGGGCGTAGCCGAACACCTCGTGCAGGACGAACACCCCGCGTTCCAAAGGGGTGAGGGTTTCCATGACCACCAGCAGTGCCATCGACACCGACTCGACGCGCATCGCGGTATCAGCGGCATCGTCGGGAACGGGAGTGTCGGCGAGGTTGCTGACGAGCGGTTCCGGCAGCCATGGTCCGATGTACGTTTCACGGCGGCGGCTGATGGTGGCTTGGTGGGCGAGCGCACCGTTCACCGCGATCCGCACCAGGTAGGCGCGCGGGTTGTCGATCCGCTCACCACTGGCCGCCCGGCTTCTGGTCGTCCATGACAGCCATGTCTCCTGCAACACGTCCTCGGTGTCGGCGACACTGCCGAGCATGTTGTAGACGACGGAGAACAGCAGCTCACGGTGGCCGTTGAACACCTGCGTCGCGGTATCCGCCACCGGAACCGACGCCGTCTCCCGCGGCCCGTCTTCGGACAAGGCCGCCTGTGAGTCCGGCGGTGGGTAGTACATAGGGCCTCCCGTCGCGGATGCTTTCCGAACTGAGAGGAAACCGGGCGGCAGGAGTGTGACATCCACCCCGCGAATGTGGTCCACGTCTCACCAGTGGGCAGTGGTGGTCGCAGTGCAACGGCGGTGCTACGTATGAGGCCTGACGGCCCGACGCCCAGAGGGCGTTACAGGGGATATACGTCACATGTCACCAGAAGCTGGTCAGTGGCCCGTCTTGCTCGTTGCCGCTTTCCAGTTCGACGGGAAGAATTGAAGCCCGCTCCCCGCACGGCTCGTCCGTGATCCGGTAGGGCTTCGCTGCGGTGCGCGCTCCCCCAAGTCCGATCCCGCCCGCTGTGTGGGCGCGTAGCCGAAGGGAGGATCGTGACCTTCGGATTCGCTCGGTCCTCGGCGGCATCCCTGTCGGCCTCCGCCGAACCATCCGCCGCTACCGCTCCCCTGGCCCGGATGCTCGAGCCCGCGGAGTGGGCAGCCGCCGGAATTCCACTGCTACGTAATCCCCGGGAAGTCGTCACAGGACTGCACGCCCGGCATCGGCCACGGCTCTCCACAGCCGTCGTGGCCGTCCTGGATCCGGACGAACGGCTGCGTGCGAGCGCGTCGTTCACCTGGCGTCCCGCCCCGGCCGACGGCTGGGTGTTGCGCAACGCGCTGCTCGCCCAGTTGCGTCGGGTCATCCCGCACGACCTGCGGCGGCGGACTCCCGTGCGGACCGCCGTACTGCTCTACTGCCGTGAGGGGGATCCGCGTTGGACGGAGGAGGACGGGGCGTGGATGTGGGGCCTGCGGGATGCGTGCACCCTGCACGGACTGCGGTGCGGTGCGTACATCACGCTGACGCGTGACGGCTGGCAGGTCCTCGGCGAGGTCCGGGGGGGACGCCGCCCCAACACGGAGTCGTCGCCGCAAGCGTTCGGCCTGATGGGTGCGCCGCCGCTGCCGCGTACCGGGGGCGCCGCCTCGGAGGTCCTCCGCCGGGCCGCCGCCCGCTGAACGCGGCGACCTCGCAGGGACTGTCCCTGGCTCCGCGAAGCCCGACCGCCGAACGGGCCGCGCGTCAGAGTGCGGCACCGAGGCGCCTGAGGAGACGCCACGCGGGCACACCAAGGGGCATCCGCGAGCGCGGCGCGCCACGCACATGGTCCGTGGCCTGGCAGTCGCGGAACTCCGTCGTCCGTACGTGCACACCCGGCCGGGGCCGGCAGAGACGCAGATCGAAAACGACCGCCGTACAGGTGCCGTCGACGCGACACCCTCACCGCACCCGGGCCGAGAACCGGCCCCGCCGACCGGAGTTCAGCTCTCCGGCGCGGGGACGGAACGCGGGCGGTACGGGCGGGGGCCCCTCAGACGCCCGCGCCCAGCACCGAGTTGATCTGCTTCGGGTCGCCGCAGACGATCAGCAGGGCGTCGGCCCGGCCGAGCGCCAGCGGAAGCGAGGAGGCGACGGTGGCGTCGTCGCCTCCGTTGACGGCGACCACGACCACCGGGCGACGGGCGGCACGGGAGGTGACGGAGGCGTCCGCGTAGAAGACGTCGTCACCGGCATCGTGCTGAGCCCAGTAGGCAGCCTCACCGAAGGACAGTTCGTGCGCGGCCCACGGGTGCGGCTCACCGGTGGTGACCACCAGCACGTCGCCGGGGGCGCGGCCGGAATCCAGCAGCAGGTCGACGGCTTCCTCGGCGGCAGCCAGCGCGCCCTCGGCCGAGGCCGGGATCAGCTGGATCTGCGGAGTGGCGGTGGGAGCGGACGGCCCTGGCCTCGCCGACTCGCGCGAGCCGCGCTGAGCCGGCATCGGCCGGACGGGCCCCGGACGCCCGGGACGCGCAGGGGCCGCGGGGCGGGGGCCGGGTACAGGACGAGGGGTCGGCGCGGTACGGCCGCTGGCCGGAGTGACGCGGGGACCCTGGGCGCTCTCGTGAATCTGAGACTCCTCGGGAATGAGAGGCATGAGCTGATTTTTATCAAACGCCGACGCGAGACGCTTCGGCGGGTTGCACATGAGTGCGATCGGAACCCGTCAGAAGTCGAAGCCGAGCTGGCCCTCGATTTCCGGCACGTTCCCGTTCGCCCAGCTGCGGACCTTCTTGAGGTGCCGCCACTGGGGCAGCGCATCAAGATACGCCCATGACAAGCGGTGGTACGGGGTGGGGCCCCGCTCCTCCAACGCGGCCTTGTGCACGGGTGACGGATACCCGGCGTTGGCCGCAAAGCCGAAGTCTGCATGGTCGGTGCCCAGTTCGGCCATCATTTTGTCGCGGTGCACCTTGGCGATCACCGACGCCGCGGCGACCACCACACACGAACGGTCACCCTTGATCACTGTACGCACCCTCCAGGGTGCGCCCAGATAGTCGTGCTTCCCATCGAGGATGACCGCGTCGGGGCGGATGGGCAGCGCCTCCAAGGCACGCACCGCCGCGAGCCGGAGCGCGGCCGTCATCCCGAGATCATCGATCTCCTCGGGGGAGGCGTGACCGAGGGCGTAGGCCGTCACCCACTTCTCCAGTTGCCCGGCGAGCTCGGTGCGTCGCTTGACGGTGAGCAGCTTGGAGTCGGTGAGGCCCTCGGGTGGTCGGCGCAGGCCCGTGACCGCCGCGCAGACGGTGACCGGGCCGGCCCACGCTCCGCGCCCCACCTCGTCGACACCGGCGATGATCTTCGCTCCGGTCGTGGCGCGGAGGGAGCGCTCGACGGTGTGAGTAGGGGGTTCGTACGGCATGGCGCCCTTAGCGTACGCCGCCGGGATCCCCGGGCGACACCCCGGTTTCCCCTGACGGCCGGGCACCCCTCGGCGACCCGTCCGCGAACACGGCCACACTGCCACCACCGCCGGGTCCGCACGACCTCGAAGGCGCGGATCAGCCGCGCTCCGGCCGTAGCAGCGGAACCATCAGTTGATCGATCATCCCCTCGAGATCCTGCTCACCCCATTCGCAGTCGTTCATCTTTGCGCGATACATCATCATCGCCGGGATGGCGTCGAAGACATACCCGTTCGCGGCGTCGCTCCGCACCTCACCCCGCTCGATCCCACGGACGACGACCTCGCACAGCAGCTTTGTGATCGGCCCGATGAGGCCCTCGTAGATCACGGTATGAAAGCGTTCGGCCTGCATGGTGTCGCATTCGTGAATCACTGAGCGAAACGCGAGACCAGGACCCGAGTACATCGCGTCACGCGCCTGCCGACACAGCGCCAGCAGATCCTCGCGCACACTCCCGAAGTCGGGCACCTGATCGAAGCGCGGCAGCCCGGCCTGGAGCGCGTCCGCGACCAGGTCCTCCTTGGACGACCAGCGGCGGTACACCGCAGCCTTGCCAGTCTGGGCGCTCGCCGCGACGCCCTCCATGGTGAGTCCGTTCCAGCCGATCGTGCTGAGTTGCTCCAGCGTGGCATCGAGGATCGCACGTTCAAGCACAGCACCACGTCGGCGTGGCGAGACCGGCTGCGCGGAGTCGGCCGTCCAGGGCGAAGTAGCCATCTGTATAACTCCCGTTGAGCATGGGGAAGCGGGTATTCCGGGAAAGGGGCGAGCGGTTGGTCGACGTCACACGGCAACAAGTTCAGTGAACGCTTGCGTTCACTGACGGGGACTCATTACCGTGAGGCGTGACAGTGAACGCTGCCGTTCACTAATGCACTTGTGGGGGAACCATAGGGACAACCTCTCCGTTACTCCAAGATCAGAAGCCGGCAGTCGCACGCCGGGAAGGGCACCCGGGCATCGCACTCGCCGTCATCGTGGCCTGCCAACTCATGGTGGTACTCGACGGGACTGCATGATCAGCGATATCGCTCTCCTTGAGAAGGAGGCGGGGGTCGATCTCGCCTGTGACCAGCAGGTCTGGCAGAACTCGGGAGGGCGGCGGCGGCAACTCCACGCTCTCCACTCCGTCCAAGAGGTCCATGATCTGTGCCCAGACGCCCTCAGCGACCCACGTGTTGAACCGCGGGCTCAGAGACTTCCCTGATCGCCCCATGGACTCGGTGGCCCGCTCCCATGTCGCGTGATTCCGCGCCTTCCACAGCATCGCCTCCAGCGCCTGCCGCGGGTCGTACGCGGTCTTCTTTCCGTGCCCCCGTCCGGTCTTCACGATGAGCGGGCGAATCTTCTCCCACGCTTCGTCGGGCTTCCACAGGTACTCGCCGGCCCGTCTCGGAAAACCACGCCCGCACCGGGCACGGGTTCCCGTGCTTCAGCGTCGGCACAGCGCTGCGAATCTCGACCTTGATACGCAGCAGCGCGAGGACTTCCAACTGATCCTCGATATCCATTGTGGGCATCGAGGACCGCGCCATCACGGCCAGGCGCGACAGGTCCTTGCTGCGCTGAACCGCTGCCTGGCTTTCTTCCATCCAGTCCTTGGCTTCGGTCAGGAGCCCGCGCAGGTGCTTGATTTCCTTGAGGATCGGGGCGGTGGCCTCCGCCACGTGCTTTTGAGACTCGCCGGGCTCCATACCCAATGCTTCGGCCTCAACTGCGGCCGACGCGCGCACAGTGTTGAGGGCGGAGGACTGGACCCCGATCTTTCGTTCAAGTTCCGCGATCCGGTCTTCATGCGCTTCCTGCGTGCTGCCCGCAAACCCGAGCAGGTCTTCGGCGACGCGTTCCAGTTTTTCCGGTTCGCTCAGAAGGTGGGTGACTTGCCCCCAGGTGTACTGCTCGATGAGGTCGGCGTTGATCTCCGAGCATCGTTAGTCTTCACACACCGATGATCAGCGGTGGCCGCGCGCATGGGTGCCAGCGGGATGGAAGACCCGTCGTGGAGGGAGATGTGGTGCTGGGATTGCTGGGTTTCTACGACGAACTCGACAACCGTCCCGGCCAGCCGAACGGATCCCTACGCGATGCCGTCCAGCCCGTCGGAGAGCCGGATGAGGCGGACCTGGTGGCCTACCTGGATGCCGGCCACATCCTCATCGACGTCATGGAAGGGGGCCGTGACGTCATCACCGGGAGCGCGCACCGCCACTCCGCGGGCTGCTCATCGCTGGTCACCGACGGCACCTGGCTCTGGCGCCAAGACTTCCCACACTACGTGGAAACGCACCACGTCCTGCTCCCCAAGGCGTTCATCGAGCACGCGCGCGACCTGAATTACCAGATGCCAGCCCTCATCACCACGCAGTTCGCCCCCCACTACAACGAGACCATGCCCCTCGTCGGCTGGGCCTCGGCCGTCCCGTGGCGATCAACTGCAGCCGTTCTCGAACCCGAACCACGAACGGTCACCACCAAGGTCGAGTTCGACGCCGCAATGCTGGCCCGGGAACGAAACCGACCACACGGCAACTGGGCCAAGCCGCGCAAGCCCCGGAGAACATGAGCCAACTCCAGCCAGTCACGATCTAGGGCTGGAGTACTAGCTGTTCTGCCCCGGGAGGTTGTGGACGGTGACAGGGCTCACCACTGATCGATCTTGAAATAGGTGAGGGCCTTCTGGCCTGGTGTGGATTGCGACA